>NZ_CP013002.1:1582045-1908068 GCF_001414055.1 Caulobacter henricii | reverse complement strand
AGTTCGTGGTTATCAACCTGGCGGCCGTCCCGCGGGAAAGGGTTGAGACCGAGCTCTTTGGTCGAGGCGATGGTGATCTCGGACGGCTGATCGAGGCTGATGGCGGTACTTTGTTTTTGGACGAGATCGGCGACATGCCGCTCGACGCCCAGACCCGCCTCCTGCGCGTCATCGACGGCACTGAACCCGTCCTGAATCCCAAGACCGGACGCCGCCCGAACGTGCGGATCATCGCGGCCACCAATCGCGACCTGCGCGGACTGATCCAGCAGGGGCTGTTCCGCGAGGACCTGTTCTTCCGGCTGAATGTCGCACCGGTCCGGCTGCCGCCCCTGCGAGACCGCACGGAGGATATCCCTGATCTGGCCCGCACCTTCCTGCTCCGCGCCAACCGTGAGGGCCTGCCGGCCAAGACCATCGATTCCAGCGCTCTAGATCGACTCAAGGCTCATTCCTGGCCGGGAAATGTTCGCGAACTGGAGAATCTGATCCGGCGGATGTGTGCCCTCTACGCCGAGGAACTGATCACTGCGCGCATCGTCGATCGGGAATTGCAGGACCACACTCCGGCGGTTCGCGCTGATGAAGGCCCGGTGACCCTGTCCATGCTTGTCGAGCGCCATCTTGCCGGGCATTTCGCAGACCAGCCGGACGGAGTTCCTGCCGCTGGCCTGTATGATCGGGTCCTGCAGGAAGTGGAGCGCCCACTGATCCAACTGACCCTGTCTGCTACCCGGGGCAACCAGGTGCGTGCGGCTGAGATCCTCGGCCTTAACCGCAATACCCTGCGCAAGAAAATCCAGGATCTGGGCGTTGAGATGTCTCGCGGCAGGCGATGAAGCTAATATAGCACATAGCTGTTGATTTTGAGGCACACTCACTCCTAAACTGGTCGCATGGCGTCAGTCATGTCCGCAGTTGGGTCAGAGCTTCCCGCGCCCCGGTTCAGCCGGTCCTGGTGGTCGGAGGTGCTCAGGTCGCGCTCTGTCTTAGGCGGAGCTTACGCCCTTGCAGTGATCCTGACTGTGACAGGCGTGGCCCTGGTTTCGTCGCCGCCCAAGAGCGGGCCGATAAGCCCTGCCAGCACTGCGATCCTCGTCGTACTCGGTTTCAATCTGGTCCTCATCCTGGCGATTGCCACGGTGGTGGGGCTTCGGCTGTTTGAAATGATCGACGCTAGGGCGAATGACGCCGGCGCTCGACTACACCTTCGATTTGTTGGCTTGTTTTCGTTCGCTGCGGTTGCTCCCGCCGTTATTGTCGCTCTGTTCTTTGGGGTTCTGGTCAATCGCGGTGTCGAAGGCTGGTTCAGCCAGAGGGTCCGAACCGTCGTCGAAAATTCGGCAAAGGTGGCGCGGTCCTACGTCTCTGAGCAAACCAGCTTTATCAGCGAACACATCCGTCCGATGGCGGCCAACCTGAACGACGCCGCACCGGCGATGTCGCAGTCGCCGGTGGTTTTCAGCCATTTCCTGGCCGGAGAAACCGCCAATAGCGGCTTTACAGCCGCCTATGTTCTGGACCGTGATGGACGGATCCTCGCCCGGGCCGAAATGCCGGGGGCTCCGGCCTTCCTGGCACCGCCGCCCTCTACCTTTGAGGGTGCCGATTCAGGCGTGGCCATGGCCCAACGCTTTGTGTCCTCTGACCTCTTTCGCGCACTCTATCGGCTGAAGGCCTTTCCTGACGCCTATCTCTATGTCGTCCGCCCGATCGACACAGGTATTTTGAGCCACCTGATCGAAGCCGAAGATTCGCTGATTTCTTACCGGGATGCTGAACGCAGTCGGGTGCGAATTCAGGCCATCTTTGGTTTGAGTTATGCCGAGACTGCTCTTCTGGTTTTGGTCGCCGCAGTCTGGGTCGGGATGGCCGCTGCCAACTCGATCGCCGGTCCCGTCGCTGGGCTGGTGGAAGCGGCGGGCCGCGTATCGGCGGGCGATCTGAATGCGCGGGTAGATGCTGAGATCGGCCCTGAAGAGATACGGGCCTTGTCTCATGCTTTCAACATGATGACGACAGATCTTCAGGTTCAGCAAGCGGCTCTTCGGACCGCTAGTCTGGACGCGGAGACCCGAAGGCATTTCATCGAAACAGTCTTGTCCGGGGTCAGCGCAGGCGTCGTGAGCCTGGACAGCCAGGGCCGCATCTCGGCTCTGAACCGACGGGCGGTGACCCTGCTCAGCCTGCGCGAGGAGGCTGTAGGGGTTGATCTGATCGCGGCGGCACCGGAATTTGACGTCGTCGTCGAGACGATCCTGGAGGGACGCTCGGACGCCGAGGTCGAGGTTGATCTGGTGCGGGACGGCGAGACACGGCGCCTGCGGGTTCGTGGCGCGGGACAGGTCGCCGAAGGGCTTGTTCTGACCTTCGACGACATCACGCGATTGGTCGCTGCGCAGCGTAATGCCGCCTGGAAAGACGTTGCCCGACGGATTGCCCACGAGATCAAGAACCCCCTGACTCCGATCCAGCTTTCTGCAGAGCGCATCAAGCGCAAGTACCGCAAGGAAATCTCCAGCGATCTCGATACCTTTGATCGCTGTACCGAGACCATCATCCGGCAGGTTGGAGACATTGGCCGAATGGTCGATGAGTTTTCGGCTTTCGCCCGGATGCCCGCTCCGCGTTTCGAGCCCGCGAACCTGACGGAGATGCTGCGCCAGAGCGTCTTTGCCCAGCGTTTTGTCGACCCGGAAATCGATGTGGTGCTCGACGAGCCGGGTGAAGACATCCTCATCAAGTGTGATGCACGCATGGTGGGGCAGGCCCTGACAAACATTCTCAAGAATGCCGGCGAAGCCGTAGGGGCCCGACGGCACATCACCCCGGAGCCACGGGGTCGCATAACTGCGACCCTCGTCGCGCAGGAGGACGACCTTTGCGTGTTCATTGAGGACAATGGCATTGGTCTGCCTCAGCGTGATCGGGACCGCCTGACTGAGCCCTATGTCACGACCCGGGAGAAGGGAACTGGCCTGGGCCTGGCGATCGTCAAGCGGATCATGGAAGACCACGAGGGTTCGCTGGTTTTGACCGATGCCCAAGTTGTGCCCGGTGCCCGGGTAATCCTGAAATTTCCGGCGACCGCACGCCTGTCCGCGTCGGCCCTCGGTGGCGTAGAGGAGCTGATATGAGCGCTGACGTGCTTGTCGTTGACGACGAGGCCGACATTCGCGATCTCGTGGCCGGCATACTGGAGGATGAGGGCTACGCCGTGCGGACGGCGGCCGATTCCAATCAAGCCCTGGCGGCCTTGCGTGCGCGGAAACCGGCCTTGCTCGTCCTGGATATCTGGATGCAGGGCGGGGGTATGGACGGGCTGGAATTGCTCGACATGGTCAAGGGTCTGGATCCTGATCTCCCAGTCATCATGATTTCAGGCCACGGCAATATTGAAACTGCGGTCAGTGCGATCAAGCGCGGCGCCTATGAGTTTCTGGAAAAGCCTTTCAAGGCGGATCGGCTGTTGCTGGTGGTCGAAAGAGCGCTGGAAGCCGCAGGACTGAAGCGCGAAAACCGCCGGCTTCGCGCCCAAAGCTTCACATCTGATGGCTTGATGGGAAAATCGGCCGCCGCCCAGGCCCTTCGCCAGATGATTGCCAAGGTCGCGCCTGCGAACAGCCGAGTGCTGGTTTCCGGGCCCCCAGGCTCAGGAAAGGAACTCGTCGCCCGCCTCATCCATGGCGCGAGCGCCCGGACCCGTCAGGAGTTTGTGGCGGTGAGTTCGGCCGGCATGGCCCCGGAGCGTCTGGACGTCGAGCTGTTTGGTGAGGAAGGCGAGGGCGGACGGCCCCGCAAGATCGGCGTCTTTGAGCGTGCCCATGGTGGCACCCTGTATCTTGATGAAGTGGCCGATATGCCGCGAGAAACGCAGAGTCGTATTCTGCGCGTTCTGGTTGAACAACGTTTCCGTCGCGTGGGTGGCGATAGTGACGTGCAGGTCGACGTTCGCGTCATATCATCGACCTCGCGCGACCTGCGGGACGAGATCGCAGCCGGTCGCTTCCGAGAGGACCTGTTTCATCGGCTGAATGTCGTGCCCGTTCGCGTTCCGGGCCTTTCGGAGCGTCGCGAAGATATTCCCGAACTGATCAGCTTCTTCATCGACCGCATCGTTGAGGCCACCGGTTTGCCTCGGCGGCGTTTGGGCGATGACGCCCTGGCGACCCTGCAGGTGCAGACCTGGCCGGGCAATGTCCGCCAACTGCGCAACAATGTTGAGCGTATGCTGATCCTCGCTGCCGGCGAACCCGGAGACCTGATCACCGCCGAGATGCTGGCCGGATCAGAGCAGCCATCAGCAGGTCACGCGGGTGCCATCGGTGCTGAGCGGATCATTGCCTTGCCGTTGCGCGAGGCACGAGAGCTGTTTGAGCGCGAGTATCTCAATGCCCAGATCCTGCGTTTTGGCGGCAACATCTCCAGAACGGCCAATTTCATCGGGATGGAGCGGTCGGCACTCCACCGCAAGCTCAAATCCCTGGGTGTGGCCGGCGCTCGGGCGGACGAGGAAGACTAGATGTCGCGCTTTGCCTATGTGAACGGCCGTTTTGTCCGCCATGGCGACGCCGTCGTACATATTGAGGACCGTGGCTATCAGCTGGCCGACGGCGTCTATGAGGTCTGGGCGATTTTCGACGGCAAGCTGGCCGATGCTGAAGGCCATTTTGCGCGCCTGTGGCGCAGTCTGGATAGCTTGCGTATCGCGCATCCGATGGGCCAGGCGGCTCTGACCTGCGTCCTGCGCGAAGCGATCCGCCGAAACATGGTACGGGATGGCTTGGTCTATCTGCAGGTGACGCGGGGCGTTGCGCGCCGCGATCATGCCTTTCCAAATCCCGCCGTCCCGCCGTCGGTGGTCGTCACCGCCAAGTCAACGGATCGTGCCCTGGCTGAACGCAAGGCCGAACAAGGTGGGGCTGTGGTCAGCGTGCCTGAGAACCGATGGGGACGCTGCGATATCAAGTCGATTGGTCTCTTGCCGAACGCCTTGGCCAAGCAGGCAGCGCGGGAACGTGGCGCGATCGAAGCCTGGTTTGTTGACGACCTTGGGCTGGTTACCGAGGGCGCATCGTCAAATGCCTGGATCATAGACGCCGAGGGTCATCTGCGGACCCGGGACACCAATGCCAATATTCTGCGTGGCGTCACCCGCTCGACCTTGTTTGAGGTGATCCGGGACGCAGGCCTGCCCATCAACGAAAAGCCCTTCACGATTGCCGAGGCGCAGTCTGCCAGGGAGGCCTTCATCACCGGAGCGGGCACCCTGGTCTTGCCCATCGTCAGCATTGACGGGACCAAGGTCGGCGACGGATCGCCTGGTCCCGTAGCGACCCGGTTGCGGCGTCTTTACATCGAGAGGGCCAGAGCGAAAGCCATCTGATCATCAGCCTTTCTACAGGCTGGAAACAGCGCGATTTCGACGCAGGACGCATTTTCCCACTGAATGGTGATCGCGTTCAGCGAAAAATGAACTAGCATGGACTTGTTTGTGTGGAGGGTGCTTTGCCCTCCGAAACAATAAGAGGGGAACCCCCAATGTCTGCCGAAAAGAAACAAAATCTGCAGGATACGTTCCTGAACAGCGTGCGCAAATCAAAGACGCCGCTCACCATTTTCCTGGTCAATGGCGTCAAGCTGCAGGGCGTTGTCAGCTGGTTCGACAATTTCTGTGTGCTTTTGCGGCGCGATGGACAGTCGCAACTGGTCTATAAGCACGCCATCTCGACCATCATGCCGGCCCAGCCTGTCCAGCTGTACGAGCCGAGCGCCGATTCCGACGATTGAATTAGAGACGCTTGTCCAAGTCTTCCAAATCCGTAGATCACGCCGCGCCGATCCTTAAGGCGTTCGTCATTCATCCGGTCCGGCCATTGCGGGGCCCGGCTGCTGCCTTGGCCCGCGACCCACAGTCGCGGCTCGAGGAGGCGGTCGGCCTCGCTGTGGCGCTTGATCTGAATGTGGTCGAAACGGCCATCGCGCCGCTGCGCGTCGTCACGCCTGCGACTCTGTTCGGTAAGGGCAAGATCGAAGAGTTTGCAGCGATCTGTGAGGTCGAAAAGATCGACGTTGCGGTCTTTGACGATCAGTTGACCCCGGTTCAGCAGCGCAATCTGGAACGCGGGTTGAACGTCAAGGTCGTCGATCGGACCGGTCTGATCCTGGAGATCTTTGCGCGGCGGGCGCGTACCCGGGAGGGCAAGCTCCAGGTCGAACTGGCGCGTCTGGACTATGAACGGTCGCGTCTCGTGCGGACCTGGACCCATCTGGAGCGCCAGCGTGGTGGTACGGGCAATACAGGCGGGCCAGGCGAAACCCAGATCGAACTGGATCGCCGCCTTATCGCCGATCACATTCTCAAACTGAAGCGTGAGCTCGAAGAGGTCCGCCGGACTCGAACGCTCCACCGCAAGGCCCGCAAGAAGGTGCCTTATCCAACCGTAGCCCTGGTCGGCTATACCAATGCCGGCAAGTCGACGCTGTTCAATCGGTTGACCGAGGCTGAAGTGCTGGCCAAGGACATGCTGTTTGCGACCCTGGACCCCACCCTTCGAACTGTGAAGCTTCCCGACGGCCGCCCCGCGATCCTGTCCGACACCGTGGGCTTCATTTCTGACCTGCCGCACGAACTCGTAGAGGCATTCCGCGCCACCCTGGAGGAGGTGCAGGAAGCCGATGTCGTCCTGCACGTCCGAGACATCGCCAATCCGGACAGCCAGGCCCAGGCCCGGGATGTCGAGTCCGTTCTTGCCGAACTGGGTGTCACCTTCGACGAAGGCAAGACCGTGGTCGAGGTCTGGAACAAGTTCGACCTCGTGGCTCAGGATGAGCGTGAGGCCATTGAAGGTGGTGCCCGCCGCGCTGAGGCTTCGCCGGTTTCGGCGGTCACGGGAGAGGGGTGCCAGGCTCTTCTCAAGCGTATTGCCGGCCTGATTGATGACTCGCCGCCCATCGCCATTCGGCTATCGGCCACTGAAGGTGAGGCACTCGCCTGGATCTATCGCAATGGACGCGTGATGACGCGTGAGGACGAGGCTGAGGGCGGCGTGATGATCGTTGCACGGCTAGACCCGCAAGCCCTGGGGCGATTTGAGCGCCAGTTCCCGGAAGCCTTTGTGATGGTTACGAACTAGAGGCTTTTTCGTCGACCTTGGCGGCATCCCAGAGTGCGTCCATCTCCGCCAGATCAGACTGATCAGGGGTTCTGCCGTCGCGCGCTAGCGCCGCCTCGATAAAGGCAAAGCGCCGGCTGAACTTGGCATTGGTGGCGCGCAGGGCATCTTCGGGTTCGACATCGAGTTTACGGGCCAGATTGGCGCACACGAACAAAAGGTCCCCCAGTTCTTCCCGAGCCTTGGCCTTGTCTCCTGCTGCGATCTCGACCTCGAGTTCAGCGACCTCCTCCTGCAGCTTGGCCAAAACCTCGCGCGTTGACGGCCAGTCAAATCCCACGCGTGCGGCGCGCTTGGTCAGTTTTACCGCACGGGTCAGGGCTGGCAGGCCGATGGGAACGTCGTCCAGAACGCCGACCTTGGCCTTGGCTTTCCGCTCCTGAGCCTTCAGGGCCTCCCAACCCGCTATTTGGGCGGCCTGATCGTCATAGGCGTGGTCCCCGAACACGTGGGGGGTGGCGGCGGATCATCTTATCGGAAATGGCGGCCGCGACCTGGCCGAAGTCAAACGCTCCCTGTTCTTCGGCCATGCGAGCATGGAACACGACCTGAAGAAGAAGATCACCCAGCTCTTCCTTGAGATCGCCCAGATCGCCACGCTCGATCGCGTCAGCGACTTCATAGGCCTCCTCCACGGTGTAGGGCGCTACGGTTGCAAAGGTCTGCTCCTGATCCCACGGGCAGCCGCCGAGGGGATCGCGCAGGCGGGCCATGATCTCGATCAGGACAAGAAGCGGATGAGCCGAATCATTCAGCAGGGGCGGGGTAGGCGGCATGTTTCTGCGGTTCCGGCTCTGGGTGCTCCAGACTCGCCGCATCACGCGCCGCGAGTTGGCTCTGAATCTCAGCAACGCGAGTCGCGTCGAGCGGATAGCGCAGCATGACGACGGCTACCACAAGACCCATGGCCGCCGGGATGACCGAGTAAAGGGCAATGAGTGCCGTCTCGCCTGTGGCCGTAGGCAGTTTGGGATCAAAGCCCAGCCAGGCCAACAGGGGGAAGGCCCCGATGGCCAGGGCATGTCCCAGCTTCACGGTACCACTGACCAGGGCATAGAGCAGACCGGTCCGATCAGCCCCACTGGCCAGGCGTTCCTCATCGCCGATGTCAGCCATCATGGACCTGACCAGAAGTGGCGCGGCAGAGTAGGGGAGGCCTGCCAGGATCAGGACCAGCATCCCGGCCCAGGAGTTGCCAGCCGGGGTCAAGACGGCGCACACCTGCACGACGGCATAGACAACGGATGCCACGGCAAGGGCCTGATGCTTCCCGATCCGCTTGGCCAGAACCGGCCAAATCGGTGCGCCGGCCAGGGCGGCCAGGAAGTAGACCAGCAGCAGGATGCCTGCCTCGGTTTTGTCAAAGCCCTTGATGCGCTCGAAGAAGAAGAAAAACAGCGCTCCGGCGATGCCCGGTGCGAGACCCATCAATAGGTCCGCAATCAGCAATTTCTGGGTCGACTTGCGCTTGAGCAGCGCAAAGTACTGATCCAGGCCCGACTTGTGTCGGGAAGGCGGGACCGGGCGTTCCCCAACGGCGCGCGTCGCGAGAAGAACCGTGAACGGGATCAGCAGGACAATGAACCAGCCCATCGAGCGGATCCCTGACGCGTGATCGCTCTTGAACGCCAGGGCCATGATCGGCGGGAGTGTCAGCACGAGGATCATGCCCACCACATTGCCGGCCTGCCACCAGCCATAGATCCGGGACCGTTGCTGGTAGTCGCTTGAAAGTACCGCAGCCCATGCTGTGTGGGAGAGGGTCATCATGGAATAGCCGGCATAGACCACGATGAGGCAAAGCCAGAGGTAGGCCGGGCCAATGCCTGGCTGAGCCATGAACAGCCCAAAGGCTCCCAGCATAACCAGCGGTGAGCCAATCACCAGCCAAGGTCGGAAACGGCCCCATTGGGTTCGTGTTCGATCCATGACTCCGCCGATGAACGGGTCGAATATGATGTCGATCAGTCTGACGATCAGGAACGCAGCGCCGACTGCGCCGAGCGAAAGGCCCAACTCACTGACATAGAACTCGGGAAGGTAGACCACGAGTGGCAGGCCAAGCGCAGAAAGGGGCAGGCAGGGCGCGGCGAAAGCCGCCAAGGACCAGGCTGATTTACGATCAGACATTCTGCCTATATCTCTCCCAGTACTGCGGGATGGTTCCCGTCTTATTGGTGCGTCCAGCGCTGGCGCCGTTCGCGTATCCTAGTCGTTGGCTTTGAACCCGTCCTTGACGAGGCGTTCGGCAAGTCGATCAAAGGCTTCGTCCGCATCGCTCCAGGTGGATCCATACTGGGCCCAGCGAATATCGGTTTCATACCAGCTGTAGTCGACCGGGGTTCGAGCACCGGTCGGCGCGCGGTACTCACCGCTAATGCGGGCACCACCCACGCCAAAGCTTTGGTAGGAAAGACCGGGTTTCGCGGCCATCTCCCTAAAAGTGGGACGATTGGGCCGGGCATCTTCAATGATGAGTTCGAGTTCGCCGCCTGCAGGGTCCAGCGCTCCCGATCGGTCCAGCCGCTTCTCGACGGAGCGTTTGAGTTCCCGTGTCAGATAGTCGAACTCCCGGGCATCCAGCGTTTGGGTCTGCTTGGCCAGGTCCGGACCAATTGACACGCGAACGCTGGAAACCTGGGGCGCGGCCAAGGCTGGCAGTGCGAAACCCATCGCCAGAGCCGAAAGTGCCATCGGGATTTTCATGGTCGAAACTCCGCATCAAGTCTCACGGAGGGAACCTTGCGGCCGCACGTGGCAAAACGCCAGTGACCAATGCGCACTCCCGAACAATTGTTCGGATTAGGCCTTGAGCTTTCCCTGTCGGCAGTCGCTCCGATCACCCGAAGGCCAAGATTGACGCTCTAGGGCTCGCCCTATAGGTCTGGCCATGCGTCAGGTTCCTCGCAAGAGGATGAATAGGGAACGGGGTTCAAAACCCCGGCTGCCCCCGCAACTGTAAGCGGCGAGCTTGCGCGTCACATGCCACTGGGATCTCGGTCCTGGGAAGGCGACGCGCCAAGCCGTGACCCGTGAGCCAGGAGACCTGCCCGGCGCAGTCGTTCATCGTCCGGCCGGGGTGCGCCGAGCGAACGGGATTTCCCGCGAAACGACATGTCAGTCGGGCCGTGTCGCGGCCTCTGGCCGTTGGCGCAGTCCTGCGCTCAGGGCTTGAGGACGTGTGCCGGTCATTCAAAGGGAAAGACCATGATCAGAGCGCACCTGTGCTCCAGCGCACTCGCCATTACTCTCATCTCCGGACCCGCCATGGCCCGGGACCAGAAGGCTCCAGAAACCGATGTCGCCGGCCGGACCGGCGCGACCGCTCTCGCCGATCTCGTGGTGACGGCCACGCGATCGACACAGCCGATCGAAAAGGTTGGTTCATCCGTCACCATCCTGACCACCGAAGCCATCAAGGCGAGCCAGGCCACGACCGCCGTCGAACTCTTGGTCCAGACTCCCAGCGTCAGCTACAGCCGTAACGGTGGCGCAGGCTCTGCGACCAGCCTCTATATCCGGGGGGCGGAGAACCAGCACACGGTCGTTCTGATTGATGGCGTCAAGCTGAACGATCCTTCTTCGACCCAGGGTGGATTCAACGCGGGCAACCTTCTGGTTGGTGACATCTCGCGCATCGAAGTTCTGCGCGGCGGTCAATCGACACTGTGGGGCAGCCAGGCCATTGGTGGCGTGATCAATCTGGTGACCGCCGAACCGACTGCGGCCTTTGAAAGCTTTGTCAGCGGGGAGGGGGGCGCAAGAAACACCGCCTACCTCCGGGCGGGCACAGGCGGCATTGGTGATCACCTGACCTGGCGAGTGGCTGGCAGCTACTACACCACAGACGGCTTTTCCGCCTATGCCGGCGGCAAGGAGAAGGACGCCTATCAGAACTCAGGGCTGTCGGCCCGGATGCGGCTTGCCATCAATCCGGCGGCTTCGGTCGAGATCCGGACCGTTTATTCGCGCGGCAAGGCCGACTTTGACGGCTTCAATACGGATTCAGCCGAGTTCGGACGCACTGATGAACTCGTGGTCTATTCCGGCCTGAATTTCACTCTTCTGGACGGCCGCTGGAACAACCGGTTGGGTTATGGCTACACGGACACCGATCGGGAAAACTTCAACCCAAGCCGGGTTGCCCAGCCTTTGACCTTCGATGCTGCCGGCAAGAACCGCCGCTGGGAGTATCAGGGCGCTTTCGCGCTCAATGATGCGGTGACCTCCAACTTTGGTGCGGAGCGAGAACGCTCAACCATGAGGACGCGGTCGCCGAGCCAGTTTGCCCCCAATCCCGCCTTCAAGACCGGACGGATTGGCGTTGATAGCGTTTATGGCCAAATCCAGGCCGAGCCCGTTTCAGGCCTGACCCTCACCGGAGGCCTCCGCCATGAAGACCATGATGCCTATGGGGCCCACAGCCTTGGTCAGGCTTCAGCGGCCTGGTCCTTGAATGAAGGCAAAACGGTTGTGCGCGCCAGTTTCGGCCAGGGATTCCGTGCCCCCGGCCTCTATGAGCTGTTCAGCGAATACGGAAATCAGCAGCTTCAGGCAGAGGCGTTTGACAGCTGGGACATCGGCACAGAGCAGCAATTCTGGGGACGCAAAGCCAGGATCTCAGCCACGGTCTTCAAGCGCGAAGCGGACAATGAGATCCGCTTTTTTTCCTGCTCTTCGACAACGGTTGATCCCTTGTGCCGGCCAGGCGGCGTCCAGCGCTTTGGCTACTACAAGAACATCCAGAAGACTCGAGCCAAGGGGCTGGAACTGATCGGGCAGGTGCTGGCGACCGACCGGCTAAGCGTTGTCGGCAATTACACGTTCACGGAATCCGAGAATGCCTCCGGGAGCAATAGCGGTAAGCAACTGACGCGTCGGCCAAAAAATCTCGCCAACATCTCCGCCACCTACCGGTGGCCAGTTGGCCTCAGGACGACTGTTGCGGCGCGCCATGTTGGCAAGACCTATAATAACGAGGCCAATACGGTCGTTGTCCAAGGCTACACGCTGGTGGACCTGCGGGCGTCGTACCCGATCAATGACCGCCTGGAAGTCTATGGCCGTTTAGAAAATGCCTTCGATGAGGCTTACCAGACCATTCTGAACTATGGCACGCCCGGACGGGGGGCTTTCCTCGGGCTCCGTGCCAAGTTCTAGCGCGCTTGGCGCTGCCATATCTTGAGTTGTACCCAATGGCATGGCGGGCTTCCTCACTGAAGCCCGCCGCGTTACGGCCAGGATCTTAAGGGCAGGGCTGTCTTTCCGGCCTAGCGGATTCGGGCGTGCGGCTCTGGTGTCGGAAAGTCTGTGCGGTAGCCGGACTGCGCCGGATCCAGGACGGAGGCGTGATCGACCGGGCGCAGGCCGCGCAGTCCATGGCCTGGCGTAAGCCACCGACTGTCGACATGGATCCCAATGAGCTGAAGGCCAAGGTGGTGCTGGTGCCCAGTTAGTTTTGTGCGGCCTAGTGGGCGATAACTGGCTTGCGCTGAACTACCAGGAGAGCAAGGGCGGATTTTCCGGAGACCGTTGTCCAGAGCCTCCTTCAATTAGTCGTCTAAGGTATATTATCGGAAATCATGTAACTCGATCCGTAGCGCCACATTGGCCCTTATGTTTACGGGTCTAGGGAAAAAGCGTGGCCAACCGCGGAACGCAGTCAAGACCGATGTCGTTACCTTTCCGGGCTCTGGCTGCGATGCTCGGCGCAACTCCTTCTCGGAACGAACCCCTTGGCCGTCGAAGAACCAGCCTACAGATCGGTCCTGCGAGTTGGAGCGTTCGAAATTCGCGACTACCCAACCCTCATAGTGGCTGAGGTCAGCGTCAGTGGCGACCAGAAGGAAGCGGCCGGATCGGGCTTTCGCCTGCTTGCCGGCTACATTTTTGGTGGCAATACACGACGTCAAAGCATCGCCATGACCGCGCCAGTCACTCAGGTCCAGAGCGCCGGAAAATGGATCGTGCGTTTCACGATGCCGAGTGCCTATTCTATGGCCACACTGCCGGAACCGAACGATCCAAACGTCCACCTGAGAGCCGTGCCGGCGACTCGCTTTGCGGTGCTGAAGTTCTCCGGCCTGGCGGGCAAGGAAGACGTCACCGCAAAAGCCGCCAGGCTCGAAGGGCTTGTCAGTACTCACAATCTAAGTGCCACCGGCCCGGTTTCGCTGGCCCAGTACGATCCGCCATGGACCCTCTGGTTTATGCGACGCAATGAACTAATGCTTCCCGTCGCGCCCTAGGCACCGATCGCCTTCACTGATCAGATTGCAATCTTTAGCGCACCGTCCGGATCGGCTGCGACATCCATCGCGGTCCATTTCAGATCGCCGGCATAGCGCCAGGCCATCCTGCCGGCTTCATCAAGAGCGAAAAGATGCAGCCAGCGATTTTCGAACAGTGCGCGAACCCCCTCATGCCGATTGAGGATTTCGGACATCGCTTCGCGGGGCGCTTCGATACAGACAGACAGGCGCAGCGGTTCATGGACGTAGCGTTCGCCATCGTGGACCGATTGCCAGGGAAGCCCAGCGCGCATCACGCCGCCATTCCCCTCAACAACGCCTACTCCGCCGGTCACATTATGCAGCAGCTTGTTGCCGCCGCCGAACACCGCCGGTGCCACAGTAGACCCGTAGTACTGCAGGCTGATCCAGCTCGCGACGACCACCGGTGCGGTCAGGATCAGCTCCAGAACGCCAAAGTCCTTGTCGATCTTCCAGTCGTAGTCGTGCAGGAAGGCGCGTCCTGCGAGGGTCTTGCCAGCGGTACGCCGACGGGGCGCGGCAATGAACGCCTTGCAGCCGGCCAGCGCCCATTCGGGCCGTACTTCCGCCCAATCTCGGCTTCGACGCTCAAGACTGCCCTCCCCTGCCGCTCTGGGCAGTCGCAGGGCTCGCTCGCCCCTTGAGATGACGCCCGCCGCTTCCAGCCAAAGCTGGACCTGGCGGATATCGGACTGATGGGACAGCGAGGCCTGATCGTCCGCATAGAGCGTGACCGCGTCCGTCGTCGTGTCATGCAGCGCGGCGAGGAACAGGGTGTCGGCCGGGATGTCGATCCCCTGAGGAACCAGGCCCGCGCGGACCTCCGAATCGTTCAGCAGGGCCGCCAGCAGCCGGGCGTTGACCTCGCCGGAGTAACCGCCGCACGCCCCACAATGAAGACCGCTGGCGTGGGGGTTGTTGACGACGTTCGCACCGTGACCGGCCAGAAGGACCAGTCTTGCGAAGTTGGTGGTCAGCGACATGGCCCGCAGCACCGTTTCGGCGGCCTTGGTCCTGGTCGTCAGGTCGAGCGCGGGATCCAGCCGGGGCGCGGGTTCATTCGGCGCGGGCCTGCCATGAAGCCCCAAGGCGTCACTGACCAGCTTGCTGGCATAGACCGGGCCCGTCGCCTCTACGAAGGCGAAGGACGAGACAGCGGCGAGCTTGAAGCGCCCCCAGGCCCGCTTCGCACGGGCCTTGAACCGCGCCGACTGGTCAGCCTCGGCGTCCGCGGGACCGCCAGAACAGGTGGTCACTCCCGGATTAAGCAGCACCGGCAGACGGAGCTCCTGCACATCCGATGCAAAGCGACGATGCGAGGCGGTCAGGCCAAAAAACCCGGCGAAACCCAGGGTTTGGATCTCGGGATTTACGGATTCCAGCGCCCGCCGAAACACCTCGGAGCGGACATCGATACAGAAGGCGGCCTGGACGACCGGGCGCTTTTCGGGCGCGTCGCTCCCGGGCGCAGCGAGGGTTTCGGCCAGAATCCGCTGCGCGGCCCGTTCCGCCGCATCCTGGAGAATGGCGTCCACGACCTGATCATGCGTCGGCATGATCGGGTCGACATGGGAGGCGACAACCGCCTTCCAGCGATCAGCGATCTTGGCCTCATATCGCTCGAGGAGCGCGGCTTCCCAGATCAGACGGATCGCCAGAAAATCGGTGAGGGTCGAGTCGGTAGTCCCGGCCAACTCGGCCTGCCAAAGCCGGTAGCGCGCAAACTGTGCCCAGCCACCAAGCGTCATCAGCATCTGGTGGAAGTAGGTTTCAAGCGCCTCACTCGGAACAGCGATCTGCTGCGCGACGCCGGCAATCGCGCCCGAGGCGGTTTCTGGGGCCTGAGAAACATGGGTGGCGAAACCCGCCAGGCCGACAATCTCGGGTGTCAGATCATGGGTTGCGACAGCGCGCCAGGCCGCATAGGCACCTCGCCCGCGTGGCGCGGCCCACAGCGCCTGCCCCTCGTCAAAATAACCTGCTGCCCAAGCGCCGAAGCGCTCTGCAATCAGAGCCGGCCAGTCGATACCCGACACATCAGCGGCAAGGTCTGCGATCGTCGGCAAGGCATAGACTGTCGGCCTTGAGGCCGCAGCGGCTGACTTGAGCGCGGCGAGGCTCGCAGGTCGCGTGGCCTCCTGTGTGCTGCTCAAGGCGTCGGTCAGATCGCCGTCGGTGATCGCACCGCTGGCGATTCGCTCTTGGTACCAGTCGCGGGGCAGCGTCACCGATAAGCCGGCCACTCGCCCCAGGCGCGCAGCGACCGAGGCCAGGCTTTCATGGGTCTGGCCGAGAAAGGGGTTGACCGCGACGCTCGACGCCAGCGGCCAGACCGGAGGGATCGCCCGGGCGGCCCGATCAGCGGCGGCGTCCAGGTCCAGGGTTGCCTGCAGAAGCGGAGTCTCTGAATTCGTCATCGTCATGCTCCAGTCAGATCAGGAAGCGCTGCGCAAACGCCAGCCGCGGAGCAGCCGATCGAACACTGCGTTGGCGTAGAAGCCATTGGAGAGATGCACGCGCAGGCCGGCGGCCGCCGGGTGATAGGCCCAGAGCGGGAACATCGCCTGGACCACGGCGACGAGGCCGAAGCTGATAACCGCCAGCACGATCAACGCCCACTGTAGCGGTCCCGGTGCCGGCGCGGCTGGCAATGCTCCAGAGGTGAGCCAGACAGCGAGGACCTGCAGCGCGAAGTAGCTGACCGAGGTGGCGACGGCGTAGACGATCGTCCGCCGGGTCAAGGCCCGCGGCGCGGCGTCGGCGAGACCCTGGGCCAGCATATAGGCCACACCGAAGATCAGGATGGCTCCCAGAGCGACGGTCTGAGGGGATTTATCCTGGAACCCGAACGCGAAACCGACGATGCCATAGATCGCCAGAGCCAGAAGGAAGGCGCGTCCGACCGCGCTGGCCTTGGGAATGGCCACCGGACCTGGCCTGCGATTGGCAGCGATCAGGTCGACTGCGCCGCCGGAGGCCAGGAAGGAATGGGCCTTGTATAGCGAATGAGCGACGATGTGCAGCAGGGCGAGCGGGAAGAGCCCAAGCCCGCACTCGAGGATCATGAAGCCCATCTGGGCGACCGTCGACCAGGCCAGAGAGGTCTTCACAGCAGGCTGGGTCAGCATCACCAAGCCGCCGAACAGCGCGGTGAACCCACCGATCATCACCATGACCGCCAGGACGCCCGGTGCCAGCAACATCACATCAGCAAATCGGATCAGCAGGAACCCGCCGGCATTGATGACGCCGGCATGCAGTAGCGCCGAAACGGGCGTCGGGGTTTCCATCACCTCTGTGAGCCAGCCATGCAGAGGAAACTGCGCCGATTTCAAGAGGGCCGCCGCGGCCAGAAAGCCCGCCGCCGTTATCGCGAGACCGCCACCGTTCCCGGCGCGAGCGCTGCTCAGGATCTGCGCGATGTCGGCTGTGCCATAGGCCAGGGCCAGCAACACCGCCGCAACGATCAAGGCCGCATCGCCGAGGCGCGCGGTGATGCGTTTCTTCGCGGCCGCACGCTGGGCGGCGACGCGGTCCGGATAGAACAGCAGAAGCCGGTGCAGAAAGAGGCTCGTCGCGACCCAGGCCAGGACGAGCTGGACCAGGTTCCCTGACAGTACCAGCAGGAGCACCGAGGCCAGGGTCATGCACAGCCAGCCGGTGAACGCCCCCTGCCGCGCCTCGCCGTCCAGATAGGTCGCAGTGTATCGCACCACGACCCAGCCGATGAACGAGACCAGCAGGAACATCACGGCGCTGACAGCGTCGAGCCTGAGGGACAGACCGACACCGTTCAGGCCGATCAAACGGCTGCCCCCCGCCCCGTCCAAAACGAGCCCCACCGCTGAGATCGCCGCGATCACAAGGGCAATAAGGGCGGAGGCTTCGGCCAGCCGAGGAAGGTGACGAGGCCTGCGACCAGGGTTCGTGAACCCGACAGCGGCGCACAGCAACAGCACCAAGGGCGCGGCAAACGGCAGGAGATCGATTGGCAAAGGTCTTCCCCTTCAACGCACCGTGCGGATCGGCGAGACCGGTAACCGATGCCCCGGTCGCGCAAAAATTCATTGTTCCTTCGACATCGTTCTGTTTTATAGAACGATGTGAAAAGCCTGAACTTCAACCATCTTCGCTACTTCTGGGCTGTCGCGCATGAGGGAAGCCTCACGCGAGCAGCCGAACGCCTGAACCTGTCGCAATCTGCGCTATCGGTGCAGATTCAGAAACTCGAACACCAGATGGGCCACCCGCTGTTCGAAAGGGTCGGCAAGCGGCTCGTCCTGACTGAGGCCGGGCAGATTTCGCTGGATTATGCGGATACCGTTTTCCAGGCCGGCGACGAGCTGATGAGCACACTTGCAGGGCGTCCCCAGGCCAGCCGCCAGGTTCTGAGAGTCGGGGCGCTTACGACCCTGTCGCGCAACTTCCAGCTTGAGTTCCTGCGCCCTTTGGTCGGTCGTACTGACGTGGAGCTGATCGTGCGCTCCGGCACGACGCGCGATCTGCTCGCGCAGCTCGAGGCCCATGCCATCGATGTGGTGCTTTCCAATAGCGTCCCGCAGAGGGACGCTCGCGCGCCCTTTAGCAGTTACTTGCTCAACCAGCAGCCTGTCAGCTTGATTGGTCGGCCCAGACCCGACAAGCCGCCGTTCCGATTCCCGGAGGATCTGCGCAGCGAGCCGATACTGCTTCCGAGCCTCGACAGTGACATTCGGGTCGGGTTCGACCGCCTGCTCGACCTGGCTGGAATCCGGCCCATCATCCTGGCTGAAGTCGACGATATGGCAATGCTGCGCCTGCTCGCCCGCGAGCGCGAAGGTGTGACCCTGGCTCCCCCCATCATCGTGCGCGACGAACTGAAGTCCGGCGTGCTGGTCGAGCACTGCCGGATCCCGCAGCTTACGGAAAGCTTTTACGCCATCATTCAGAACCGTCGGTTCCCAAACGCTTTGCTCGCGGACTTGCTTGCAGGATATGAGAGCGCCAAGCCCAATGCAGTCTTGTCCTGAAGCAAGCCGCGCCCGCCAAGGAGCCGATGAATGACGATCTCGGATAGTTCGGTGACCGAAGCCCGCCCCAATCCCTCCTCGCAATCTCACCTGACCCTTCGCCGACCCGATGACTGGCATGTCCACCTTCGTGACGGCGACATGCTGGCCTCCGTCGTCAACTACACGGCCAGGCAATTCGCGCGGGCTATCGTCATGCCCAATCTCGGCCCGCCGATCACGACCGTCTCGGCGGCGAGGGCCTATCGCGACAGAATCCTCGCGGTCGTCGAGCCAGGTCTGGCCTTCGAGCCGCTGATGACCTGCTACCTGACTGACACCATCGACGCGGGTGAAGTTGAGCGCGGCTTTGGTGAGGGCGTCTTCACGGCCTGCAAGCTCTACCCCGCGCACGCCACCACCAACTCAGCGCACGGTGTCACGGATATCCGGAACATCCATGCCGTGCTTGAAGCCATGCAGCGGATCGGCATGCCTCTGCTGATTCATGGCGAGGTGACGGATCGCCATGTCGACATCTTTGACAGGGAGGCCGTCTTCATTGAGCGCATTCTCGGCAAGCTGATCGCCGATTTTCCAGCCCTCAAGGTGGTGTTCGAACACATAACGACGGCGGATGCCGTGGCCTTTGTGGAAGCCAGCGGGCCCAATATCGCGGCCACGATCACGCCGCACCATCTGGCGATCAATCGCAACGCCATGTTCGAAGGCGGGATCCGCCCGCACTTCTATTGCCTGCCGGTCGTAAAGCGGGAGACCCACAGACTCGCCTTACGCAGGGCGGCGACTTCAGGTTCCGCCAAGTTCTTCCTTGGCACGGACTCCGCGCCGCACACCGTCGGTGCAAAGGAAGCCGCCTGCGGCTGCGCCGGCGTCTTCAACGCGCCCTATGCCATCGAAAGCTATGCGAAGACCTTCGATGAAGAGGGCGCGCTCGACCGCCTGGAAGCCTTTGCGTCGGAAAACGGCCCTCGCTTCTATGGCCTACCGCTTAATGACGGCGTCGTTGTCCTGGAGCGTAGAGCCAGTCCGGTTCCTGAAAACATGACCTTGGGGGCCGCGGTTTTGGTGCCGTTCCATGCAGGTGAGACCCTGAATTGGCACTTCGCCGGGCACCAGGCGGCATAAGAATTTGTCAAAAGGGTCCGCTAACAGCCTGACCAAGTTCGAAAAATGCCGGACTTATCTCTTTGGCTTTTCACGCATCTGGACAACTTCTGAGCGCTTCGAGCGCGATCCTCTTGGCCGCAACCGCTAGATCGAGAAGCGTAAGCCATCAAATGCAGGAAAGACGTCAACCGGAAGTTTTTCCGATAAGGCCTTGAAATCCAGGTCAATATGGAGGTTCGTTAGAATGGCGCGCCGCGGCTTGGCCCGGGCAATCCATTCCAGCGTCCGTTCAACATGGGCGTGGGTCGGATGGGGTGTCCAGCGCAGGGCATCGACGATCCAGACATCCAACCCCATCAGGGCAGGCCAACTGTCCTCCGGAATGCCAACGACATCGGGCGTGTAGGCCACCTTGTCAAAGCGATAGCCGACGGAGCGGATGTTGCCGTGATCCAGGTCGAAGCTCAGGACCGGGATGTCACCGCTTGGCCCTGTGATCGCCCAAGGCTCGCCGTGAGGGGGAATAGGCCGCGGCTCGCAAATCGCCGGATAGCCGCCCTGGGTCGTGAACACATAGTCGAACCGGTGTGTGAGCCCAACGCGAGTGGCCTCGTCCATAAAGGCAGGGATCTTATGGCGCTGATTGAGGAAGAATGGCCTCAGGTCATCAATGCCGTGGGCTTGATCAGCATGGTCGTGCGTAAACACCGCGGCGTCGATCCGCCTGGCCCCCGCAGCCACGGCTTGCAGACGGAAGTCAGGTGACGTGTCGACCACGATGGTGGTCTCGGCCTTGGGCCCGCCCTCCCCTTTGCGTCGGACCAGCAAGGAACACCGGGTCCGCAGGTTCCGCGGATCGGCGGGATCGCAGTCGCCCCAGTCGCCATCGGCCCGTGGAACGCCGCCTGAAGAGCCGGAACCGAGGATCGTGAATTCCAGGGCTCCGTTCACGGACGCGGTATCCGGTCGAACAGCGCAAAAAACGCATCCTCTGTGCGGGCTTCGGCCTCAGAGCGCGTCCAACCTCGAATCTCGCCGAGTTTGTCCACAATGTGGGGCAGATAGGCTGGTTCATTGCGTCGGCCGCGCATCGGCACAGGTGCCAGATACGGGCAATCGGTTTCGACAATGATCCTGTCGGCCGGCATGTCGCGAATGATCGCCCGGACATCTTCGGCCGCTTTGAAAGTCGCGATCCCTGAGACCGAAAACCAGGCTCCCAGGGCGGCCGCCCGCGCTGCCAGCTCGGCACCGCTCGTGTAGCAGTGCATCAGCAACTTGAAGGCCCCACGCTGGTGCTCCTCTTCGAGGATCTCAGCCATCAGCGGATCCGCTTCGCGAGTGTGGACGACAAGGGGCAGACCCGTCTGGCGGGCAGCCGCGATGTGAGCTCGGAAAACACGCGCCTGAATGTCGCGGGGCGAAAAGTCGTAGTGAAAATCCAGGCCGCACTCGCCGATGCCTATCACGCGGGGGCGGTCGGCGAGGGCCACGAGGGCCTCGACCGAAAGGTCCGGGTTCTCTTTGGCTTCGTGCGGATGGGTACCCACCGTGCACCAGATGTCCGGCTCGGCCATGGCAATGGCATGGACGGCCTCGAAGGATGAAACCTTGTCGCAGATGGTGACCATCAGACCGATGCCGGCCTCTCGGGCGCGGGCAATCACGGCGTCGCGGTCTTCATCATACTGGTGCGCGTGGAGATTGACGTGGCTGTCTATGAGCATGGCGCTCACATCGCCGTCTTGGCGGCGGCACGCAAGTCCGAGATCACGCTCCAGAACACATCTGCACGATCCAGGTTTATGGCCTCGGCTTCGCCCGGCCAGCGCACCAGACGCTCCCAGACCGATGCCCAACGGTCCAGGGCAGACGAGGAGCCGGTTGCCGCGAGGCGCGTGGCCATGGCGTGGATCTGATCCGCCAGTCGTTCCAGCAGTAATTCAAAGCGGGCAGCACCTTCGCTACCGCGAAAGCTGTCGGCCAGGGCCAGAAGTGCCCCTTCATCGATGGCGGGCAGGCTTCGCAGAATCTCGCTGGCGGCGTCATCCACAGCCAGGGCCCCTGATGAGGCCAGTTGAAGCGCCCTGCCCGGCGCGCCATGCGCCATACGAGCCAGTCGCTCAGCTTCTTGGTGACCCAGGCCGGCACGCTGGCTGACCATTCTGGTCGCGGCCTCGACGCCAGGTGCAGGAACCAGCAACCTGCGACAACGCGACCGAATGGTCGGCAGAAGCTTTCCAGGCGCGTGGCTGATCAGCAAGATCACGCCGCGGGCGGGTGGCTCCTCAAGCGTTTTGAGCACGGCATTGGCGGCGTTGACGTTCAAGTCGTCTGCCGCGTCGATGATTGCGACCCGATAGGGCGAAATCGCCGGCGAATTGGCGAAGAATTCCGGTAGCCGTCGCGCCTCATCGACCGGGATCGATTTGCGCGTCTTGCCGTCATCTGTGGCGCGCTCAAGGACCATGAGGTCCGGATGCGACCTAGCAGCGACCTGGCGGCTGGTGACATCAGTTGGCGCGGCACCCAATAGGCCAAAGGCTGGATCGTGGGCCGCGCCGAGAAGGCGGCGCGCCATGCGGTAGGCCAGGGTGGCTTTGCCTATGCCCTCCGGTCCGGCCAGCAGCCAGGCATGGTGCAGGCGGCCACGGCCAAGGGCGTCCAGGAACGCAGACTCGGCGCCGATCAGGCCTTCAAGCGCATAAACCTCGCGGGGATGCGGAGGCGGCTCCATCTCAAAGGGCCAGCCTGGTCGATACGACGGTCCAGACCGCTTCAGAAACCTGGTCGGGCGTGGCGTTGGCGTCGATCAGCGCACAACGCTTTGGTTCCCCCTGGGCGATGGCCATGAAGCCGGCCCGCAGTCGTTCATGGAACTCCAGCCCCTTGGATTCGAACCGCGCGGCACCGCCTCGCGCGGCGGCACGAGCCAGGCCGACGGCCGGGGGAAGGTCGAAGATCAACGTCAGGTCAGGGATCGAATCGCCAAGGACATGGTCCTCGAGCGCCGCGATCAGGGCCGCCGGCGCATCCCCCCCTGCGCCCTGATAGGCCCGGGTCGAGTCGGAGAACCTGTCGCACAGGACCACTGCGCCGCGATCCAGGGCTGGACGGATCACCCTTTCGAGGTGGTCGCGCCGTGCCGCGTACATCAGCAGGGTTTCGGTGACCGGGGACCATCGGTCCGCCTCGCCATTGACCAGGAGATCCCGGATCGTCTCGGCACCGGGGCTTCCGCCAGGTTCACGCGTCAGGACGATATCGTGTCCAGCGGATTGCAAACGGTCGGCCAGACGACGAATCTGGGTCGACTTGCCAGCCCCCTCCCCGCCTTCAAAACTGATGAATGATCCGCGCGTCACGGGTCTCAATTCGACCGGAACGCCGAGCTTGTCCAGTGGCCTTGGGCAAAGGAATCAGGGGCGCAGCACTGTCGCCCCGGAATAACCCAGGGCTACAACGCGATCCCGCAGGGTCCAGGCCTGGCCTTCATCCTCGCCGGCGGAAACGGTTACGCGATAGAGGGTTCCGCTGTTCCGTTCCAGACGTTCGATCGTGGCCGAACCTGCGGACTGCAGCTGAGCCACGGCGCGTTCGGCATTCTCGCGGCTGGAAAACGCGCCAGCCTGCACCTTGAAGGCGCTTTGACGGGGCGGAATGATCTGTGTCCTGACCGGCGGCGGCTCGGCTGGCCAGACAGGTTCAGCGTCTTCCCTTACAGGCTGGCGGACGGGAGGCTGCGGTGGGGTAACGGGCGTTTGGGCATATTGCCGCGTTTCAAAGGATGACTTGGGGGCGGGGCCGACATAGCGCACCCGCACGCGTGCAATGCCCTGACGGCGATAGCCCAGCTGATCGGCTGCCGCTCTGGAGAGGTCGATCACACGGTCACCGACAAAAGGACCACGATCATTGACCCGGATGATCATCCTGCGGCCGTTGTCGAGATTGGTCACTTCAACCAGGCTGGGCAAGGGCAAGGTCTTATGGGCCGCCGAGACGGCGTCCATGTCGAATATCTCGCCGTTGGCGGTCTTCCGATTGTGAAACTGCTCGCCGTACCAGGAGCCAATGCCCTTTTCATCATAGTCGGGATCGGCCTTGGGATAATACCATACACCCTTGATTTGATAAGGTTTTTCAGTTCCCCTTAGAACTTTTCCAGAGGGCCCCGTCATCGGACCGCGGGGTGACGCTGAGCCGTTGAAATCAGGACTGGCCCTTGTCTCAAGCCTTGGTTTCGGCGTGGCGCAGGCAGCGAGGCTCGCGGCAGCAAGGCCCACAATGCCCGCATTGCGCAGGCCGCGCCAAAGGAGCCGATCCATTACCATGCTGACGTCTTTCTGACGCGGGCGAGCCCTTCCGAATTTTCAGCATGCCCCAGTTGTTTTGAAGTCTGGTTAAGGCGAAGGCGCACTGATATAGCCGCCGCTCCGGACAGATGGCCGAGTGGTTTAAGGCAGCGGTCTTGAAAACCGCCGTAGGTGAAAGTCTACCGTGGGTTCGAATCCCACTCTGTCCGCCACCCCGTTCTCCGCCGCGCCGGCCAACCACAAGCCGGTGCGGCGGACTTCCAGGATACTGATGTCAACAGCCCGCACCGCGTACTACGGCCTGGCCGATCATGATCTGGCACCAGTCGCGGCCGACGCGATTCAGGTATCCCCACTGGTGGTTGGCGCTACCGACTTGGCCTCCATCCAGGACCAATCGCTTGAAGCCTTTGCGGTGCGCGCGCCAGCCGGCGTTGTGGAGCGCCGCTTCGTCCTCGCGCAGGCCCTGCGGACCCTGCGGATCGACGGCCGCCTGACCGTCTTTGGCCCGAAGGACCGGGGCGGTCTGCGACTGAAAAAGGAACTTGAGGCTTTCGGCTGCGTGGTTGGCGAAAGTTCCAAGAAGCACCATCGGATCTGTGTCGCGCTTCGCCCGGCGGTGACCGAGGGTCTGGAAGTCGCGATCGAAGCCGGGTCACCGCGCCGCGCCGTGGACGAACTCTGGACCCAGCCGGGTGTCTTCAGCTGGGACCGACTGGACCCAGGCACGGCCCTACTTCAGAAGACCCTGCCACCGCTCTCCGGTACAGGAGCAGACTTTGGATGCGGCATAGGTTGGCTGTCGCGCAGCGTTCTGACCTCCCCGAAAGTGACGAAGCTGACCCTGGTTGATCTCGATCGGCGAGCTGTGGACGCAGCCTGCCGCAACATCGACGACCCTCGCGCCGAATTCCTCTGGGACGATGTCCGCCAGGCCGGCGGGCGGATGGAAAAGCTCGATTTCATCGTCACCAATCCGCCGTTCCATGAGACCGGCGGCGAGGACAGATCCCTGGGTCAGGCTTTCATCAAGACTGCGGCCGCCTGCCTGCGCAAAGGCGGTGATCTGTGGTTGGTGGCCAACCGCCATCTGCCCTACGAGGCGATCCTGAAGGAGCACTTCACACAGGTGCGCCTGGCCGGAGAGACGAACGGCTACAAGGTCTTCGAGGCGCGCAAGTGACCAAGGCCTTGATGGCGCGGCTGGACAGGCTGCTGGCCAATCTCGGCTATGGCAGTCGCAAGGACGTTCAGGCCTTGATCGCCAGCGGCAAGGTCGTCCTGGACGGCAAGGTCCTGAAGGATGTCGGGACCAAGGTTGCGGTCACCTCTGACCTGCCCGGCCGAATGACCATCAAGGGCGCGCCGATTGATCCGCCTGCCCCGCTTGTTGTGTTGATGCACAAGCCCCTGGGCGTTGTTTGTTCCCACAAGGAAGATGGCGAACGGATCTATGATCTGCTGCCCCGTCGCTGGCGGATCCGTGACCCGGGACTTTCGACGGTCGGGCGCCTGGACAAGGACACTTCTGGCCTCATCCTGATCACCGATGATGGCGACTACCTGCATCGGGTCATTTCGCCAAAGCGCCACGTCCCGAAAACATATCTGGCGACCCTCGATCGGCCACTCACGGGCCTGGAAGGGCCGCTGTTCTCTTCCGGGTCATTGATGCTGGAGGGCGAGGAAAAGCCACTTCTGCCTGCCCAGTTGGTTCCACTTGATGCCCATCGTGCCCGCCTGACCGTGACGGAAGGTCGATACCATCAGGTCAGGAGGATGTTCGCGGCAGCCGGCAATCATGTCCTCGCCCTCCATCGGGAGCGGATCGGCGGCGTGGATCTGCCCGATGATCTTGAGCCTGGCCAGTTCCGGATCCTGTCCGAAATCGAAGCCGAAGCGGTCTTTATCGATGGCTAGCCCAACCCTTGTCGACGCGAGAGGCCACCGTTGTCCGGTGCCGACCCTTCGGCTGCGCCGGGCCCTGGAGTCCGCACCGCCGGGTGGGCAAATTTTGTTGATTGCTGATGATCCGATGGCCCGGATCGATGTCCCGCATTTTGCATCGAGTGCCGGCGCGACGGTAGACTCGATAACGGACGGAGATAGCGGATCGATCAGCTTTCTGGTGACGAAGAAGGCACCTTGAGCGGGATTGCGCGCGGGCCTTCGACGAGGGCGCGGGGGCGCTCATCCAGGGCGATTTCCACCTCTGTCGCCAAGGCACCACCAAGGAAAATGGCGTTCACGCTCCAGGACAGCCAGATCAGAAAGATGATGACCGCCGAAATCGAACCGTAGGTGGCACCAAGCTGGGCCACCTTGTCGACATAGAAGGCGCTGGCTGACGACATGCAGAGACAGAGGATGGCAGCGGCGACGCCGCCTGCCGTCGAGGCTCGCCAGCCGACGGGCGCTCGGGACATGGCGTAGCGATAGATCAGGGTCATCCCGATCACCACGCCCAGACTGGCCCATGTCCACTCGCTCTGAACCCACGGCACGCCTTCCAAGGGTCGCAAGTGCAACGCGCTGCTCAGCAACCGCAAGATCAGGAAAATGCCGGACATCATAAACAGCAGCCCAAAGGCGGCGATCAGGACGATCAGGGCCATCAGATTGAAGCCCACAAAGCCCCTCTGGTCCTCCTCATCGTGGATGAAGGAGAGGCCGGCCAATAGGGCCTTGAAGCCTCTGTGAGCGGCATAGGCACCGATGACGAGGGCGACCGCGCTCTGGGCCGAAACGGCTTGCTCAGGTGCATGGGCCAGGCGCGTCAGTTCGCTTTCAAACAGGGACCGCGCGCCCTCGGGCATCAACTGTGCAAGGTTTTCAGCCTGAGCGGCCGCCACGGCTGGCGTTAGCAACAGGCTGTAGATCCCGATGATGATCGCCAGCGCCGGGAAAACGGCCAGCAGGGCGAAAAAAGAGACCCCGCCGACATAGAGCATGACGTCGCGTCCCCAGATCCGCGACAGCGCCAGACCCAGGACGCGAAGCACCTCCCGCGCCCAATGGATCGGATCAAGGTCCAAGTCGCGCCAGCGGATAGGTTTGGGGTCTTGCATCGGCCGGAACCTGCCCGCCCTCACCACCATGCGCAACCCCAGGCCCGAACTGACAGAGACGCGCCGCCTCAGGGAAAGGCGACGCGTCCCCGCAGGACGGGCCTGAAACCGGATGCCGCATCGAGGGACGGAATGGCGCAGCGCCCGGAACATCGCCAGGCTAGGAGGAGCCGCCTGAACCGTGGCTGAACGGCGCGAGTCCCTCCAGCGTCAACTTTCAGAGCGCACCCTTGGCCTTCAGGGCGTCAATAGCCTCGACCGTGAAGCCCCAATCCCGCAGAGCCGTTTCATTGTCGCCGCCCACCTTGGGGGGCGGCCCCTGGATCTTGCCGGGTGTGGCTGAGAAACGCGGGGCCGGTGCGGGCTGGATTACGCCCGCAACTTCGACAAAGGTTTCCCGCGCTGAATTGTGGGCATGTCGGGGTGCTTCTTCCATCGACAGGACGGGCGCGAAGCAAACATCCGTACCGTCCATTAGCTCGCACCATTCATCCCGGGTCTTGGTGCGAATGACCGCAGCGAGCTTGTCACGCAATTCCGGCCACTCATCACGGCTCATCTGATGCTGGAACTGGGGATCGGTGATGCCCGTCTTTTCCAGCAGCAGCAGATAGAACTGTGGTTCGATCGACCCAATCGAAATCCAGCCGCCATCGCTGCACTGATAGGTGTCATAGAAATGCGCACCGCCATCGAGCAGGTTGGCGCGACGGCCGTCACTCCACATGCCGCCGGCCTTGAACCCATAGAACATGGCCATCAAGGAGGCGGCACCATCGCTCATCGCGCAGTCGATGACCTGGCCCTCGCCGCTCGACCGCGCATGGATGATGCCGGCCAGAAGACCGAAGGCCAGATAGAGCGCACCGCCTCCGAAATCACCGACCAGATTCAAGGGCGGGACGGGCTTGTCCGTCGTGCCAATGGCATCCAGAGCGCCCGTAATGGCGATGTAGTTCATGTCGTGGCCGGCCGCCTTGGCATAAGGCCCGAACTGTCCCCAGCCCGTCATCCGGCCATAGACAAGCTTGGGGTTGCGGGCCAGGGCGACATCGGGGCCCAGGCCCAGGCGTTCCATAACGCCGGGCCGAAAGCCTTCGATCAGCCCGTCTGCGCCTTCAAGCAGGGTCAGGCAGGCTTCGATGGACTCAGGCTGCTTGAGATCCAGGGCCACTGAACGGCGCCCCCGCGCCGTAACGTCGGCGGGTGAACCACCCCGGCCCTGGCCTTTCCGATCGATCCTGACAACGTCGGCTCCCAGGTCAGACAGGAGCATGCCGCAAAAGGGACCCGGTCCAATGCCGGCAAACTCGACAATCTTCAGTCCGGAAAGTGGCCCCTGGCCCATGGTGGTCTCCTCAACGGCGCGATGTAAAACGACGGACAGGACTAGAACGATGCTGACCCTCGGTCATGCAAGCGCAGGATTTGGAGAAGACGGCGCATCCTCGGGGCAATTCGGGTTCAATTCGCGCTTGGCGATGCGTCGAATGCAATTTGCTGGCCCGACCGCGACGTTGCGTCCCTATCCCCTCTGAACGCCTCTGCTATGTTGCACCGTCGAATCCCGACGGTCGAATGCGACCGGCGTTCGGCGGGATTTCGGGCGGAGGTAGAGTGTGGCGGTTGACGCCCGAATTCTGATCGTGGCGCGTGACGATCTGCGCGCAGGCCCCCTTGCGGAAGGTCTTGACCGGCTTGGCTGGCGGACCATTACGGCGCGCGGGCCCTATGCCGCCTTGGCCGCATTGGGTGATTTGCCGATCGAGGCCGTGATTGTTGATCTCGCCAGCGCTGGACCGGACACCCAGTCGCTTGCCAGGCGCCTGAAGGCTGCCGTCTCGCCCCGTCGTTTGCCCGTGATCGCCATTGGCGAGCTCGATGGCGGACAGTCGAGCCAGGCCTTTGATCTAACCCTCTCCCCGCCCCTGCATCCTTCCCAGGCAGCCCTGCGTCTGGAATCCCTTGTCAGGACAGCGGTCGCTGAAGAGGAATTCGAGCTGCGGCTTGAAACCTTTGGCGACCGGGGTCGCCGGATGGATTTGCCGGAACCGCAACCCTCGCCTTTCCGCATCCTTGCCGTGGGTGAGCCGGCTCCGCAGTTTCTGGCCCTATCCAATGCCCTGAAACGCAGCGGTGCCGAAGTGGTGGGGGCCTTCACCGCCTATACGGCCTTTGACTATCTGCATGAGCGCGCCTTCGACTCCGTTGTCCTGTGGGCGGGAGACAATCAGCAAGAAGCGCTGTCGATCGCCGCAGGCATGCGCCGCAACACTCGGCTCTTCCATATTCCGGCCATGCTGTATCTGCAGGCCGAGAGCTATGTGACCATGTCCGAGGCCTTCCATCGGGGTGTATCCGATGTCGCATCGCCAGAGACGCCCGAGGTCGAAACCGCAAGGCGGGTGATTGAACTCGCGCGCAATTACCGCCGCGGAGAGTCCATCCGAGGCGCTCTCGAGAAGGCCCGCAGCTCGGGTCTGATGGATGCCGCGACCGGACTCTTTACGCGGGATCTTTTTGCCGCCCACCTGGCGCGCCTGACTGCGGCTGCGCGGGAACGGTCGCGGCCTCTGTCGATCTGCGTGCTCCGGGTCGCTGACAAGCCAGATACCCTGTGGGCGCGGCAGAACGGGTGGCTGGATCGGGCCATTCCGCAGATCGGTTCGATGGTCGGCCGCCTGGTCCGTGTGGAAGACACCGCAGCCCGTCTTGCGCCGGAGGTGTTCGCACTTGCCCTGCCAGCGACCAATCTGAATGCAGCCCGCGCTGCGGCAGAGCGCATTGCAGCGGTGATTGGCTGCACAGCCTTTGACGCCGGCGAGGATCGGCCTCCCTTCGTGTGTGAGTTCGATATCGGCGTCTCCCAGATCGAGGCCGGAGAAGGTGCCGTGAAGGCTCTCGAGCGGGCGGCGGCACTTGCCCTGCAGCGCGAAGCCAGCTGAGATCCGCCATGAGCCAAACGATGATCGTGGACGTCGTCGCCGATGTGGTTTGTCCATGGTGTTATCTGGGTTGGCGGCGCGTGAAGGCGGCCCTCGCGCTCAGGCCCGATATCGACGCCAAGCTGATCTGGCGGCCCTATCAGCTGGACCCGACCCTTCCCGAGGACGGAGTCGATCGCAAAGCCTATATGGCCGCGAAGTTCAAGGACCCGGGGAGTCTCAAGGCCGTGCATCAGGCCTTGATGGAAGGTGGCTCTGAGGACGGGATCACTTTCAACTTCGAGGTCATCGAGAAATCGCCAAACACCAATGCGGCCCATCGGCTTATCCGCTGGGCCTTGACCGCTGGCGTGCAGGATCATGTGGTCGAAGGGCTGTTCGCCGCCTATTTCACCGAGGGGCGCGATATTGGCGATCCTCTGGTCCTTGCAGATATCGCCGAAGCGGCGGGCATGGAACGGCTCGTCGTCCTTCAATTGCTTTCGGAAGCAGCCGATAGCCAGTCGGTCTCGCGCGAGCACGCTCTTGCCGTTCAAGGCGGCGTCACGGGCGTGCCCTATGTGATTTTTGGCGGCAAGGTCGCTGTAGTTGGTGCGGAGACGTCTGACCGGATCGCCATGGCCATCGATCAGGCTCTTGGCCAATAGCGCCGGCGAGATGACCTCGGTCTTGCATTCAGTGAAGGCCGCCAAAGCGCGAGAATTCGTCTTTTCGAGCTAGGCAGCCGAAGGTGAGGCTGAAATGGGCGGACGGCATGCCGGCTTTTTCAATCCTGCAGGCTCCAGGGACGCCGTCCCCGCAGTGGCTGAGCCCAAACAATCCACCAGCCATCATGCCGTCGATAAAGCTCAGCTGCTCCGCCGCGCGCAAAATCCTCTGCCGTCAGGATAACGCGATCTGCGCATTGGGGCGGTATCTGTCCCGTGAGGTTTCCGCGCAGAACAACAACTTCTGCGGCTGAGCAAAGCGCCCCAAGAGCTTCGCCCGCCAGCGCTTTTCGACTCCAGGAGAGTGCAACGGGTCCCGGGGCATCACTTCTGGGTCGGCAAGCATAGGCGGCGCATTCAAATCCAAATGTGGTGGCAATCGTAAGGCCCTGCCGGCGAGCCCAGAGTTCCGCAGCGAACCGCCGACTGTCTGGTCGAAGCAGAATGGCTGTCTGCTCAAAGCGCACTGCAGCGGTCGCTCCATCCGACGCGATCCAGATGTCTGGCGGTTCGGGCCGGGGCCATAGGGCCACGGCCAGGGCGAGAGGCGCACCAACCCAACGGACCTTTCCCTGCCAAAGACAGAGCAGCATCAGGCCGAGGAAAGCGATGGCCAAGGTGAATGGCGGTGCGCTGGAGACCAGAACCTGGCCACCGAGCGACTCGAACTTCCGGGCCACAGCGACCATGGCTTCGACACCCCATCCCGCGATTTGCAGAAATGGCCGACCCAACTCCGTGGCCTCGAGCGCTGCGCCGAGCGCAAGAAAGGGCATGATGATGAAGGAGGACAACGGAGCCACCATCAGATTGGCCGGCAGGCCCCAGATCGCGACGCGATTGAAGTGCTGCATGGCGAAAGGGCCAGTCGCCAGCCCTGCCACAAAACTGGCCCCAATACTGATGGCCAGCCAATTGATGGCGGCCTGGATGATCCGGATCAGCCATGGGACCGAGATTTCGCGCGCGGGCCTCGGCCACCCTTCGGCCAGAGCGATCAGGGCCGTCGTGGCTGCAAACGACATTTGAAAACCCGGCGCGCCGGCGGCCTCAGGCTGCATCAAGAGAATGATCAGCGCCGCCAAGGCCAGGCCATGGAGACTGACAGCCTGACGATCAGCCAGAATGGCGGCAAAGGCTACGCTGGCTGTGATGGCCGCTCGCTCGGCCGGCGCGGGCGCACCGGAGATCACCAGATAGGTCGCGACCGCAAACAGTCCTGCGGTCGCTGCAATCTTCTTGCCGGGCGCACGAAGGGCCAGCCAGGGACAGGCTGCAATCCCTAGCCTGACAGCGCCGAATACAAAGCCTCCAACAATGGCCATGTGCAGTCCGGATATCGACAGAATGTGAGCCAACCCAGACGCACGCATGGCCTCGGTCTGCTCGGTGGGGATCCAGTTTTCATGGCCTGTGACCATGGCCGCTCCGATCCCTCCGCTGGCTGGGCCCATACGAGTGTAGATGCGCTCTGCCAGGCGCCATCGGAAAGCATTCACCGCCATCGTCGCTTTGAGCCGCTGCGGCGCCGCCTCGAGACGAACCCTGTCCACGCCGCTAAGCGAAAAACCGACCGCACCGACACCGTTGAACCAGGCGTCGCGGGCGAAATCATAGGCACCGGGAGCCGCAGGCGGTGGCGGAGGCCCCAGTATGGCGCGTAGCCTTACGGCCTCTCCCGGACTCGGCAGATGTTCGGCGTCCACCGTTATGCGGACTCTTTTCGGCGTATCACGAGGCTCCAAGCCGCTGATCTCAACCGGAGCGATGAGTAACCTCGGCCCGCCTGCGCCTGGGCTGACCACATCAACAACAAATCCCTTCACCCAGCGCGGCGCACGCTCGCCATCGATGACCGGTGTTGAGCCCCCATCGCTGCGGATCTTCGCCGCAAGTCCTCCGACAAAGGCGAAGGCGAGGAGCGCCGCCATCACAGCGAGGACGGGCTTGGCCGACCTCGCCCGCCACCAAAGTGCGCAACCTCCAAGGGCCAAGATCACCAATGAGAGAAGCGGCGGTTCAATCGGAGCCTCAAGATAGGCTGCAGCCCCCATTCCAAGGCACACAGGGCTCCAAAGGAACCAGCGCTTCAGATTGGCCTCGAACTCTGCGGCAAGCTGTCCGAACAGAGTCGACGGACTAGGCCATGCGCGAAACGCCGTGCTAAGACGCCCCGCCCAAGGCGCGCCCAGGCGCGCACTCCTAGCCGTCTCGGCGGCGTCAAGCTTGTCAGCATTGAGTTCGATGTCGAACCCCTCCTCCACCGACCGCGGCGTGGTCACCCGCTTCGCCCCCTCGCCCACCGGCTTCCTGCATATCGGCGGGGCGCGCACGGCGCTGTTCAACTGGTTATATGCGCGCCATACGGGTGGGAAGTTCCTTCTTCGCGTGGAAGATACAGATCGGGAGCGTTCGACAGAGGCTGCCGTCGCAGCGATCTTTGAGGGTCTAGACTGGCTGGGCCTGACATCGGACGAAGAACCGGTGTTTCAGCACACCCGCGCGCCCCGTCACGCCGAGGTCGTGCAGCAGCTGCTGGAGCGTGGCCGGGCCTATCGCTGCTGGATGAGCGTCGAGGAGCTAGAGGTTGCCCGCGAAAAGGCTCGTGCAGAGGGCCATGCCATCCGCTCGCCCTGGCGCGACGCTCCCGAGCCAGGCGATCCTGCCCTGCCGCACGTCATCCGCTTCAAGGGACCTGCCGACGGCGAGACCCTGGTCGATGACCTGGTCAAGGGTCCGGTGACGTTCCGCAATACCGACCTGGATGACCTGGTCTTGCTGCGCGCCGACGGAGCCCCGACCTACAACCTCGCCGTGGTGGTCGATGACCACGACATGGGCGTCACCCACGTGATCCGGGGCGATGACCATCTGAACAACGCTGCCCGCCAGACCCTGATCTATCAGGCCATGGACTGGGCTCTGCCGGCGTTTGCCCACATCCCACTGATCCATGGTCCCGACGGGGCCAAGCTGTCCAAGCGCCACGGGGCTCAGGCCGTCGGCGAGTTCGCCGACATGGGCTACATCCCCGAAGGCCTGCGCAACTATCTCGCGCGGCTCGGCTGGGGCCATGGCGATGACGAGGTCTTCAACGATGCTCAGGCCATCAGCTGGTTCGACGTCAAGGATGTGGTCAAGGCTCCTGCCCGACTGGACTGGGCCAAGCTGAATCACATCAATAGCCAGCACCTGCGCCTCGCCGACGATGCGCGTCTGGCGGACCTGGTGCTGAAGGCCCTGATCGCTCAAGGCGCGAATTTGCCGGCCGACGCCGCCACCCGGCTGCTCGCCGTGGTGCCCCAGGTCAAGGAAGGGGCCAAGACCATCCTCGAACTGGCCGAGCATTGCGCATTTGCGCTGAAAATTCGTCCGTTCGCCCTTGAGGAAAAGACGACCAAGCAACTGGTTGCCGAGACCGTCGAGCGGCTGGCCCGCTTGCGGGATCGCCTCGCCCAAACCCCGGACTGGGAGGTTGAGGCCTTGGGCAGTCTGTTGAAATCCTTCGCGGAATCCGAAAGCGTCGGGTTCGGCAAGTTCGGCCCGTCCCTGCGCGGCATCCTGACCGGCGGATCACAGGCCCCCGACCTGAACAAGATCATGGCCGCCCTGGGTCGCGATGAGAGCCTGGGCCGTCTTGACGACGCGCTGGCTGAGCGCGCATGAGGCGCTATAACGCACTCGCGAAATGAAACTTGGACTGCTCGTTCCATCGATGAAGGGGGTTCCCGCATGACCGATAAAGCCACACTGACGATCGGCGAAAAGAGCTACGACCTGCCGATCCTCAAGGGCAGCACGGGTCCTGACGTCGTGGACGTTCGCAAGTTCTACGGCGACAGCGACCACTTCACTTTCGATCCGGGCTTCACCTCGACCGCATCCTGCGAAAGCAAGATCACCTATATCGACGGTGACGCCGGCATTTTGCTGCACCGCGGCTATCCGATCGACCAGCTGGCCGAGAAGTCGTCGTTTCTTGAGGTCTGCCACCTGCTGCTGAACGGCGAACTGCCCTCGGCCGACGAATTTGCCAAGTTCGAGCACAACATCACCTACCACACGATGTTGCACGCCCAGTTCGACAGCTTCTTTCAGGGCTTCCGCCGCGACGCCCATCCGATGGCGATCATGACCGGTGCCGTCGGTGCCCTCTCGGCCTTCTATGCCGACAGCCTGAATGTCGATGATCCCAAGCAGCGCGAGATCAGCGCCCACCGGCTGATCGCCAAGATGCCGACGATCGCTGCCCGTGCCTTCCAGTACAGCGTGGGCCGTCCGTTTGTGTCGCCACGTAACGAGCTGTCCTATTCGGAAAACTTCCTGCGCATGTGCTTCTCCGTGCCGGCCGAAGACTGGGTGCCTAACCCCGTCCTGACCCGCGCCATGGACCGCATCTTCATCCTGCACGCCGACCACGAGCAGAACGCCTCGACCTCGACCGTTCGCCTGGCCGGCTCGTCGGGCGCGCACCCGTTTGCCTGTATCGCGGCCGGCATTGCTTGCCTGTGGGGCCCGTCGCATGGCGGTGCCAACCAGGAAGCCCTCGAAATGCTCGAGGAAATCGGCACGGTCGAGAACATCCCCGCCTATGTGCAGGGCGTGAAGGACAAGAAGTACAAGCTGATGGGCTTCGGCCACCGCGTGTACAAGAACTTCGACCCACGCGCGAAGGTCATGCAGAAGACCTGCCACGAAGTGCTGGGTCAGCTGGGCATCAATGACCCGCTGCTCGAAGTGGCCATGGAGCTGGAAAAGATCGCCCTCAGCGATCCCTACTTTATCGAACGCAAGCTCTATCCCAACATCGACTTCTATTCGGGCATCACCCTGCGGGCGATGGGCTTCCCGACCAACATGTTCACCGTGCTGTTCGCCCTGGCCCGGACCGTGGGCTGGATTAGCCAGTGGAAGGAAATGTTCGAGGATCCCTCGCGCAAGATCGGTCGCCCGCGCCAGCTCTATACGGGCGCGACGCAGCGCGACTACAAGCCGCTGGACCAGCGCGGCTAAGGTTTCCATCGCCTGTTGAACTGGAAAAGCCCCGTCGATCGACGGGGCTTTTTCTTTGCTCAGCATGGCTTGAAGCAGAAGCTCAGGCGCTCGGTGGCATGACCGCAGGTCTAGCCTTCAAAAATGCGAGGAGCGCTTCGGCCGCAGCGTCCGAGGGATCAGGCATGCCTCGTCCCATCAGTTCAAGAGCGGCATTCTGCTGTTCAACCTGCTCCTGACGAAGAGCCGGATCATCGAGTCTGGCCGCTACGGCCTGAGACAGGGCGGAGCCTTGCATCGCGTCCTGGAGATACTCGGGCGCGACAGATTTTCCGGCCGCAATGTTGATCAGGGTAACCCAATGCGGCTTGAACAGGAGCTTCAATAGTCCGTAGGTGATCGCACCGGTGCGATAGCCTACGACAATCGGGCACCCGGCCAGGGCCAGTTCCGTCGTCACTGTACCGCTGCAGGCCAGGGCGACCGTCCCGGCCACCATAGCATCGTCCTTCAGGGCCTCGTCCTCGATCACGTGGGCCCGGAATGGCCAGCCTGCAACGCGCGCCTTGACGGCACTGGCTACCGTCGAGGCAGCGGGAACGACAACGGCAAGATCGGGACGTCCCGCCTTCAATTGCCTTACCGCATCCTCGAAGACCGGCATGACCCGCTCGATCTCGGAGGGGCGACTACCCGGCAAGACCAGCAGAATGGGCTGGTCGTTCGTCGTACCGAGCGCCCTGCGCAAGCGGGCAGGGTCGGCCTGGCTGAAGTCCTTGGCGAGGGCCGAGTTGCCGACAAACACGCTGTCCAATCCAGCGCGTTCAAAAAACGGCCGATCCATCGGCTGGATGGACAGAAGCAGATCAACAGCCTTCGCCAGGGCTCTGGCGCGTCCGGGCCTGTAGGCCCAAACCTGAGGGGCGACATATTTCACCAAGGGGAGCGCAGGATCCTGCCGCCGCAAGGCCTGGGCGAGTCGGATGTTGAAGCCCCAGGAGTCGATCAGGACCGCAACGTCGGGCTTTTCACGTTCAGCCAGGGCCAAGGTGTCCTTGAGGCGCGCCATGGCCCTGGGATAGGCCCTGAGGCTTTCCACAATTCCGATGATCGAGAGCTGGGCGATATCGAACGGACTGACCAATCCCTCCGCCGCCATCTTGGCACCGCCGACTCCAACGAAGCGCACGGCTTGCTCGCCCAGCCGGTGCTTCAAGGCCTTTGCCAGACCGGCACCCAAGGAATCGCCAGAAGCCTCGGCGGCAACAAGCATGATGGTCAGGGGCTGGGTCACGCAGTGGCCTATGGCTCAACGCCAAGCACAAACAGGCCGAGATCGTCGGCGCAGGCGATCACGGCGGCGCGATCGACGATCAGCAGGCGACCGGCCTCACCGACAATTCCCGCCAATCCGGCTCGGGCCGCGCGCTGCAAGGTGGCGACCCCGATGGTGGGCAGGTCGACCCGGGTTTCCTGTATCGGCTTCGGGGCCTTGGCCAATACGCCGCGACGCGCTTCAGCTGTCCCTCGGATGACCTCGGGCAGGTCCGCAACCCGTCGGAGCATCGCGTCAGTGCCTTCCTGCGCCTCGACCGCCAGGACCAGGCCTTCGCAGACAACCGCGCCCTGCCCGACGTCGAGGTTGCCGATTGCACGGGCGACGAGCAGCGCCCGGTCGATGTCAGGCCTGTCCTCAGGACGCGGAGCATGGGCTCCGAGCGGCCCGGGCGGAAGGGTGAGCTCGCCGACCACCTCGTGGGCCCCCTCGACCTCAAAGCCTTCCTTCTCAAACTCAAGGAGAACGCGGCGTAGCAGGGCGTCATCGCCCTGGCGGGCGGCGCTGATCAAACCGGGAATGACAGCCATGCCGCGCAGGTCAGGCATGATGGCCGCAAAATCAGGCCGATCGACTGTTCCAGCGAAGCAAACAACTTCGCAGTTTTCCGCCCTCAGCGCCTTGAAGATCTTGCCGAACTCGCCAAGTCCGACTTCAACGCCGGCATAGTCGGCCAGGCTGGGTTCAGCAAAGCTGCGCAATCGCATGACGCTGAACGGCCGTCCAGCAGCCTGACAATGGGCTGCCAGTTCGACGGGGAGTGCGCCACCACCAGCAATCAGGCCAAGCTTGCGCATTCGCGGTGCCTAGACTTCCCGCTCGGGCAGGCAGAGGGGCCGGTTGTTATCCGACCGGATGAAATTCACGATCTCCATGACCTCGGCATTGGAAGCATGGATTTCGGCCACGTCCTCGAGCCGCTCCTGGAAGGTTCCCTCGTCTGCGAACAACAGGCGATAGGCGGCCCGCAGGGCGTTGATGGCCTCCCGGCTGAAACCCCGACGCTTAAGACCCACGAGGTTCAGACCCTCGAGGTGCGCGTGGTTCCCCCAGACGGAGCCATAGGGGATGACATCCTTGGTGACGATGCCGCCGCCGCCTACGAACGCGTAGCGACCAATCCGACTGAACTGGTGAACGGCACAAAGACCGCCCATGAACACGTAATCATCAACGGTCACATGGCCGCCAAGCGTGGCGCTATTGGCGAACGTCACCCGGTCGCCAACGATGCAGTCGTGCGCGACGTGAGCGCCGACCATGTAGAGGCTGTCGGACCCAACCCGCGTTACGCCGCCTCCGCCCACGGTCCCGGTTTGCATGGTCACATGCTCGCGGATCAGATTGCGGTCGCCGATTTCGAGCCGTGTATCTTCGCCCTTGTGAGCAAGGTGCTGGGGTGGCGCGCCGAGGACCGCGAACGGGTAGACGGTGCACTCCGAGCCAATCGAGGTCGCTCCGTCGATCACGACATGGGAGATCAGACGCACGCCGTCGCCGAGCCTGACCTTCGGGCCCACCGTGCAGAACGGGCCGATTTCGACATCGGCACCCAGTTCAGCACCAGGAGCCACCAGGGCGGTAGGATGGATCTGGCTCATTTGGTCGGCGTCTCCACCACCATGGCGGCAAACTCTGCTTCTGCCGCGACCTTCTCGTTCACCTTGGCAACGCCCTTGAACTTGAAGATGGTCGAGCGCGAACGGGTCACCTCGACCTCCATCCGCAGGACGTCACCGGGGCGGACCGGATTGCGGAAGCGGGCATTGTCGACCGACATGAAGAAGATCGTCTTGCCTTCCGTATCGACCTCAAGCGACTTGCTCATGAGCACGGCTCCCGTTTGGGCCATGGCTTCAATGATCAGGACGCCCGGCATGACCGGATTGCCGGGAAAGTGGCCCTGAAAGAAGGGTTCGTTCACGGTGACGCACTTGATGCCGACGATGGACTGGTGGGGACGATAGTCCTCGGCCCGGTCGACGAGCAGGAAAGGATAACGGTGCGGGATCCGAGCGAGGATCTCGGCGATGTCGATATCGGTTTGCGCCGTTTCGGCGATGTCCTGGCCCATACTTAGCCCCTTGTTCCCCGGCCACCCGCCATGCGCGAGAGCCATGCGGTTTCCCGGAGCCACCGCTTCAGCGGCCGGGCCGGAAATCCAGTCCATGTTTCACCGTCAGGCACGGCCTTAAACACTGCCGCAGAAGCGCCAATGCTCGCGCCTGAGCCGATCGTGAGATGGTCGGCTACCCCGGCCTTGCCTCCAAAGGCAACGCCATCACCGACAACGGTGCTGCCAGAGATACCGGTATAGGCCGCCAACACGCAATTGCGACCTATGCGGACGTTGTGCGCGACGTGGACCAGATTGTCGATCTTGGTGTTCTCACCGACGGTCGTATCGGAAAAGGCTCCGCGGTCGACACAGCTATTGGCCCCGACGGTAACGCCGTCCTGAATAATGACCCGGCCAAGTTGTGGAAGATCCACCACCCCTTTAGGCCCGGCTGCGGCCCCAAAACCGGCCTCGCCAATCACGGCTCCAGCATGAATGTTGACGCGGTCACCTATGATGGCAAACCCGATCACGGCATTGGCCCCAATCAGACAGTCACGGCCCAGAGTGACGCCGGGCCCAATGACGACACCGGGTGCCAGTCGGGTCCCTCGGCCAATCCGGGCCCCCTGCCCGATTGTAACGCCGGGAGACAACCTGACGCCCTCTTCCAGTTCACAATCGGGATGGATCTGGTCTGTATCAGGCTCGTGCCGGCGTGGGGCATACAGCCTCGCCGCTGCGGCCGCCCAGGAAGCCTGAGGGTGGGCCGTCAGCAGTGCCGCGCAGCCAGGGCCCAGCAGATCGCGATATTCAGGCCTGACAAAGCAGGCCCCCGCCTGAGTGTCAGCGGCAGCATCCCGACGCTTGACGTCCGAAAAGAAGGCAATGGCCTCGCTGTTGGCGGCGTCGAGTGGCGCGACCTGGGCAAAGGCTCGAGAGGCCTGTCCAGCGTCGGAGAGTTCGGCAGAGCCCAGGAGTGCGAGCTCCTGAAGCGACGCCGGACCCAGGTGATCGAAAAATCGTGGGTCCGGCATCTGGTCCTCTCGGCGAATGGCACGGCGCTCAGCGCCTGCCGAGTCGCTTATTTCTTGGTCGGCGTCAGAGCTTGAGCGCCGGCGGCCGGTTGGTCCAGACGTTCGCGATCGAAGGTAAGGGTCTTGATGCGAGCGTCCAGGGCCACGACGACGGCGTCAGTAATGTCCATGGCGGGGTTCGCCAGCAGAACCGACTCGCGGTCAACCAGAATGCCGCAGGTGCGTTGCTGATAGACCTGCTTGATGGCCGGATCGAGCTCCTGATAGACGCGCGAAAGCGCCTTTTGCTCGGTTGCTTCGACTTCCTTCTGGCGAAGCTGACCCTTGCGCTGCCAGGCGTTGGCCTTAACCTGAAGGCCCGCAGCTTGCTGCTCGAGTGCACCTTGATCCAGCGTGGCCTTCTTGGCGTCCAGCGCCTTGGCTTCATTGTCGAGCGTGGTGCGTTCGCCGGTCAGTTCAGCATTCACTTGCGCAATGATCGTCTTCAGACGAGCGTCGACCGCCTTGCCGACAGCCGAGGAGCCGACAGCGCGCTGGCTCGAAAAGATGCAAACGCCTGCAATCGGTGCGCCGTGCGTGATAGCCGGTGCGGCGGGGGCGGCGGCCGGTGCTGTCTGGGCCAGGGCGGTGCTCGACATGGCGATGGCGACGACGCCCGAAGCGGCCGCAAACAGGAACTTGGAAGTCATGATCATTGGAACCTTGTGGAGGTGGAGAACCGGAACGTTTCGGTCCGGTCGTAGTCTTCCTTGGAAAGGATTTTGCTGAAGTCGAACCGGATCGGACCCATGGGCGACTTCCAGTCGATGCTGATACCCGCCGAGGCCCGAAGACCCAGGTTGTCTCGGATGTTCGGGTCAAAGACGCCAGCCGAAGACTGACGGTCTGAGTCATCGAGCAAGCCCGCAGTACCAAAATCGCTGAACAAAGCCGCCTTGATCCCGTACTGCTCCGGCAGAAGCGTCGGAACGGTTAGCTCGAACGTGCCAATGGCGTAGAGTTTCGCGCCCAGCGAATTGCTCTGGGTCGAGATGTCACGCGGGCCGATGCCAGCCGTTTCAAAGCCACGGAAGTTGGTGCCGCCCTTATAGAAGCGGTCATTGATGCGGACATTGTCCCCACCCCAGCCTTCGATATAGCCGGCGGAGCCCGTAGCACTGAAGATGAAGTCCTTGTTGAAGCCCCAATACCAGCCGGCATCGGTTTCGGTCTTGAGGTACTTCACGTCGCCGCCAAAGCCGGCCAGATCCTGATTCAGGTCTGCGAACCAGCCACGGGTCGGCTGGATCGGGTCATTTCGCTTGTCGATCCTAAGGCCGTAGCCCACCAGCGAGGTCATATAAGCACCGCGCTGCAGGCAGAGAATTTGAGAAACTGACCCGCTGTTGCAGAGGCCGTCAGAAACACTGACCTCATCCCGCCGCAGCGTATAACGCATGCTCATGGAGGCGTTTTGGGTCAGTGGGAAGCCGACGCGAACATTGCCCCCCAGCGATCGGGTGTCATAGGCCGCATAGTCACTCAGGTCATAGCGGAACGAATAGATATCGACGCCTGCGACCAGATTGCGATTGAGGAACCGCGGCTCGGTAAAGGCGAAATCGATCTGCTGACGCAGGGAACCGACGGAAATCCGTCCGCGCATGTTCTGACCGCGGCCTCGGAAATTGCGTTCCGTGATGCCGACGTCGAGCACAAGCTTGTCCACCGAGCTGTAGCCGGCGCTGAACGAGAGTTCCCCGGTCGGCTGTTCCTCGACCTTCACACGCAGGGCTGTGCGGTCTGGTGCGCTGCCGGGAACTTCCTCAATCTCGACTTCCTTGAAGAAGCCGAGGCGGCGGATGTTGTTTTTCGAACGGTCGACCAGCACACGGTTATAGGCGTCGCCTTCGGCCACTTCGAGTTCGCGGCGCAGGACATAGTCCAGGGTACGCGTATTGCCGACGATATCGATCCGGTCGACATAGACCCGCGGGCCTTCACGAACCTGGAAGACAACATCAACGGTGTTGGTTTCGCGATTGGGCACATAGCGGGGGCGAACATCGACAAAGGCGAAGCCTGCCGCGCCGGCCGCAAAGGTCAGAGCATCGGTGGCCTGTTCGATACGCTCGTCTTCATAAAGCTGGCCGGTGCGGATCGGCAGAATCTGGGCAAGCAGGGTGCCGTCCAGCTTCTTGAGTTCAGTCTCAACCGTGACCTTGCCGAACTTGTACTTCGGACCCTCGTCCAGGGTGTAGGTCACGGCGAACCCGTTCTTGTCGGGTGCCAGCTCGGCCATCGAGGAGACGACCCGGAAATCAAAATAGCCGCGGTTGCGGTAGTGCTTGCGCAGTTGCTCGCGGTCGTACTCGATCCGGTCGGGATCGTAATTGTCGTTGCTGGTCAGGAACTTGTACCAGTGAGACTCCTTGGTCACGATCACATCACGCAGATCGTTGTCGGAGAACTCCGAATTTCCGAGGAAGTTGATGCCCAGAACGCCGCTTTTGGGGCCTTCATTGATCTCGAAGACCAGATCGACGCGCTTCTGCGGCAGTTCCACGACCTTGGGCGTGACCGTCGCCGAGATACGTCCAGACCGGCGATAGAGCTCGATAATCCGCTGAACATCGGCCTGAACCTTGGCGCGGGTGAAAATGCCCCGCGGCCGGATCTGCACTTCGTCCTTGAGCTTGTCTTCCTTGAGCGACGAGTTCCCTTCAAAGACGACCTGATTGATGATCGGGTTCTCGACGACCTTCACGATCAGGTCGCCCGAGATCATGTCGATCTTGACGTCTGCAAAGAGATCCGTGCGGGCGAGAGTCTTGAGCGCCAAATCGAGCCGCGCGGCGTCCACAGTATCGCCGGGTTGGATCGGCAGATAGGACATCACGGTCCCCTGCTCGATCCGCTCATTTCCCTGCACGACGATTCTCTGAACCACACTGGTCTGCGCCGACTGGGCGAATGCCGCAGCGGGCGCGACCAACGCGGTCGAACCGAAGAGAATCGCCACACCGGTGGCGAACGCGGCGCTGTGGGCGCGAATTTTGCTCATGGGACCAATCATGGACGGAAGGTGGCCGTTCAAGAGAACAACCCACCAAAAAATTTGAAGACGCTCAGGCGCTGCAGATCATTCCAGGTCGCGAACAACATGAAACTCAGCAAGAGCGCAAGACCAACCCGGTAACCAGCGGCCTGAAGACGTGCGCCAAGCGGACGCCGGGCAACCGCCTCATAGGCGTAGAACAACAGATGCCCACCATCCAAGACCGGAATCGGCAACAGGTTCATGAAGCCGACGCTGACGGACAGGATGGCTGACAGCCAGATCAGAGCCACCGCTGACCCAAGCAGCATGGACGGAAAATCGGCCGCACCGGCCGCACCGGCCTGAGCCAACTGGCCAGACGTCTTGGCAATGCCGATCGGACCGCTGATCTGTTCGGCAGAGACCTCCAGGCGAATGACGCGCCCCAGATAGTAGACCGTGGTCTCAAGAACATCCCACGTACGGGCCACGCCGCCGGCCAAGGCCTCAACCGGATTGTAGCGAACACGCTGCACGTCGCTGGCTGGCAGCCCACCGGCCACCCCAAGCAGGAGGCGCGTGCTGGGCTTACCCGCCGCATCGGGCCGGGTCTGGAGCCTCGGGGTAGCGAGGACCTGGATCGTCGCGCCATCACGATAGACATCAAACGCAATCGGGCGGCCACCACTCTGGGCTACATGTTGCGTGAGGTCTTCGAAACTGCCGATCGCAGCGCCATCAGCCTTCTGCACAAGGTCCCCGCGGCGCAGCCCAGCCTTATCAGCGGCCGAGCCTGGTTCCACATTGGCGATCAGAGGCGGAGCGCCAAAGCCGAGCTCCCCGGCCTTCTGGCTGCCGCCGAAACCATCTGAGACCTCAACCAGGGCCGGGGTCGCCACCAGTTCGAGGGTTTGCTTGTCGCGTTCGATCTTGAAGCGGATTGGAACATCGCTGCGCAGCAGGGCGTAGGTTTCCAGTTCGCCAAAATTCTTGACCGTGCGGCCGTCGGCCGAAAGAATCACGTCGCCTTGGCGGAAGCCAGCGGCGGCTGCAGGGCTGCCGGCGTTGACGCCACTGATGACGGGGCGACGCACTGTTTCGCCAAACACGCCGAGCAGAGCGGCGAACAGCACGATAGCCAGGACGAAATTGGCCAGAGGCCCCGCCACGACAATAAAGGCTCTTTGCCAAAGCGGCTTAAAATGCAGATAGCGACTGACTGCTGCCTGCCCCTCCCGACGCTCGATGGCGGTGCGCAGGCTTGCGAGGTCCTGCTGGTCAGGAACGCTTGCCGCGTTCTCATCACCGGCGAACCGTACATAACCGCCAAGGGGCAGCCATCCGATCTGCCACTGGACGCCGTCGCGATCACGCCACGATACGATGGCGCGCCCGAAACCGATGGAGAACTTCTCGATCTCTACCTTGCAGGCCTTGGCCGCCCAGAAGTGACCAAGCTCGTGCACGGTGACCACAACGAGGATCACGAGCGGGAAAGCGATGATGTAGGCGATAGCCGATTGCATGAAGCCGAGCATGTCGGTTTTCTTCTCGTCTTCAGTTGTGCCGTTGAACTTGACGCACAACCTCGGCCGCAATGCGGCGGGCGCTCGCGTCCGTAGTCATGGCGCTTTCGACTGGATCGGCGTCAGCTTCCATCAAGGCCCCCAAGCTATTCATGCGTTCCAGGGTCCCCGCCACCGAAGCGGCAATATCGAGAAAGCCGATCTGACGGTCAAGGAATGCCGCTACGGCCACTTCATTGGCTGCGTTCATAGCAGCCGGAGCGCCACCGCCTAGCCGCATCGCCTCTCGGGCGATGCCGATGGAGGGAAAGCGCTCTTGATCCGGTTGCTCGAAAGTCAACTGGCCATAGGCCGCCAGATCAAGTCGGGGCGCCGGCCAAGGCAGGCGATCAGGCCATGCAAAGGCGCAGGCGATCGGGCTCCGCATATCCGGAGGTCCCAATTGGGCAAGGGTCGAGCCGTCGACATACTCGACCAGGCTGTGAATGACGGACTGTGGGTGGATCACGGCCTCGATGCGCTCTTCAGGTGTATCGAACAGATAGGACGCCTCGATCATTTCGAGGCCCTTGTTCATCATGGATGCGGAATCGACCGAAATCTTGGCGCCCATCGACCAATTTGGATGAGCCACGGCTTGTTCGGGCGTGGCCACGGCCATCTGGTCGCGAGTCCAGGTTCGAAAAGGCCCACCGGACGCCGTGAGGATCAGTCGCGATACCCTGTGGATGCAGGCCGGCTGCAGCACCTGAAAGATCGCGGAGTGCTCTGAGTCGACCGGAATCACGGATCCGCCTGCTGCGCGGGCAATCCGCAACAGTGCAGGTCCAGCACAAACAAGGCTCTCTTTGTTCGCCAGAGCGATCACGGCTCCGGTCCGCGCTGCCGCCAGGGTCGGTGCCAGGCCAGCAGCCCCGACGATAGCCGACATCACCCAGTCGGCACCCATTGCCGCAGCTTCGACAATAGCCGAGGCCCCGGCAGCGGTTCGGATGCCCGTGTTTTGAAGGCTGTCTCGAAGCCTGGGGAGCAGCGCCTCATCTTCAATGACCACAACGGTGGGCCGCCAGCGTAGCGCCTGTTCGATCAACTTTTCGACGTTGCGACCAGCCGTGAGCGCCAGGACGTCAACCTCGACGCCAGAGGCTTCAAACAGGCTCAGAGTCGAAACACCGATTGAGCCAGTGGAGCCCAGAACCACGACCTTCCGGATCGGCGTCAATTGGCCCATCCATAAAGATAGATCAGGCGGATGCCCGCGATGACGATGGCTGCGAACATCAACCCGTCTACCCGGTCGAGCAGGCCGCCGTGTCCAGGGATCAGATCGCCGGAGTCCTTCACGCCGAAACGCCGTTTCAGCATCGACTCCCAGAGATCGCCCATCATGGTCGAGAGACCACCCAGCAATCCGATCAAGGCCGCCACGGGCCAGCTGAGATTCAGGTCGGGCAGAGCCGGGAGATGACGGGAAAGAACATCAATTCCGACGGCCGCGAGGGAAGCTGCCACCAGACCGCCGAAAAAGCCTGACCACGTTTTGTTAGGCGAGAACCGGGGCCAGAGCTTGGGCCCCTTCAGGATACTGCCGACGACAAAGGCGAAAATGTCTGCAAACCAAGTGACGGCGAACAGCAACAGCGTCCAGCTTAGCCCCACATCCAGACCACGTAACCAGACCAGCGCGATACAGGCCGGACCAATATAGATCACGCCATAAGCAGCGTCCGCGCGTCGCTCAACTGCGCCGCGGGCGAGCAATGCGGCCAGGATCGCCCCTGCAACGAGGAGCGGCCAGGTAAGATAATAGTGGCCTCTATAGGCTGCAATAACGGCAACCAGCACTGCCGCACCGATGGCAAAGGCAACGCCACCTGAGGCTCTGGGCGCACTCATCTTGCCCCACTCGCGGGCCAAAAGCGCAACACAGACGGCGACAAGTGCCAGGAACCAGATCTCACCAAACCAAACGGCGGCCACGACCGTAGGCACGAGTACGGTGCCAGATAGCACGCGCACTCGCAGGTTTTTCCAGTTGAAGCGCTTAGCCGGCGACGGCGACGTCATCGGCAGCAATGCCTCCATAGCGACGGTCACGACCGCGGTATTCTGTGATGGCCGCAGAGAGGGCTTCGGGTCCGTAATCGGGCCACAGCACGTCCTGGAAAACCAGTTCGGCGTAGGCACATTCCCAAAGCAGGAAGTTTGAAATCCTTTGCTCTCCGCTGGTGCGCACAATCACATCAGGGGCCGGCGCGGCGGATGTCGAAAGAAGGCTTTCGAAAACGGCTTCATTGAGGTCGGCCGCCTTGGCCTCGCCACGTTCCACGGCTTCAGCAAAGGCCCGGGCAGCATCAGCGATATCGGCGCGGCCACCGTAGTTGAAGGCGACCTGAAGCGTGAACTTGGTGTTGCTGGCTGTTCGCCGCTCCGCCCGCTCGATAATCTCCTGTATATCCGGGGCTAGGCCCGTTCTGCGGCCGATGATCCGAACCCGAACCCCCTCTCGGTCCAGACGCTCCAGATCGGATTCCACATAGGCCTTGAGAAGGCCCATCAACTCCGACACTTCATGCGCAGGACGGCTCCAGTTTTCGGTCGAAAAACCGAACACGGTCAGAACGCCGACACCCTGGTCTGGGGCGGCTTCGACCGTGCGCTTGAGCGCGTTGACGCCGGCGCGATGACCCAGCGCACGCGGCATCCCGCGACGCTTCGCCCAGCGACCGTTCCCGTCCATGATGATGGCCACATGCAAGGAGCGACTCGACGCATCGCCCCCAGCGCGCGCCGAAACATCCTGCAGGCCGGTCGTCGCCGACATCGTTTCAAGCCTTCCCTAACCGTCCCATATACTCAGGCCGGTCCTTAAACTTGCATGATCTCTTGTTCTTTGATTTTCAAGGCCTCGTCGACCTTCTTGATGGCTTCGTCGGTCATCTTCTGGACCTCGGTTTCCATCTTCTTGAGCTCATCTTCGCTGATGACGCTCGCCTTTTCGGCCTTCTTCAGATCGTCATTGGCGTCACGGCGGATGTTGCGCACGGCCACCTTCTGGGCCTCAGCGTATTTCCCAGCAATCTTCGAGAGGTCCTTACGACGCTCTTCGGTCAGGGGCGGGATAGGAATGCGAAGGTTATTACCTTCAACGACAGGGTTCAGCCCGAGATCCGAATTGCGGATCGCTTTCTCTACCGCCGAGACGACACCCTTGTCCCAGATATTGACATTGATCTGACGCGGCTCCGGAACACTGATCGAGGCAACCGTATTCAGTTGAACCATGGAACCGTAGGCATTGACCATGATCTGGTCGAGCAGGTTTGAAGACGCGCGGCCCGTCCGCAAACCGGCGAAATCTTCTTTCAGAGCCAATACGGATTTTTCCATGCGCTCTTTATAGCGGGACAGAACGGGCTTTTCGGCGGCGGCCATGGCGGGGCTCTCTTCGCTTGAGTTAGGCGGCGGCGTCTTGGGCGACGACGGTAAAGGTGCCTTCGCCACGCAGGACATTCAGCAGATTGCCGCGCCCTTTGATGGAGAAGACTACGATCGGGATGTTGCTGTCACGCATCAAGGCAACAGCTGACGCATCCATGACTCTAAGGTCCTTGGCCAGGACATCCATATAGGTCAGGCGGTCATAGCGTTCAGCCGTGGCATCCTTCTTGGGGTCAGCCGTATAGACACCGTCGACGCTGGTGCCCTTGAACAGGGCATCACACTGCATTTCTGCGGCGCGCAGGGCGGCGGCGGTGTCGGTCGTGAAGAACGGATTGCCGGTCCCGGCGGCGAAGATCACCACCCTGCCCTTTTCCAGATGGCGCTGGGCACGCCGGCGGATGTAGGGCTCACAGACCGTTGCCATCGGAATGGCAGATTGGACCCTCGTGGAGACACCGATCCGCTCGAGGGCATCCTGCATCGCCAGGGCGTTCATGACGGTCGCCAGCATGCCCATATAGTCAGCACTGGAACGTTCCATGCCCTTGGCGGCACCGGCCATGCCCCGGAAGATATTGCCGCCGCCGATCACAAGGCACAGCTCCACGCCGGACTTGACGATCTCGGCAATGTCTTCGGCTACGGACTGAACGGTGTTGGTGTCGATCCCGTAGGGCGTATCGCCCATCAGCACCTCTCCAGAGACCTTCAGGAGGACGCGGCGAAAGCGTTTGGGCATGGCGGGAGCGGTTTCAGACATGGGCCGTGCTGTTCCTGAGTCGTCGGAATGCAACATAGTGCGGGTTCAGAAAAAGTGGGATTGGTTTTGCGCCGGGGCGGCACTGCTCGGCAAAGCAAGTCGTGAGCGGCACCACGCAGGCGCAACAAAGGCGCGACGCGCAAAACGCGCCGCGCCTCTTGAAGATATCGGATGACGAGCCTCCTGCGAGGCCCATCAAACCCCGGACCTTAGGCTTGGCCAGCCATTGCGGCGACTTCAGCGGCGAAATCGCCAGCCGGTGCCTTTTCGACGCCTTCGCCCAGGGCCAGACGAACGAAGCCCTTCACCGTCAGCGGCGAGCCCAGTTCCTTGCCCGTTTCGGCGACGAGTTGTTCGACGGTCTGGTCCGGGTTCATGACGAAGGCTTGCTTGAGAAGCACGACTTCTTCCAGGAACTTGCGGATCCGGCCTTCGACCATCTTCTCGACGACGGCGGCGGGCTTGCCCGACTCCAGCGCCTGTTCGGTGAAGATGGCGCGTTCCTTTTCGATCGCGGCCTGATCCAGATCATCCGGCGACAGCGACAGCGGCGAGGTCGCTGCGACGTGCATGGCGATCTTGCGGCCGAGTTCCAGGATCTTGGCCTGGTCGCCAGCACCTTCGATAGCCACGAGCACGCCGATGCGGCCGAGGTCCGGTGCCGTAGCATTGTGGATGTAGGTCGAAACCGCGCCCTGGGCGACGCTGAAGCGCGCCGAGCGACGGGCAACCATGTTCTCGCCGATGGTGGCGATCAGGTTGGTCAGCAGGTCGGCAACGACTTCGCCGTCAGCGGTCTTGCCGGCGCTGATGGCTTCAACGCCATCATTGTCCAGACCAACCGCCGCGATCTTGCGGACGGCGTTCTGGAACAGTTCGTTGCGACCCAGGAAGTCGGTTTCGGCGTTCACTTCGACGGCCGCGGCGGTCATGCCGGCACCATCGGTGCGAACGGCGATGCCAACGAGGCCTTCAGCGGCAACCCGGTCAGCCTTCTTGGCGGCCTTGGACAGGCCTTTGGCGCGCAGCCAGTCGATGGAAGCGTCGATGTCGCCGCCATTTTCCTGCAAGGCCTTCTTGCAGTCCATCATGCCGACGCCGGACTTCTCGCGCAGTTCCTTAACCAGCGCAGCCGTGATCTCAGCCATGGAAAATCTCCATATTCAAACGGTTAGCGACCGGGCTTGATAGCCCGGTCGCATGTCAGGGTCACAACAGCCGCCGTCTGGCGGCCGTCGGATATCAGCTCGCAGCCGGCTCTTCAGCGACGGCTTCGATGGCCTCAGCAGTCGCTTCCTGAGCGGCCTCCGGGGCGGCGGCTTCAGCCACCGGCTCGGGGGTCAGCTCGCGGGCCAGGGTCGGTTCCATCGGAGCCACCGAGGCACCCAGATCGACGCCCGAAGAGGCTTGGCCAGCGGCCAGACCGTCCAGAACTGCATCCGCGATCAGGTCGCAGTACAGTTGCAGGGCGCGAGCGGCGTCGTCGTTACCCGGGATCGGATAGGTGATGCCGTCCGGATCGCAGTTCGTGTCGAGGATCGCGATGACCGGGATGTTCAGCTTGCGGGCTTCAAGGATCGCGATCGCTTCCTTGTTGGTGTCGATCACGAACATGATGTCGGGGATGCCGCCCATGTCCTTGATGCCGCCCAGCGACAGCTCGAGCTTGTCGCGCTCGCGCGTCAGCTGCAGCAGTTCCTTCTTGGAACGGCCCTGGCCTTCGCCCGACAGAACGCCTTCCAGCTCGCGCAGGCGAGCGATCGAGCCCGACACAGTGCGCCAGTTGGTCAGGGTGCCGCCGAGCCAGCGGTGATTGACATAGTACTGGGCGCAACGCTTGGCGGCGGTGGCGACCGGATCGGAAGCCTGGCGCTTGGTGCCGACGAACAGCACGCGGCCACCGGCGGCGGCGACTTCACGCACCTTCACCAGAGCCTGGTGCAGGAGCGGGATCGACTGCGACAGATCGATGATGTGGATGTTCGAACGCGAACCAAAGATGTAGCGGTCCATCTTCGGGTTCCAGCGGTGCGTCTGGTGGCCGAAGTGGGCGCCAGCTTCGAGGAGCTGACGCATGGAGAATTCGGGAAGCGCCATGAGGCCTATAATCCTTCTTCCGGTTGAACCTCCGCGGACACCCCCGATCCAGACATCTGGAGCGGGACCGGAACGGCGATGCCGGGATGTCTCCCCGGGTCACAGCCGAACGTCCGCGTGTGGAATGGCGCGCAGATAGGCGGGATTGTTCCAAAAAGCAAGCCTTGTCCGACTGCAGCGGAAAGAGGTTGGCCTTGGGCGGTCTCGATCGGATGCCACGGAGAGGACCCTCTAGCCCATGGTTCAGAGGCTAGCTGGATCCGGCCCCGGACTGGCCCATCCGTGTAGAGGATGGTGCCGAGACTTCTTCGTTGAAGCCATCGACAATGACTTCGAACAAATCGGCTTTGGCACCCATGCCTGCGGCGCTGAGCGCATCCGCGACGTGACCCGCGAGATCCGCCAGAATAATCCCCCAGGCCGCAGTCTCCCTGGCCACCCCGTCGGCGGCATATAAACCGGACTTGAGCGAGCAATGCAGTCCTTGCTCCGCGATCCAGACGGGAGCCAGTACCATAGCGTTGATGTCGCGAAGCGCGGCCGGGGGGACAGCTGGGGCATCCACTTTGACGTCATGAACCAGAGCAAGGCCTTGTGAGCTGCAGGAGGCTGGACCGACGCTGCTGGCTCTAACCCTTCAGAACGCCTTGCCGTTCACCTGAACGGGCTCAAGCGCGAAGACATCAACCTCGTCGAGGCAACGCACATTGATCGCCGCCATGCGCACGCCGCCGGGACCTTCGCCGCGCCCGAAGGATTCGATCCCGCACTCGGAACAGAACAGATGGGCGATCTTGCCTGTATTGAAGCGGTACTCGGTCAGAGCGTCCTGCCCCTGCAGGAGTTTGAAATCATCCTCGGCCGCAAAGGCCAGAACCGAGCCCAGCCGGCCACACCGCGAACAGTTGCAGCTGATGAGGTCCTGGAGCTCGACTTCGACCTCGAACCGCACCCTGCCGCACTGACAACCGCCTTGATGCCTGACCATCCTTAGACGTCTTCCAGAAGCGCCACGCCGGGCGCGGTCTTCAAGGCCCCGCGCAACGACGCATCCAACGCATAGCGGCCGGGCAGCTTCAGTTCGATCTCGCGTCCACCGCCGATCGCAGCGATGAAGCTGATTTCCCCGCCCTTCTGCGACACGGCCGGCTCAAGACGTTTTCGTAAGGCTTCGATTTCCGTCGCCGACGGCGATAGGTGGACGCGCAGTCCCGCCACGACGTTCTCGATCGCCTTCTCGATAGGCTCAGCGTCGTCACCAAAAAAGCGAACCTCACCGTCTCGAGCCTTGGCCCGCACCTTGATGGCCACGGACTTGCCGGGCTCCAGCACGTCCCGGCACTTGCGAAGGGCTTCTGGGGGGAAAAGCACCTCATACTCTCCGGTCGGATCGGATAGCGAGACGAAGGCGAACCGCTCTCCGTTCTGGGACGCCCGCTCCTGTCGGCGACGGACCACGCCGCACATCCGGAAAGCTTCCATGCCCGCTTCGGCCTGGGGGATCACCTCGGTCAACATGGCAGTGCGCTTGCGGCGCAACAGCCCCACCATGTCTTCCAGCGGGTGCCCGGTCAGATAGAAGCCAACGGCGGCCAGTTCCTCATCGAGCAGATCGACCTGGCTCCAGGGCTCGGTCTTCTTCAGGCGGGGCCGTCCTGCCGCCGGATCACTTCCGAACAGGGCGTGCTGGCCACCCTGGCGGTCCGCAGCGATGCTCTGGCTGTGGGCGATCAGCACATCGGATGAGGCCAGGATCTGGGCCCGGTTCTTGTGGAAGGAGTCAAAGGCTCCCGCCCGAGCCAGGTTCTCGATCGCCCGCTTGTTGACCTGTTTGGGATCGACCCGTTCGACGAAATCGAAAATGTCACGGAAGGGGCCACCCTCTTCACGCACAGCGACCAGGTGCTTCATGGCTTCAAGACCCACATTGCGCACCGCGCCCAGGGCGTAAAGCACCTCGCCGTTCTCGACCTCGAAATCCGCGCCCGAGCGATTGACGTCCGGTGCCCGAACCGTGATGTCGAACCGGCGCGCGTCCTGATGGAAAACCGCCAGTTTGTCGGTGTTGGAGATATCCAGGCTCATCGACGCAGCGAGGAACTCGACCGGCGTGTTGGCCTTCAACCAGGCCGTCTGGTAGGCAATCAGCGCGTAGGCGGCCGCGTGGCTCTTGTTGAAGCCATAGCCGGCAAACTTGGCCACCAGTTCGAAGATCGAGCCGGACTGTTCTTCCGGAACGTTCTTCTGTTTTGCGCCGTCGACGAAACGGATCTTCTGCAGATCCATTTCTTCCTTCTTCTTCTTGCCCATGGCGCGGCGCAGAAGGTCGGCTTCGCCCAGGCTGTAGCCCGCCAGGATCTGGGCGATCTGCATCACCTGTTCCTGATAGACGATGACGCCATAGGTCTCCTTGAGCACCGTCTCGAGTGAGGGATGCAGTGTATCGACCGGCTTGCGACCAAACTTGCAGTCGACAAAGGTGTCGATGTTGTCCATCGGACCGGGGCGGTACAGGGAAATCAGGGCGGTGATTTCCTCAATGGACCCGCAGCGCATCTTGCGCAGCGTGTCGCGCATGCCCTGGCTTTCCAGCTGGAACACACCGACCGTCTGACCAGACGCGAGCAACTCGTAGGTCTTGGCGTCGTCAAACGGCAGCTTGCCCAGATCGACGTCCGCGCCCCGCTTTTTTAGATGCTTTATGGCCCGGTCCAGCACGGTCAGGGTCTTGAGGCCCAGGAAGTCGAACTTCACCAGACCAGCGCTCTCGACCCACTTCATGTTGAACTGGGTGGCCGGGAGATCCGAGCGCGGATCCTTGTACAGCGGCGTCAGCTGGGTCAGGGGCCGGTCACCGATGACCACACCCGCCGCGTGGGTAGAGGCGTTGCGGTAAAGGCCTTCCAACTGCAGGGCGACATCGAGACAAGCCGACACATTGCCGTCTTCCCTCTTGGCCTCCTTGAGTCGCGGTTCCAGCTCGATCGCCTGGGCAAGGGTTACCGGGGCAGCCGGATTGTTCGGCACCATCTTGCAGAGCCGGTCCACAAGGCCGAGCGGAAGCTGCATAACGCGGCCTACGTCCCGGAGGACGGCGCGGGCCTGCAGGGAGCCGAAGGTAATGATCTGGGCCACACGGTCGCGGCCATACTTCTCCTGCACGTAGACGATGACCTCTTCCCGTCGCTCCTGACAGAAGTCGATGTCGAAGTCGGGCATGGAGACACGTTCTGGGTTCAGGAACCGCTCGAACAGCAGACCAAAGCGCAAGGGATCCAGATCGGTGATCGTCAGCACCCAGGCGACCAGTGAACCGGCACCGGACCCCCGTCCTGGGCCGACGGGAATGCCGTGCGACTTCGCCCATTTGATGAAGTCGGACACGATCAGGAAGTAGCCGGGAAAACCCATGCGGGTGATGATGCCGAGCTCGAAATCCAGCCGGTCCCAATAGACCTGCTCCTCCACCGCCAGGACGTTTTCGGCCAGCCGGGCCTTCAGGCCTTCTCGCGCCTGGTGCGCCAGTTCTTCGGGCTCGCTGCGGCCGTCTCCAGTTGGGAAACTGGGCAGGATCGGATCGCGCTTCTTAACCAGAAAGGCGCAGCGCCGCGCAATATCGAGGGTGTTGTCGCAGGCCTCGGGCAGGTCGGCGAACAGCTTGCGCATATCGGCAGCTGGCTTGAACCAGTGCTCTGGCGTCACCCGGCGCCGTTCATCCTGTCCGACAAAAGCGCCATCGGAGATGCAAAGCAGGGCGTCGTGAGCATCATAAAGCTCTGCCTTGGCGAAATAGACGTCATTGGTGGCCACCAGCGGCGCGTCATGCTCATAGGCCCAGTTCACCAGACCGGGCTCAGCTGCGGCCTGCCTGGGCAGGCCGTGCCGCTGAAGTTCGACATAGAACCGGTCACCAAACACCCGGCTCATCTCCGCCAGGGCCTGGGTGGCCTCTGCGCCTTTTCCTGCGGCGAACAAGGCGTCCACCGGGCCGTCGGTACCGCCCGACAGCAGGATCAGGCCTTCAGCGTGTTCAACGACCCTGGCCCAAGGCACGATGGGTTCGGCCAGTTCACCGCTTTCCAGATAAGCGATCGAAGAAAGTTCCGAGAGATTGAGATAGCCACGCTCATTCTGAGCCAGAAGGGTAATGGTCGGGGCTCGTGCCCACCGCTCAGTCGGGCCTGCGCCGATTCCTGACACCGGCAAGGCGCAGCCAATGATCGGCTGGATTCCAGCGTCTTTTGCATAGGACGAATATTCGAGCGCGCCGAAAAGGTTGGCCCGGTCGGTCAGGCCAGCGGCCGGCATGTGGCTTGCCTCTGCCAGTTTGCCGATCTGGTCGGCCTTGATGGCCCCTTCCAGGAGTGAATAGGCCGAGCGAACCCGAAGGTGGACGAAACCCTGTCCTTCGCCGTCCGCCATAGCTCCGCCTCCGTTCGACTCAGGCCACCAACTGGGCGACCGTGCACATCATCCAGACGAAGCTGACGACGGATACAAGCGCCAATGACTCACGCGCGATACGGACCATGGGGACCTCCACATTTGTTTCGTGTTTGTTCCGTATTCTACTTTTGTTCCGTTCACAAGATGTTCCAGAACGTTCCACCGCTTTTTCTGTGAACGTGCCATGGAGCCTTGCGGCCCGGTGTTGGCGATAGGCCCCGGATCAGGTCAGATCGGGCCATGCGCCTGATCATCGACACAGACACCGCCGGGGATGACGTTTTCTCCCTGATGCTCGCCCTTACCCGTCCGGGTGTGACTGTTGAGGCCATCACCATCGCCCACGGCAATGTGGGCTTCGTGCAGCACGCCGAGAACGCGCTCCTCACCCTAGCGGTCTGCGACAAGGCCGGGGTGCCCGTCTATATGGGTGCCCAGGCGCCCTTCTCCCGCGCGCCGCTCGATGCAGCCTACGTCTTCGGCGCGGATGGCATGAGTGACATGAACTTTGCGCCCGCCAGGCAACGCCCGGCCGCCGGTCATGCCGTCGACGAGATCGTCAGAAGAGTGATGACTGCGCCCGGTGAAATCACCCTCATCGCCCAGGCCCCCCTGACCAATATCGCCCTGGCCTACCTGCGCGAGCCCCGCATCGCCCAGGCCGTGAAGCATCTCTGGGTGATGGGCGGAACCGACAACGGGGTCGGCAATGTCACGCCCGCCGCCGAGTACAATTTCTATGTCGATCCCGAAGCCGCCAAGATCGTCGTCAATGCGGGCTTTGACTTGTCGATCGTGACCTGGACCGAGACTTTGCGCGATGGCCTCCTCGACCTCGCCCAGTTGGCTCAACTGGAGGCACTTGGCACGCCACGCGCCAGGTTCTTCACGCAGGTCAACCGGGCTTCCCTGGCCTTCGCACAGGAAACGGAGGGCCTGAGCGGAAGCCTGCATCCCGACGCACTGACCTGCGCACTGGCTCTGGATCCCTCACTGATCCTGGAGGCCGATCAAGCCGTGGTTGATGTCGAAACCCTTGGCGAACTCACACGCGGCTATCTCAGTGTTTCGCATGCCATTCTGCCCGATATCGAGCTGGCCGATCCCGCCCTGAAGCGGAAACCTCCGAACGCTCGTGTGATCAAGAAGGTCGACCAAGCGGCCTTCTTCAAGGCCATGCGCCAGGCGCTGCTCTAACCGTCACGGCCCCTAGAAGGTCTGTGGCGCGAGGTAGCCGTCCTTCAGGGCGAAGACCCGATCCATGTAGCGTGCCAGGTCCATATTGTGCGTTGCGATCAGGGCGGCAACGCCCTGTCCCCGCGCCAGGCTGTAAAGGGACTGAAACACCGCCGCTGATGTCGTCGGGTCAAGATTGCCAGTCGGTTCATCTGCCAGCAGCAGTTGTGGCTTGTTGGCCAAGGCCCGGGCTATCGCAACCCGTTGCTGCTCGCCGCCGGACATCTGGGCAGGCTGATGGTTGACGCGGGCGGTGAGGCCAAGCTCGCCGAGCAGCTCCAGGGCTCGGGCTTCGGCGACCTGCCAGCTACGCCCGGCGATCAGGCCCGGCATGGCGACATTCTCGAGGGCCGTGAACTCGGGCAAGAGGTGATGGAACTGATAGACGAAACCGACCGTGCCCAGCCGAATGCGGGTACGGACCCGCTCTGAAAGCTTTGAGCAGTCGCGGCCTCCCAGGGCGACGATCCCCGCGTCTGGCCGTTCCAGCAGCCCGGCAGAATGCAAAAGCGATGACTTTCCCGACCCGGAAGGGCCGATCAGGCCGACGACTTCGCCAGGATAGACGTCGATATCGACGCCGCGCAGTACGGGCAAATCACCAGCTTCGGTCTTGTAGACGCGTTCAACCCCGCGCAGCGACAGGACAGGCTCACTCATAACGCAGCGCCTCAACCGGATCGATACGTGAGGCACGCCAGGCCGGCGGAAGCGTCGCCGCGACGCTCATCAGGGCGGACAAGCCGACGATCCCGCTGACTTCAACCCAGTCGATCTTGGCCGGGATGTGGGAAAGCATATAGACGTCGGCGCTGAACACGGCCGTTCCGGTCACCCACTCAACGAAGTTCTGGATAGGGGTGATGTAAGCGCAGAACAGTACGCCCAACATCAGCCCTGCCAGGGTGCCGGCCACACCGATCGAGGCCCCGGCCATCACGAAAATTCGCAGAACAGCCCCCTGCCCCGCCCCCATGGTGCGAAGGATGGCGATGTCCTTGCCCTTGTTCTTCACCAGCATGACCAGACTGGAAATGATGTTCAGGGTGGCAATGGCCACGATGCAGAACAGGATCAGGCGCATGACTTTCCGCTCGACCTGGAGCGCCGTGAAATAGCTGTGGTTCTTGTCCATCCAGTCGGCGACCAGGGCCCCGGGGCCACTGGCGGCTTCAACAGCAGGTTTCAGCAGCTTGGCGTCGTCTGGGTCGTCGACCTTGATCTCGACATAGTCCACCGAGGTGTCACGGCCAAAGAACAGCTGAGCTTGCTCAAGGGGCATATAGACATAGGCCTCATCGAACTGGCTCATACCGACGCTGAAGACGCCGCCGACGATGTAGTCCTTCTCCCGGGTCGAGGATCCGAACGCTGTTGCCGGCCCGGAGGGCGAGATCAGTGTGATCGCATCGCCTGGGCCGACACCGAGATTGGCCGCCATTCGGTCTCCGATGAGCACGATGTCGCCACCGAACTCGCCTTGGCCAAAGCCGGCGAGCGAGCCCTTCTTGATGTTTCCGGAAATGATCTTCAGGCCGAGCAGGTCACGGGGGGTGACACCGCGAACGATACCCCCAGTCACCTGTCCCGGACCGATGACCATGGCCTGGGCCTCAACCATCGGGACGGCCTGGATCACGCCCGGCACTGCCCGAATTCTACTGATCACACCCTCGCGATCCGGACCGTTGATCAGTGGTGATTGGGCATACAGGTGCCCATTGAACCCCAGAATGCGACCCAGCAGCTCCGCTCGGAAGCCGTTCATGACGCTCATCACCGTGATCAGGGCGAAAACCGCCAGCATCACGGCGCTGAACGAGATCACCGAAATCAGGGCGACGCCGCCGTTCTTGCGCTTGGCGAACAGGTACCGCCGCGCGACGGACCTCTCCCAGCGGCTGAACGGTCCGGCCGCCCGCAGATCGCTCATTAGCCGGCCTTGCTTTGAATGAGGCCCGCCAGAACGGAATCGAGCGACGCGGTGGAGCGTTCGCCCGTCGCCCGGTTTTTGATCTCGACCACGCCTTCAGCAATGCCCTTGGGACCAATGATCATCTGCCAGGGCAATCCAATCAGATCCATGGTGGCAAACTTGGCACCGCCCCGGGCATCGGTGTCATCATAGAGCACCGTCTTGCCGGCAGCCGTCAGGGCTTTGTAGGCCGCTTCGCAGGCCGCGTCGCAAGCCGCATCGCCCTGACGCATGTTGATGATTCCGACATCGAACGGCGCGACCGATTCCGGCCAGATGATCCCGGCGTCGTCATGGCTGGCCTCGATGATCGCGCCCAGCAGACGCGAAACGCCCACACCGTACGAGCCCATCTGAACCGGGACGTCCTTGCCGTCCGGTCCGGTGACCAAAGCCCGCATCGGCTCGGAATACTTCGTGCCGAATGAGAAGATATGGCCGACCTCGATGCCGCGAGCCGACAGACGATCGCCTTCCGGTACCGCAGAGAACGCGGCCTCGTCGTGCATTTCCTCGGTCGCCGCATAGAGCGCTGTACGCTGATCCACGAGGGCCTGGAGGTCGCCATACCAGTCGACGTCTGGGCCAGGCGCGTCCATCTCGACCAGGTCCTTGTGACAGAAGACGGCGCTTTCACCCGTTTCGGCCAGAACGATGAACTCGTGGCTCAGGTCGCCCCCGATCGGTCCGGTGTCGGCGCGCATCGGCACGGCCTTGAGACCCATCCTCGAGAACAGGTTCAGATAGGCGACGAACATGCGGTTATAGGACTTGCGCGCGCCATCGGCATCGAGGTCGAAGCTGTAGGCGTCCTTCATGAGGAATTCACGGCCACGCATCACCCCAAAGCGCGGGCGTCGCTCGTCCCGGAACTTCCATTGTACATGGTAGAGGTTCTTGGGCAGGTCCTTGTAGCTTTTCACCGAACCCCGGAAGATCTCGGTGATCATCTCTTCGTTCGTCGGCCCGTAGAGCAGCTCGCGCTCATGACGGTCGGTGATGCGGAGCATTTCGGGGCCATAGGCATCGTAACGCCCTGACTCGCGCCAGAGATCCGCAAGTTGCAGGGTCGGCATCAAAAGCTCGATGGCCCCTGCACGATCCATCTCCTCCCGCACGATCTGTTCGATGCGGTTCAGGACGCGCAGGCCCAGCGGTAGCCAGGCATAGATACCCGCCGCTTCCTGGCGGATCATGCCGGCACGCAGCATCAATTGGTGCGATGCGATCTGGGCATCGGACGGAGCTTCTTTCAGCACGGGCAGGAAATAGCGCGACAGGCGCATCAGAAAGACGTCTCCGAGGGAATGCGAGGGCCTGAGATAGCCTCTTGGCCGTCAGCTTGGCAACGCACGCGGCGAAAAGATGGCCACCAAGTCCGTTGCAAACGAAAAGAAGGCCGCGCGATCCTCGCGCGGCCTTGCAAGTTCGTCGTCGGGGAAGACGCCACAGAGTGAGATCAGGTACATCCGATCTCGCAGGGTCACCCTAGCCCCTCGAACAACTGTTGGGGCATGTGCATGCCAACGGCCTGGAGCTTTAGGTCTTTTCGCCCAAGGCTTGGGCGATTGCAGGGAGAAAGCTCGCGCGACGCCCAAGGCTTGGGCAACCGGAAGGCCTAATAGGTCGCCGGCAGCTGCGGCAGGGTGATCAGCTGGAAACGGATGATCAACCAAAGCACAGCGAACACGACGACAGACACCCAGGTCGTCGTGAAGAACTTGCGCTTCAGGTTTGGATTGACCGGCGCACCCGGGTCGCCGCCGCCCGGCGGCTTCAGCCCCATCTCGTGGTAGCTTCGCGACCCCAGGGGCAGGACGACGAACAGCACCGTCCACCAGATAGTAAAAAAGATTGCGATCCCGGTGATTGGGCCCATCAGTGCTGCGCCTCCTTGGGCGTCTCCATGAGTTCGACCAGAAGGCCGCCCATGTCCTTGGGGTGAACGAAGATAATCAGGGTGCCATGTGCGCCGATGCGCGGCTCGCCCAGGACTGTCGCACCTTTTGCGACCAGGGCGTCGCGCGCCTCGTAGATGTTGTCGACCTCAAAGCAGATATGATGCTGCCCGCCCTTGGGGTTTTTGGCCAAAAAGCCATGGATCGGCGATTTCTCGCCATAGGGTTCAATAAGTTCGATCTGGCTGTTGGGCAGGTTGACGAAACACACCCAGACACCCTGTTCCGGCATGGCCCATTTCTCGGTGACGGAGGTCGCACCCAGTAGGTCGCGATACATCACGAGCGCCTCGTCGATGGAAGGCGTAGCGACGCCGACATGGTTCAACTTGCCGATCATGGCCCTTAGTCCTGCCTATCCAATTGCCCGCGCGAAGACCTAACATCTAGGCCCTGGCGCGAACAGGTTGCGCCCGCCGTGGCGAAATCACGGCGGGCAGTCGCTTGCTAGATGTCAGGTGCGCAAAACGGTGGTCTCGACCACAGGCTTGCGCTCCCAGATGCGGAAAGCAGCCTTTTTTACCGCGCGAGAAATCGCATTCTCGATCGCTTCGTCGCTTTCCCTGTCGTCGCCGCCCAGGCGCTTGAAGGCGCTCTCGGCTTCCTCAGCCAGATCATCCATGGCTTCGTCCAGCGGGTAGTCCTTGTCGCCTGCGAGACCCAAGCCGCGAACCTGCGGCCCAGAGACGATGCGGTTCTTGCCGTCAATGACGATTGAGACGGCCAACATGCCGTTGAACGCCGCGTGTCGACGCTCTCTCAGGGCTTGACCATTCTCGGGCGTCACGACGCCGCCATCAACATAGAGACGACCAGACGGAACCTCGTCGATGATCTCGGGGTGGCCTGGGGCCAGGCGAACCATGTCACCGTTGCGCGGCGAAATGGCGTGTGGAACCTGCAGATCCTTGGCAAAGGCCGCATGCTCGATCAGGTGGCGCCGCTCCCCATGGGTCGGGACAGCGATCTCTGGACGCACCCACTGGTACATCTGCTTGAGCTCATCCCGACAGGGGTGACCGCTGACGTGGATGCCGGGCGTATCGCGCTCGGTATGCAGACGGACACCTCGGTCGGCCAACTTGTTCTGCAGGTTGCGGATCGGGATTTCATTGCCCGGAATGACCCGCGAGCTGAAAATCACGTGGTCGCCTTGTGAGAGCTTCACATGCGGATGGTTGCCCTCGGCAATACGGGACAAGGCTGCCCTCGCCTCGCCCTGACTGCCCGTGCACAGGAACAGGACCTCGTTCTCCGGCAGATACTTGGCTTGATCGTCTGTTACAAACGGCTCTAGTCCCGTCAGGAAGCCGACCGATCGGGCCGCTGCGGCCATGCGGTGCATTGAGCGGCCGGCCAGGCAAACCTTGCGTCCGGCGGCTTGAGCGGCGCGAATGACGGTGTCCATGCGGGCAACGTTCGAGGCAAAGCAGGCGACGGCGATCTTGCCGCTAAGGCCCGAGATCAGCCTGTTCATCGCCACGCGCACATCGGCCTCAGAGCCGGCCTCGCCATCCACGAAGACGTTGGTCGAGTCACAGACCATGGCCAGAACGCCTTCGTCACCGAGACGACGGAGGCCTTCGATGTCTGTGGCTTCGCCCAGTTGCGGGTTCGGGTCGATCTTCCAGTCGCCCGTGTGCAGGATCGTTCCCAGCGGGGTCTTGATCGCCAGACCATTGGGTTCCGGGATCGAGTGCGTCAGGGTGATCATTTCCAGATCGAAGGGGCCGATCTTGAACTGTCCACCCAATGGAATCTCGGTGATCGAGACCTCGTCCAGCAGACGAGCGTCGCGCAGCTTTTCCCGGAGCAGGAAGGCTGTGAACGGGGTTGCGTAGACCGGGGCCTTCAGACGGGGCCATAGCCAGTGGACGGCACCAAGGTGATCTTCATGGGCGTGGGTCAGGACAATGCCCAGAATGTCGTCGGCATAGGCCTCGATGTATTCGGGATCCGGCAGGATGATCTCGACGCCGGGCGTTGTCTGATCGCCGAAGGTCACACCAAGATCGACCACGATCCACTTGCGATCATGGGCAGGCCCAAAGCCATAGAGATTGAAATTCATGCCGATCTCGTTCGACCCGCCTAGCGGCAGGAAGACGAGTTCGTCTTGGGAGGATTTTGTCATCAGGTCTCTGAGATGGTGTTGCGACGGTGAATTTCCAGGAGACCACGAATGGTCAAATCGGGATCGAAGTGGTCGATGCTGTCGGTCGCACCTTCAAACAGGGATGCGACGCCGCCCGTTGCGACCACGGTCATGGATTCTGAGCGTTCGGCCTTGATCCGCGTGATCAGGCCTTCGATCAGGGCGATATAGCCCCAGAACACGCCGGATTGCATCGCGCCGACGGTGTCCTTGCCGACCACGCGAGCCGGCCTTTGGATTGCGATCCGCGGGAGCTTGGCCGCCGCCTCGTGCAGGGCCTGCATGGAGAGATTGATGCCTGGCGCGATGATCCCGCCTTCAAAGGCTCCATCGGCAGCGACGATGTCAAAGGTGGTCGCCGTGCCGCTATCGATCACGATCAGGGGGCCCGGATAGACCATGCTGGCCCCGACGGCGTTGACCAGACGGTCCGCACCGGCCTCTGACGGCTTTTCAATCCGGACATCCACCCCAAGCTTGGCGTTCTCGCCGATCACGAGGGGTTCGACATTGAGATAGCGCCGAGACAGGTTGCGCAGATTGAAAATCGACTGCGGCACCACGCTCGAGATGATGCAGGCATCGATGGCCCTGAATCCCAGACCCTGCATGGACAGCAGTTGGGACAGCCAGACGACATATTCATCGGCGGTGCGCGTGCTCTCCGTCGCGGACCTCCACTGGGCAATCCAACGCTCGCCATCATGGATGGCGAACATGGTGTTGGTATTGCCTTGTTCGATCGCCAGCAGCATCAAATCGCCTCGCCGAAAAAGACATCGCCAGCTGTGATGCGCCGCAAGCGCCCATCAGGCAAACGAAGCCTCAGAGCACCGTCATCATCCAGCCCTTCGGCTATGCCCTCGACGGTCTCAGTCCCCAATCGCGCTACACAAGGCGCGCCCAGACCGTGGGCTCTTGCCGTCCAGGCGTCAGCAATGGCCGGGAATCCCAGGCTGTCCCAAACCAGCGACCAACGGTCGAAGGCCTCGGCCAGAATCTGAACAGCCTCAGTGGGCAAGGGCGGCGCGCCAGCAAGATGAACCGACAAAGCGGTCGCTGGACGTTCACTTTCGAGCGGTTTGGCGGCCAGGTTGACCCCGAAGCCAACTGCGATCCAAAGGCCTCCCGAAGGCCGCGTGCCGGATTCAACCAGTATTCCGCTGACCTTCAATCCATCGAGCATCGGGTCGTTCGGCCATTTCAGACTGACCCTTTGGGACGGAACAAAACTCGCCAGCAGGTCTGCCACGGCAAGCGCTGCCACGAACGACACCTGGGCGGCCACTGCCGGCGGCTTGTCGGTTGAAAAGAGCAGAGTCGCCGCGAGATTGCCTGCGCCTGTTTCCCAGGCCCGCCCCCTCCGGCCACGGCCAGCGCTCTGCCTCAAGCCCAGAAGCCAGACAGGCCCGAGCTCGCCCGCCTCGGCGCGACGGCGCGCCTCGGCGTTGGTGGAGTCAATCTCGTCAAAGACGACGACAGGCGGCGCTGCAGGCGCTGGGGGTTCGCCCGTCACGTCACGCGTGGCCAAAGGCCGCTGCGGCTGCCTTTGCAGCCGGGTCTAGCCAGACCAGGGCAACCAGAACCACCGGGAACGAAAACAGTGCCGCTGCGAAGCCTACGGCCCGCGCCGCAGGCGCAGGCGCATCGACAGGCCCCTTGGCAGCGTCGAACCAGATGCTCTTGATCAGGCGCAGATAGTAGAAGGCCCCAACCACGCTTCCGACCAGGCCCAACACGGCGGCCCACTGCATCATCACGTCGCCCGTGCCGATCGCGGCCTTGAAGACATAAAACTTCGACCAGAAGCCAGAGAACGGCGGCAGGCCGAGAGCCGACAGCGAGAAGGCCGTCATGGCGAGGGCGATGCCCGGACGTTCCTTGATCAGGCCGGCCATGTCCTCGATGGTTTCCATCGGCTTGCCGTTGCGGCTCAGGGCCTGAAGGCAGGCAAAGAAGCCGGTCACGTCGACCATATAGAGCACCATGAAGACCAGCATGGCATGCAGGCCGGTCTCTCCGCCGGTGGCGACGCCCAGCAGGGCATAGCCGACATTGGCGATCGAGCTATAGGCCCACAGACGCTTGAGGTTGGTCTGGGCCAGGCCCGCGAAGGCACCGACAAAGACCGAGATCAGGGCGGCGATCACCAGGACCTGGCGCCATTGAGCGACGGAGTCCGGGAAGGCGTCGCCCAGCACGCGGGCGAACATCATCATGGCCGCCAGCTTGGGCGCGGCTGCAAAGAAGCCCACGACCGGAGTCGGCGCACCCTCATAAACGTCCGGTGTCCACATATGGAACGGCGCGGCAGAGACCTTGAACGCCAGACCGCAGATCAGGAACACCAGACCAAACAGCAGACCCACGCCGTGTGTGCCATGGGCGGCGGCGGCAATGTCAGCGAACCGGGTGGAACCCGCAAAGCCGTAGATCAGCGACGAACCGTAAAGCAGCAGGCCCGATGACAGGGCACCCAGGACGAAGTACTTGAGGCCGGCTTCGGAGGCTTTGGCATCGTCACGGCGGAAGGCCGCCAGCACATAGAGCGCCAGGGACTGAAGTTCGACGCCGATATAGAGGCTGATCAGGTCGCCGGCCGAGGCGGTGACGCCCATGCCCAGCGCCGCCAGGATCACCAACACCGCATACTCGAACTTCTGATCCCCACGCTGGGCCAGCCAGCGGTCGCCCAGCACGATGCCGATGGCGCTCGAGATAAAGATGGCGACCTTGGCGTAGGTCGCCGCAGCATCTGCCGAATAGACGCCATTGAAGGCGTGTCCGTGCGGCCCGACGACCGCAGCGACGGCCGCCGCCAGCAGCGCCGCCACAGCGGCCAGAGTGAACAGGGGGCTCGTCTTGCCCTGGAACGCACCCCAGACCAGCAGCACGAGGGCTGAACCCGCGAGAATGACCTCAGGGAGGATCAGCGAAAGATTGGCTGAAAGCGTCATCAGTCCCTCACCCGGCCAAGGCGGCGCGCCAGGCGCCGACCAGCGCGTCGACGGACGACGCGGTCAGGTCAAATACGAAATTCGGATAGATGCCGAGCACCAGGGTCGAGATGATCAGCGGCGCGAAGATCAGGATCTCGCGCTTGTCGAGGTCGGTGATCGTCTTCAGTTCAGGATTGACGATCTCACCGAACATCACCCGACGATAGAGCGTCAGGGCGTACATGGCCGAGAGGATCACACCGCTCGCAGCGAACACCGCCGTCCAGGTCGAGGCTTGATACACACCGGTCATGGTCAGGATTTCGCCGACGAAACCCGAGGTGCCCGGCAGGCCGACATTGCCCATGGTGAACAGCAGGAAGGTCGCGGCGTACAAAGGCATGCGATTGGTCAGGCCGCCATAAAAGGCGATCTCTCGGGTGTGCATGCGGTCATAGACGACGCCGACGCAGAGGAAGAGCGCGCCGGAAATCACCCCGTGGCTCAGCATCTGGAAGATCGCGCCCTGCTCGCCCGCCGCATTGCCCGAGAAGATCCCCATGGTCACAAAACCCATATGGGCGACGGACGAATAGGCGATGAGCTTCTTGATGTCGGTCTGACGGAAGGCAACCAGCGAGGTGTAAACAATCGCGATGGCCGACATCGCAAACACCAGCGGCTGGAACATATCCGAGGCATTGGGGAACATCGGCAGGCTGAAGCGCATGAAGCCATAGCCACCCATCTTCAGCAGGATGCCCGCCAGGATGACCGAACCGGCCGTCGGTGCCTCAACGTGGGCATCAGGCAACCAGGTGTGGACCGGCCACATCGGCATCTTCACCGCGAAGCTGGCGAAGAAGGCCAGCCACAGCCAGGTCTGGAGCCACGGGGCGAACTTGAAGGTCATCAGTTCGGGGATCGAAGAGGTGCCCGAGATGGTGATCATCGCCAGGACGGCGGCCAGCATAAGCACCGAGCCAAGCAGGGTGTAGAGGAAGAACTTGTAGGCCGCATAGATCCGGCGCTTCCCGCCCCAGATTCCGATGATCAGGAACATCGGCACCAGGCCGCCTTCGAAGAACAGGTAGAAGAGGATCAGGTCCAGCGCACAGAAGACGCCAATGACCAGGGTCTCCAGAACCAGGAAACAGATCAAATATTCGACGAGCCGCTTCTCGATCGAGCGCCAGCTGGCGAGGATACAGATCGGCAGCAGAAAGGCCGTCAGCAGGACGAATAGGATCGAGATCCCGTCAACGCCCATCCGGTAGTGCAGGCCCGCAAACCACGACACGTCTTCCACGAACTGGAAGCCCGGGTTCTTGGGGTCGAACTGGGCGACCATCAGGATCGACAGCGCGAAAGTGACCAGCGTGGTCGCCAGGGCGATCCATTTGGCCAGGGCGTCGGTAGCCGCATTGTCACCCTTGATCGCGCGAACCGCCAGAAGGATGGCGACGCCGGCGAGCGGGGCGAAAGTGGTCAGGCTGAGAAGGCCGCTCATAAGCTCCGTCCCCCTCAATGGAAGGCGTACAGGGCGAAGCCAAGCAGACCGGCGACGCCGAGCAGCATGACAAACGCATAGTGATAGACATAGCCGGTCTGGAGCTTGCCGGTCCGGCGGCCGACCTCGTAGCTCAGGGCGCTGACACCGTCAGGTCCAAGCCCGTCGATGATCTTCTGATCACCGCCCTTCCAGAACAGGTCACCCAGGAACTTGGCCGCGCGCACGAAGGTGGCTTGGTACAGTTCGTCGAAGAACCACTTGTTGTAGAAGAACACGTACAGCGGGCCGTTGCGGGCGGCGAGTTTGGCACCCAGGCCTTCTTTCAGAATGTAGACGTAGAAGGCACCCAGCAGGCCCAGAACGGACGCGACCAGCGGTGCCCACTTCACCCAGGTCGGAACCTCATGGGCCAAATGCAGGACATAGTTGGTCGGGGCGTTGTAAATCGCGCCGCGCCAGAATTCTTCCTGATGGTGGCCGACGAAGTATTCGACGAACACGAAGCCGGCCAGAACAGCCCCGATCGACAGCACCACCAGCGGGAACAGCATGATCAGCGGGCTTTCGTGCGGCTTGTGGTCATGGCCATGGCCATGATCGTCGTGGCCGTGATCAGCAGAGGCGGGCGCAGCATGGTCGTCATGGCCATGGGCGGCGTGTGCGTCATGGCCGTGATCGTCATGACCCCAGCGGGCGTGACCATTGAAGGTGAAGAAGGCCAGGCGCCAGGAATAGAAGGCAGTCAGGCCGGCCACCAGCAGGCCGATGACGAAGGCGAACATGGCGATGGAATTCTCGCCGCCTGCCGCAAAGGCCGCCTCGATAATCGTGTCCTTCGAATAGAAGCCGGCGAAGCCCAGGTGGAGCGGCGGGAAGCCGAGTCCCGTAATCGCAATCGTGCCGATGGTCATGGCGATGAAGGTCACTGGCAGCAGCTTGGCCAAGGCACCATAGCGACGCATGTCTTGTTCATGGTGCATGCCGTGGATCACCGAACCGGCACCCAGGAACAGCAGGGCCTTAAAGAAGGCGTGGGTGAACAGGTGGAACATGGCCGCCTGATAGGCACCGATGCCGGCCGCGAAGAACATGTAGCCCAGCTGCGAACAGGTCGAATAGGCGATGACCCGCTTGATATCGTTCTGGGTCAGGCCGACCGTGGCGGCGAACAGGGCCGTAATCGCGCCGATCACCGTGACGATGTTCTTGGCGATGGGGGCATACTCGAACATCGGCGACAGCAGGCACAGCATGTAGACGCCGGCCGTGACCATGGTGGCCGCGTGGATCAGGGCCGAGACCGGGGTTGGGCCTTCCATGGCGTCGGGAAGCCAGGTGTGCAGGAAGAACTGCGCCGACTTGCCCATCGCGCCGATGAACAGCAGGAAGCAGGCAATATCCATCAGGGGCCAGCTGTGGCCCACAAACTCCCAGGTGCGGCCGGCATTGGCGGCGATCTGCGGGAACAGCTCGGCGAACTGGATCGTTCCGAACGCCCAGTAGGTGGTCATGATGCCCAGGGCGAAGCCGAAGTCACCGACCCGGTTGACCACAAAGGCCTTGATCGCTGCGGCGCTGGCTGAGGGCTTCTTGAACCAGAAACCGATCAGCAGATACGAGGCCAGACCCACCCCTTCCCAGCCGAAGAACAGCTGCATGAAGTCGGCGGCGGTGACCAGCGACAGCATGGCGAAGGTGAACAGCGACAGATAGGCGAAGAACCGCGGCTTGCTGTCGTCCTCGGCCATATAGCCCCAGGAATAGATGTGCACGAGGGCCGAGACCGTCGTGACCACGATCAGCATCACGGCCGACAGGGCGTCGATACGGATCGACCAGTTGGCGACAAAGTCGCCGATATGGATGAACGGCAGCAGGGTGACCGTGAAGGCCTCCATGTGCCCCCAGGTCCACTGGCTGAAGGTGTACCAGGACAGGCCGCAGGCCAGCAGCAGGGCGCCGGTCGTGACGGCTTGCGAGGCCACGTCGCCGATGCGTCGGCCAAACAGGCCCGCGATGATCGCCGCGACCAGCGGGGCGAAAACGAGGATGGTGACGAGAGACTGCATGATGTCGCTTAGCCCTTCATCATGCTGGCATCGTCAACCGCGATGTCGCCGCGGTTTCGGAAGAAGGTAACGAGGATGGCTAGGCCGACGGCGGCCTCTGCCGCAGCGACGGTCAGCACGAACATCGCAAAGATCTGGCCAACCACGTCGTGCAGATAGGCCGAGAACGAGACCAGGTTGATGTTTACGGCCAGCAGGATGAGCTCGACCGACATCAGGATGACGATGATGTTCTTGCGGTTCACGAAGATGCCGAAGACGCCGATCGTGAAGAGGATCGCAGCGACAACGAGATAGTGCGACAGGCCGATCATTCGGAGATCCCCTCACCCGGCTTGATCTGAACCAGTTCCATGCCGGTCTTCGGCGAACGGGCGACCTGATCGCCGATGTTCTGGCGGCGGACACCCGGCTTGTGGCGCAGGGTCAGGACAATGGCACCGATCATGGCAACCAGCAGAACCATCCCAGCCAACTGGAAGAAGAAGGCGTAGTCGGTGTAGAGCACCCGACCGATCGCCTCGGTGTTGCTGACACCTTCCGGCGACGCCAGAGGCTGGGCGTTCTTGCCGGCAGCGCCGTTCGTGGCGACCGTGGCGGCGACGAAGATCATCTCCAGCGTCAGCACACCCGCCACCAGTCCGCCGATCGGCAGGTACTGGGCGAAGCCCTTGCGCAGCTCCTCGAAGTCGACGTCGAGCATCATGACCACGAACAGGAACAGCACCGCGACCGCGCCGACATAGACGACGATCAGCAGCATCGCGAGGAACTCCGCGCCCAGCAGGACGAAGAGGCCAGCGGCCGAGAAGAAGGCGGTGATCAGGAAGAGCACCGAGTGCACGGGGTTTCGCGCCGAGACGACGAGAAGACCCGCCGCCAGCGTCACAAAAGCCAGCAAATAGAAAGCGATCGCCTGCAAGGCTGCTCCCCTGAAAACTACATCCACGACAACAGCGCCAATCGGCGCGTCGCCCTCTTCGGAATCGCGCCCCGTCCTTAACGGTAAGGCGCGTCCAACTCCAGATTCTTCGCGATCAGGCGTTCCCAGCGGTCGCCGTTATCGAGAAGCCGTTCCTTGTCATAATAGAGTTCTTCGCGCGTCTCGGTCGCGAACTCGGTGTTCGGACCTTCGACGATCGCATCCACCGGGCAGGCCTCCTGGCACAGGCCGCAATAGATGCACTTGACCATGTCGATGTCGTAGCGGGTCGTCCGGCGGCTGCCGTCCTCGCGCGGTTCGGCCTCGATCGTGATCGCCTGGGCGGGGCAGATGGCCTCGCACAGCTTGCACGCGATGCAGCGCTCCTCGCCCGACGGATAGCGACGCAGGGCATGCTCGCCCCGGAAGCGCGGCGACTGCGGGTTGCGCTCGTTCGGATAGATGACGGTCTTCTTCGGCGCGGCCATGTACTTCATGGCCAGACCGAAGGCGTTGGCGAAGTCGAGAAGGGCCGCGCCCTTAATCGCCTGGGATATGCGTTGCATCATGGCCGTCAATCACCCTTCGGAATGACGCAGGTGTAGTTTGAAAGCTGGGCGGGATCTCCCCCGTCCTGCTTGGCTTGCAGCACCCCGCCGTCGGCCTTGCACTTGTCGCCGGCCCGGCGGAGTTCGTCATAGTTCACCACGCCGCGGCCCAGCGAATAGGACCGGTCCGACGCCATCGTGGCCGAACAGGCCGCGAGGGAGGCGAAGGTCAGTCCCATCAGGGCAATGGCGACTTGGCGGTTCATCAGGCCCCCGGACCAAACACGCGCCAGGCCGCGACCAGGACGACCAGCACCAGAGCGGTGGGCAGGAACACCTTCCAGCCCAGACGCATCAGCTGGTCATAGCGGTAGCGAGGCACGATGGCCTTGGCCATGGCGATCATGAAGAACCAGAAGCAGATCTTGGCGAAGAACACCAAGGCCAGGAAGAAGTTACCCCACCAGCCCCAGCTCACCAGGAAGTCGGTCGGGAAGCCCGGGTTCCAGCCGCCAAAGAACAGGACGCTGATCATCGCGCACATCAGGACGATGTTCGAATATTCAGCGACCATGAACAGCAGGTACGGGGTCGAGCTGTACTCGACCTGATAGCCGGCCACGAGCTCGGATTCGGCTTCGGGAAGGTCGAAGGGCGGGCGGTTGGTCTCGGCCAGGGCCGAGATGTAGAACATGCCCATGGCGATCACCATGACCGGCAGCAGGACGATGTTCTTGAGGCCGCCGCCGAAGACGTTCCAGTTCCAGAACCAGCCGGACTGGGCTTCGACGATCGTCGTCAGATTCATCGAACCGGCCAGCAGGATCACCGTGATGATGATCAGGCCGATTGAAACCTCGTAGGAAACCATCTGGGCCGCCGAGCGCAGGGCACCCAGGAAGGGGTACTTCGAGTTAGAAGCCCAGCCACCCATGATGATGCCGTAGACGCCCAGCGAGCTCATCGCCAGCAGGTACAGGATGCCGACGTTCAGGTTGGACACGACCCAGCCCGGGGCAAACGGTATGGCCGCCCAGCCGACGAAGGCCAGAACCAGGCTCAGCAGGGGTGCCAGGATGAAGACCACCTTGTCGGCACCGGCCGGGATGATGATTTCCTTGAGCACGAACTTGAAGAAGTCGGCGAAGGACTGCAGCAGGCCGAAGGGACCCACGACATTGGGGCCCTTGCGCATCTGGACGCCGGCCCAGATCTTGCGGTCGGCCAGCAGCAGGAAAGCCAGGCTGAGCAGCACCCAGATCACGACCAGCAGGATCCCGCCGGTGGTCAGCAGGGTCCAGGTTACGGCAGGGTTGGAGAAGAACTCGCTCATGTCGGCCTACTCCGCCGCGATCTTGGCCGCGCCCGACGCCGTGGCCGCACATTCGGCCATGGTCACGCTGGCGCGCGCGATGGGATTGGTCAGGTGGAACGCCTTCACCGTGCTCTCGAACGGGGCGTCCGACAGATCGCCGGCTTCGCCCAGGGCCGAAGCGTCGAACACGGTCGGGATCGAACCCGGCGCGAAGTCGATCTGGCCAAAGGTGGGGTGGTCGGCAAACAGCTTGGCCCGAAGCTGGTCCAGGCTGTCATAGGGCAGCTTCTGGCCGAGGACCTCAGAGAGGGCCCGCAGGATCGACCAGTCTTCCTTGGCCTCGCCCTTCGGGAACACTGCGCGTTCGCCCATCTGGACGCGGCCTTCAGTATTCACATAGAGGCCGTTCTTTTCGGTATAGGCCGCGCCCGGCAGGATCACGTCGGCCTTGTGGGCCCCGTTGTCGCCGTGCGTGCCCAGATAGATCTTGAAGGCGTCCGAAGCGGCGGTTTCGCACTCGTCTGCGCCCAGCAGGAACAGCACATCCAAAGCGCCAGGCTTCAGCATCTGACCAGCGGTCAGACCGCCCTCGCCCGGCACGAAGCCGAGGTCGAGGCCAGCAACACGGGCGGCGGCGGTGTGAAGCACGTTCCAGCCGTTCCAGCCCTCGCGGACGATCTTGAAGCTCTTGGCGGCAACACCTGCTGCCTTCAGTACTGCAGCGCCGTCGGCGCGGGTCAGAGCGCCCTGGCCGATGATGATCGCAGGACGTTCAGCGTTCTTCAGAGCGGTGACGAAATCGGACTTGCTCTTGCTCAGGCCCGAAAGGGTCTTCGCGCCGGCGCCCAGATAGTCGTAGCCATAGGTCAACTCGGCCTGCTCGCCGATCACCCCGACGCGGACCTTGCCGGCCAGCCATTGCTTGCGCAGGCGGGTGTTGAGGACCGGCGCTTCCAGGCGCGGGTTCGTGCCGACCAGCAACACGACATCGGCGTCTTCAATGCCGGCGATCGTCGAGTTGAACAGCCAGCTTTCGCGTGGACCGGCACCTAGCGCGACGCCATCCTGGCGCGCGTCGAGGTTCTTCACGCCCAGGGCGGCGAAAAGATCCTTGGTCGCTTTCAGGCTTTCGGCATCCTGCAGGTCACCGGCGATGACACCGATGCGCTCGGGCTTGGCAGCCTTGATCTTCTCGGCCACGGCCGCGAAGGCCTGGGCCCAGGTGGCCGGCTGCAGCTTGCCGCTGACGCGCACATAGGGACGGTCTAGACGCTGCCGTTGCAGACCGTCGACGGCATAGCGCGTCTTGTCAGAGATCCACTCTTCGTTGACGTCCTCGTTGACGCGCGGGAGCACACGCAGAACGGCGGCGGCGCGGCTGTCGACGCGGATCGCCGAGCCCAGAGCGTCCATGACGTCGATGCTCTCGGTCTTCTTCAACTCCCAGGGCCGCGCCTCGAAGGCGTAGGGCTTGGAGGTCAAGGCGCCGACCGGGCAGAGATCGATCACATTGGCCGACAGTTCCGACGTCACTGCCGCGCCCAGATAGGTCGTGATTTCAACGTCTTCGCCGCGCGATATCAGGCCGATTTCCGGAGAACCGGCCACTTCCGTGATGAAACGGACGCAGCGCGTGCACTGAATGCAGCGCGTCATCACCGTCTTGATGAGCGGGCCCATGGCCTTCTCTTCAACGGCGCGCTTGTTCTCTTCATAGCGGCTGTCGTCGCGGCCATAGCCCATGGCCTGGTCCTGCAGATCGCACTCGCCACCCTGGTCGCAGATCGGGCAATCCAGCGGGTGGTTGATGAGCAGGAACTCCATCACCCCTTCGCGGGCCTTCTTGACCATCGGGGTCTTGGTGAAGATCTCCTGGCCCTCGGCGGCCGGCAGGGCGCAAGAGGCCTGCGGCTTGGGCGGACCGGGCTTCACTTCGACCAGGCACATCCGGCAGTTGCCGGCGATGCTGAGACGCTCGTGATAGCAGAAGCGCGGGATCTCTTCCCCGGCCAGTTCCGCGACCTGCAGAACCGTCATGCCGGGCTCGAACTCGACCTCGACGCCGTTGACCTTGGCGATAGCCATTCTTGTTACTCCGCCGCGATCAGCTTGGCGCCCTGCACGTGCAGGCGACCGCTACGATAGGATGCGATCCGGTCCTCCACCTCGTGGCGGAAGTGACGGAACAGGCCCTGGATCGGCCAGGCGGCCGCATCGCCCAGGGCGCAGATGGTGTGACCCTCGACCTGGGTCGTGACGTCCAGCAGGGTGTCGATCTCTTTCGGATCGGCCTCGCCGGTGACCATGCGTTCCATGACCCGCCACATCCAGCCGGTGCCTTCGCGGCAAGGGGTGCACTGGCCGCAGCTCTCGTGCTTGTAGAAGTAGCTCAGGCGAGCGATGGCGCGGACCAGATCGGTGTCCTTGTCCATGACGATGACGGCCGCGGTGCCGAGGCCCGAGCGGAGGGCGCGCAGGGCGTCAAAGTCCATCGGCAGGTCTTCGCACTGCTCGGCGGGGATCATCGGCACGGACGATCCGCCCGGGATCACGGCCTTCAGATTGCCCCAGCCGCCCCGGATGCCGCCGCAGTGATCCTCAATCAACTGGCGGAACGGGATGCTCATCGCCTCTTCGACGTTGCAGGGCGTGTTCACATGGCCGCTGACGCAGAAGAGCTTGGTCCCGGTGTTGTTGGGACGACCAAAGCCCGCGAACCATGAAGCCCCGCGACGCAGAATCGTCCCGGCGACAGCGATGCTCTCGACGTTGTTCACCGTCGTGGGCATGCCGTAGAGGCCCGCGCCAGCCGGGAAAGGCGGCTTCAGGCGCGGCTGGCCCTTCTTGCCTTCCAGGCTTTCCAGAAGGGCCGTCTCTTCGCCACAGATATAGGCACCCGCACCGTGGTGGACGTAGATCTCGAAGTCCCAGCCATGGACATTGTTCTTACCGACCAGCTTGGCCTCGTAGGCCTGCTTGATGGCAGCTTCCAGAATTTCGCGCTCACGGACATATTCGCCGCGGATATAGATGTAGCAGGCGTGGGCCAGCATGGCGCGCGAGGCGATCAGGCAGCCCTCGATCAGGAGATGCGGGTCATGCCGCATGATCTCCCGGTCCTTGCAGGTGCCCGGCTCGGATTCGTCGGCATTGACGACCAGAAAGTGCGGACGACCGTCCTTCACTTCCTTGGGCATGAACGACCACTTCAGGCCGGTGCCGAAGCCCGCCCCGCCCCGGCCGCGCAGGCCGGAGTTCTTCATGTTGTCGATGATCCAGTCGCGACCCGCGTCCAGGATGTCCTTGGTGCCATTCCAGCAGCCGCGCTTCTTCGCGCCCTCGAGGCCCCAATCCTGGAGACCGTAGAGGTTCGTGAAAATGCGGTCCTTGTCTTCGAGGATACCGACCATGACTCAGCTTTGCGGATCGAATGGATGGGCGCGCACATAGCGCGTCCGACGTAGGATGACATAGGCGAAAAGCAGCCAGCCGACTGCAATCGTCACAAGACCGAGTGCAACGGCCCATTCGGGCGCACCAGCCACGACCCGGCCCCAGATCAGGAGCAGGGCACCGAGCAGGCAGGCCACGAAGCCGATGCCGCGTTCGCGGCGACCAAGAACACGAATCGACTCCAGATAGGCCGCCTTGCGGGTGTTGAAGTCGCTGTCGTCGATCATGACGTTGCGCCCCCTTCCCGCTTCACGGCGCGCATCCAGCCCAGCACAAACCAGATCTGAGCGCCGAGACCGGCCGCCACGAGAACCAGGAAAGCTGGCAGAAGCCACCCGATTCCCATGGCCACATGGCCGACAATCGCCGCGCCGGCCAGCACGAAGCAGACCGCGTCGATGGCAAGCATCGCGGTCAGTCGCTTCTTCTGCAAGACGGCGTCAGCGTTCATCAGGTGGCAGGCTCCGCCTTGGCCTTCTTGGGCTTTTCGGGGAGGTTCGGGATCTTGATCTTCTTGGCCAGCGAGCCGTCATAGAGCTTGGGATCGGTCAGGGTCTTGATCGAGTCCTTGGGCTCCGAAGCCTTGCGGCCTTCATAGCTTCCGGGCTGCGGCGACTTGCCAGCAGCGAAGTCATCGAGGATCTGGGCCAGGCTCTCGGGCGTCAGGTCCTCGTAATAGTAATCATTGATCGCGGCCATCGGCGCATTGCAGCAGGCGCCCAGGCACTCGACTTCTTCCCAGCTGAACTTGCCGTCAGCCGAGACGTGGTGGGCTTCGCCGATCTTGTCCTTCAGCACCTGGCGCAGGTCGAGCGCGCCGCGAAGTTGGCAGGGCGTCGTGCCACAGAGCTGCACGAAGGCGACCTTGCCGACCGGCTGCAGTTGGAACATCACGTAGAAGGTCGCGACTTCCAAGACCCGGATGACCGGCATCTCGAGCTGCTTGGCGATCTCCTGGATCGCGGGCTCAGGGATCCAGCCTTCCTGCTTCTGGGCCAGCCAGAGCATGGGGATCACCGCCGACTGCTTGCGCTCGGCGGGGTACTTGGCTTTCCACCAGTCGGCCTTGGCCTGGCTGTCCTTCGAAAAGGCGAAGCTGGCGGGCTGTTCCTTGGCGAGACGACGAACGGACATGCGTCAGGCTTTCACGAAATCAACGCGGGCGATCTTTTCGCCGGCGAAGGTGTAGATGGCGGCGACCTCGAAAGGCGTCGCGTCGGGCGAACGGAAGACCCGCTCGTGGTCGATGACCTTGTTGCCGATCACCACGCGCGACAGAAGTTCGGCGCGGTTATCTGGAAACTGCGCGAACAGGCCAAGATGGCGCTCGCGAAAGGCTTCGACGCCGTGCAGGTTTGGCTCGGCGTTCAGGTCGGCGACGGCCATGTCGTCGGCGAAGTGGCGGCAGAGACCGTCCACGTCCTGAGCGTTGTAGGCATCCAGCTGGGCTTGAGCGACGGCAGCGAAGCTCACCGGTCGATCTCCCCGAACACGATGTCCAGCGAACCCAGGATGGCGGAAACGTCGGCCAGCATGTGGCCGCGGTTCATCCAGTCCATGGCCGCCAGGTGCGGGAAGCCCGGTGCGCGGATCTTGCAGCGATAGGGCTTGTTGGTCCCGTCGGAGACCACGAACACGCCAAACTCGCCCTTGGGGGCTTCGACGCAGGCATAGACCTCGCCGGCCGGCGTGCGGAACCCTTCAGTGTAGAGCTTGAAGTGATGGATCAGGGCTTCCATCGAGCGCTTCATCTCGGCACGACGCGGCGGGCTGACCTTGTTGTCCTCGGTCATCACAGGGCCCGGCGTCTTGCGGAGCATGTCGCAGGCCTGACGGATGATCTTGGTCGACTCGCGCATCTCCTGCATGCGGCACAGATAGCGATCGTAGCAATCGCCATTCTTGCCGAGCGGGATATCGAACTCGAACTCGTTGTAGCACTCATAGGGCTGATTGCGGCGCAGGTCCCAGGCGATGCCAGAGCCGCGCACCATCACACCCGAGAAGCCCCACTCAATCGCCTGCTCGCGCGTCACCACGCCAATGTCGACGTTGCGCTGCTTGAAGATGCGGTTGTCGGTGATCAGGCCTTCAATGTCGTCGCAGATCTTCGGAAAGGCCTTGGCCCACGTGTCGATGTCTTCGATCAGCTGCGGCGGCAGGTCCTGGTGGACGCCGCCCGGACGGAAGTAGTTGGAGTGCAAGCGAGCGCCGCAGGCGCGCTCGTAGAACACCATCAGCTTTTCGCGTTCCTCGAAGCCCCAGAGAGGCGGCGTCAAGGCGCCGACATCCATGGCCTGGGTCGTCACATTCAGAAGGTGGTTCAGAACCCGGCCGATTTCCGAATAGAGCACCCGGATCAGAGAGCCACGGCGGGGCACATCGACGCCCAGCAGCTTCTCGATAGCCAGGCAGAAGGCGTGCTCCTGGTTCATCGGCGCCACGTAGTCGAGGCGGTCGAAATACGGAATGTTCTGAAGGTAGGTGCGGGCCTCCATCAGCTTCTCGGTGCCGCGATGCAGCAGGCCGATATGCGGATCGACGCGTTCGACGACTTCACCGTCCAGCTCAAGCACAAGGCGCAGCACACCGTGCGCGGCGGGGTGTTGCGGGCCGAAATTGATGTTGAACTTGCGGACTGGAGTTTCCGGAATCGCCGGAACCGTAGACTCGTCCTGAACGAGATCAGTCACCGCTGCGGGGGTGTCATGGCCGGTCATGCTTCCTGGCCTTCCTTACGCTGCTCGATGCTGAGCGAAACTAGCAGCCCGGCAACCAGCAGAACGGCGCCCAGCAGCGTGATGATGGTGGTCGCGACATCCCAGGACTGGGAAATCGCGGCTTGTGACAGCGGCAAAGCCAGAAGGACGGACGCCGCCCCGAGAAGCGCACTGCGGAGCTCGGCGATCTCCATGCGACGAAGCCCGGCCCCAACCGCAAGGGTCATGACCGCGATCATGATCGCAATCCCAAGCCCCTTGTTCTGTTCGACCGTGATAACCGGTGCCCGCGTGAACCAGCCTGTGAGCCTCATGCCTATGGTCATCAGGAAGGCCGTCGAAAAGGTCACCAGGAAAAACGCTGTGGCGGAGCGAAACGTCGGCCGGCGCAGACCCATGATCATGCATCCCCTGCTCTCTTCTCGGCCTTCTCATCGCCCGGCAAGGCGTACTTCGCGCCTTCCCAGGGAGAGAGGAAATCGAACGCACGGAACTCGGTAATCTTTACGGGTTCATAGACGACGCGCTTCAGCTCGTCATCGTAGCGAACCTCCACGTAACCCGTCATCGGGAAGTCCTTCCGCAGCGGATGGCCGTGGAAGCCGTAGTCGGTCAGGATCCGGCGCAGGTCCGGGTGCCCGTCGAAGAAGATGCCGTACATGTCGAACGCCTCGCGTTCGAACCAGTTGGCCACTTCGAACACCGGAGTGACCGTCGGAACCGGCGTATCCTCGTCGGTCGAGACCTTCAGACGGATGCGATGGTTCTTCACCAGCGACAACAGGTGGTAAACTACATCAAAGCGCGCCGCGCGTTCCGGATAGTCGACGCCAGCCAGGTCTATCAACTGGTGGAAACGGCAGGCGGCGTCATCACGCAGGAAGATCAGCGTGTCGCAGACCGTCGCCGAGCGCGCCACGATGGTCAGCTCACCAAAGGCTACCGAATGACCGAGCACCCCGGGACAACGGGCGACGATATCCTGGCCGAGAAGTTCGAGGGTTGCGCTCATCGCTCGATCGTCCCCGTGCGACGGATCTTCTTCTGCAGTTGCAGCACGCCATAGACCAGTGCCTCTGCGGTCGGCGGGCAACCCGGAACATAGATGTCCACCGGCACCACGCGATCACAGCCGCGAACGACACTGTAGCTGTAATAATAGTAGCCGCCGCCATTGGCGCAGCTGCCCATGGAGATCACGTAGCGCGGCTCGGGCATCTGGTCGTAAACCTTGCGCAGAGCCGGAGCCATCTTGTTGGTCAGGGTACCGGCGACGATCATCACATCGCTCTGGCGCGGGCTGGCCCGCGGTGCGAACCCATAACGCTCAAGGTCATAGCGCGGCATCGAGGCCTGCATCATTTCCACAGCGCAGCAGGCCAGGCCAAACGTCATCCACATCAGCGACCCCGTACGGGCCCAGGTGATGAGGTCGTCAGCAGCGGCCGTGATGAAGCCCTTGTCGGCCAATTGACCCGAGATGCCGTCGAAGAACGGATCGTGCAACTTGGGATCATAACCCTGCACCGTCGAGCGACCAGCGGAGCCGGCTGGTATCAGGGGCGAGCTATTGCCGGGAACGATCACTCCCATTCGAGGGCGCCCTTCTTCCATTCGTAGATAAAGCCGACAGTCAGGATGCCCAGAAACGTCATCATCGACCAGAAGGCGAAGACAGCCGCCTCATGCGGCAGCTTCATCAGTGTGACCGCCCAAGGGAACAGGAATGCCACTTCCAAGTCGAAGATGATGAAGAGGATCGACACGAGATAGAATCGAACGTCGAACTTCATGCGCGCGTCGTCGAAGGCGTTGAAGCCGCATTCATAGGCGGACAGCTTTTCAGGGTCCGCCGCCTTGGGTGCCAGGACAGCAGCCGCCGCAAGGAATGCAACGCCGATGATGGTCGCAATCCCGAGAAAGATCACGATCGGCAGGTATTGGAGAAGGAAGGCGTTCATGACAGCCCTTGGCTTGAATCGTGCGGGTTGTAGCCCATGCCCGCCGACGCTTCAAACACCTGCGACACATTGAGAAACGGTCGCAACTGATCGTCAGTGACAGATGGTACGACATGGCCGTTGACACGAGTCCGCGCCCGACATATCAGACGCGCCTCGCCGAAGGGCGGGTCGCACCTTCGCTCCGGCGGAGGCCCAATGCGGATGTAGCTCAGTTGGTTAGAGCGCCGGCCTGTCACGCCGGAGGTCGCGGGTTCAAGTCCCGTCATTCGCGCCACCTTTCTTGGGTGGTGGTGATGCTTCCCACTTCAGTGGCGAAATACGGACGACCGTCGCGCCATGGCGCACGACGCGGATGTAGCTCAGTTGGTTAGAGCGCCGGCCTGTCACGCCGGAGGTCGCGGGTTCAAGTCCCGTCATTCGCGCCACCGTCCTGCTTCAAAAGCAAGATCCCATGTTTTACAGTTGTTTGGCTAGCCTCCGACCAGTTGTCTGGTGAATTGGGGTTGAGCTTTTCGCGCGGCGGCATGATCTAGCATCAATGGCCCCTCCCCCCTCCCCACGGCTTTCCGTTCTCGACCTCTGCCCGGTCCCGATGGGCTCCAGTGTTGGGGATGCCTTGCGAAACAGCCTCGATCTCGCAAGGCAGACCGAGCGTTTGGGCTATCACCGCTATTGGCTGGCCGAACATCACAACATGCCGGGGATCGCCAGTGCGGCGACAGCGGTCGCGATCGGTCATGTCGCGGCGGGCACATCAACGATTCGGGTCGGCTCCGGCGGAATCATGCTGCCAAACCATGCGCCCCTGATGGTCGCGGAGGCATTCGGCACCCTGGCGGCCATTTTTCCCGGTCGCATCGATCTGGGTTTGGGTCGGGCGCCGGGGACGGACCAAGCCACCCTGAGGGCACTTCGACGCTACATGGGCGCTGTTGATTCGTTCGCGCAGGATGTCGTTGAGCTTCAGGCCTGGTTCAAACCGGCCACTGCCGATCAAGCCGTGCGCGCCATACCTGGCGAGGGCCAGGACGTTCCGCTTTGGCTGCTGGGATCCAGTACCTACAGCGCCCAGCTTGCGGCGGCCCTGGGCTTGCCTTTTGCTTTTGCAGCCCATTTCGCGCCAGACCAACTTATGGACGCGATCACCCTCTACCGCCGCCATTTCAAACCCTCGGAATCATTGGCTGCGCCCTATGTGATGATCTGTATTGGCGTCTGCGCGGCGGACACGGACCAGGAGGCCCGCAGACTTTCTACGTCTACCCAACAACAGTTCCTGGCCCTGCGGCGTGGCCGACCAGGGCTGCTTCCGCCGCCGGTGGACGACATCGGCGAGATCGCTTCGACGTCAGAAATCGCCGGCTTGGACCAGATCTTCCGCTACTCGGCCGTGGGCTCGGCAAAGACCGTCCAACAGAAGATCGAGGCGGTCCTCGCCCTGACGGGTGCCGACGAGCTCATGGCAGCATCGCAGATCCATGAGCATGCGGCGCGTGTTCGCAGCTATGAAATCCTGTCCGGCGTGTTTGAGCGTATTGCTCTGCCCGCCTGATCAATGCGCCTGGTGCCGTGGTAGCGTCGAACCTTGGGAAAAACCCGCTGCGCCCGTGAGACGGCCATAGATCTGGCAAAGGGCGGTGAAAACCGAGTCCCAGCCATGCCGCTCTTCGGCGCGACGCCGCGCAGCCTGACCCAGCTGAACCGAACCGCGCGCGAAAACCGACTCGATAGCCTCCGCGAACGCGCCAGCCTCCGACGCCGTGGCAAGTTCGCCAACCAAGCTATCCACGGATTCCGCCACGCCTCCGGCCGCTACGCCAATAACCGGCAAACCACAGGCCATGGCTTCAAGAACGACAAGACCAAACGGCTCATTGTCATTGGCATGCACAAAGGCGTCGCAACCGGCCAGAATCGCGGCCAGGGCCAGAGGATCCCGCTGATAGTCCAGGCAGACCACGCGATCGCTGGCCGGAGCTCCACTGCCGGCACCGATCAGAAGCAGAACATAGGGATCGCCGAGTCGCTCGACGGCCTCCACCAGCACGTCCAGCCGCTTCTCGCGCGCAGGTCGGCCAGCGAAAACGAGAATGCGGTGGTCTGGCCTCAGGCCGAGAGTCGTCTTGAGTTTGGCCCTGTCGCCACAGCGGGGGTGAAAGACATCCACATCCACGCCTAAGGGCAGCCCGATCGCATTGGCCACTCCGGCCTCGATCAGGCGACCCGCGATGAAGCGGCTCGGCGCAACGGCCTGATCAAACTGGCCGTAGATCGCAGCCCAGCGCTTCTGCACAGGCTTCTCAGCCCATTCACCGATATGCAGCGCCGCCAGCGCCCCGAGGTCGGTATGGCAGAATCCGACGACCGGAACGCCGAGACTGTCGCCGGCACGCAGAGCCGCAAGCCCGGGCGTATAAGGGTCTCCCGCTTCAATGATGTCCGGCCATTGGCGGATCAACCTCTCCATCCAGGCCTGCTTGACGACAGGCCAGCGATATCCGTCCCCGAATGGCAAGGGCGCGGCATAGATCGAAACCCGCCCCTGCCCGTCATGAGCGTCACGAGCACCAGGCACGACAAGGGTATGCTGGACCAGCGGACGGTGAACCGAAAGCCAGGCACGCTTTGAATTGAGGTAGCGGCGAACGCCACCGCTGCGGGGCGCATAGAGCATTGTCGTGTCGACGAGGCGAACGCGTGCATCATATTCAGCCTCGCCGCGCGCAGGCCCGACCCTGTTGATCGGGTGGTTCGATCTCATGTCCGTCACGCCGAATCCTCATCGTTACCCCGACCACGCATTCGTGCTCAGAACGATAAAGCTTTCACGACAACTCGGGTTCCTCACTGCCTGGCGGCAGCTTAAGCGACCTCCCGCGACGGATAAGAGCTTCCCGCAGCAGCATTTCAACCTGGGCGTTCACGCTCCGCAGTTCTTCTGCTGCAAGGCGCTCGACGGCGGCCAACACGTCTGGGCGGACGCGCATCAGGAACGATCGCCGCACTGTCTTACCCGTTTCCTCCGGCACCGCTTTCAAGGCTTAGCCGTAAAGGGTGCCGGTGTTGACGACCGGCTGAGCTTCTCGATCCGCGCACAGGACCACGAGGAGGTTGGACACCATTGCGGCCTTGCGCTCGTCGTCCAGGACAACGACGCCACGTTCATTGAGCTGATTGAGGGCGTTTTCAACCATCCCTACGGCCCCGGCTACGATCGTGCGCCGGGCAGACAGCACCGCTTCGGCCTGCTGCCGCTTCAACATCGAGCCGGCGATTTCGGGCGCATAGGCAAGGTGCATCAGATGTGCCTCATCGATGGCCACGCCCGCCACGGCGATCCGGGCCTGCAGGTCAGCCTGCAGCCTGGCGCCAACTTCCTCTGCATCGGCCCTGAGCGTAGGCTCCCCCTCTTCGGCATGGTCGTAGGCGTAGTGCGAGGCGACCTCCCGCAGGCCGGTCTCAATCTGGATGTTCACGAAGGCGACATAGTCATCGACATCGAACAGAGCCTGAGCCGAGTCAGCGACGCGCCAGACAATGTTGGCAGCGATCTCGATGGGATTGCCGCGCTTGTCGTTGACCTTGAGCATTTCGCTTGTGACGTTGCGAACCCGAAGGCTGATCTTCTTTCGCCCGTACCAGGGTAAGACCCAGCGCAGTCCCGTTGTGCGGTCGGTTCCGACATAGGCCCCAAACAGCGTATTCACAGACGCTTCGTTCGGCTGCAGCGAATAGAAGCCGCAACCAACCAGAACGGCCGAGGTGACCAGAATGGCCCCAAGCGCGTTGTAGCCACCCCCATAGGTTTCAGCGCTGATAAAGGCCCAGACCCCTAGGCCAATGAGCAACGGCATTGACAGGAGTGGTAGACCTCCGCTGCGACCGGCTCCGATCCGCTCGACTGATCTGTTGATGGTGTGCACCTGGTCCATCGCCATTCTCCAAATTGATATACAAGTGATATCACTTTGATCGCTATTGGCAAGGCGAACCCGGACCGCGTAAGCCCTTGAGCCGACAGAGTGAGGACGAGATGCCGCGATATCTATTCACGACCTGGGAAGGCGGCGGACACGTCCAACCCATGCTGCTCGCAGCACTGGAACTCAAAGACCGCGGCCACAGCGTCTTGATCCTGAGCGACATCTGCAATGCGTCAGACGCAGCCGCCCTGGGCCTGCACTTCCTGCCCTGGACCAAGGCGCCGAACCAAACTGGAAAACGACGCGAGGATGATCGCCTGAAGGATCATGAAGCCGACAATCCTCTGGAGGTCATTCACCGGTTGATCGAACGGGTCATGGCCGGCCCGGCCCAGGCCTATGCAGAGGACACCTTGTCGGCCATCGACACCTTCAGGCCGGATGCCGTGGTCACCCAGGAACTGCTTTTAGGCGTTATGGCCGCTGCTGAGGCGCGCAACCTGCCGCTGGCCCTGTTCGCTGCCAACATCTGGTCGCTCCCTACCCTGCCCGGCGTCCCTCCGTTTGGTGCAGGCATGCTACCGGCCAACTCGGACGACGAACGGGCCATGCACGCCATGGTGACCCAGATGAGCCGGGGCTTCTTTCAGGTCGGGCTGGAGGAACTCAATGCGGCGCGTAGCCACCTCGGCCTAGAGGGCCTGAACGATCTGTTTGCGCAACTTGACGCAGCGAGTCTGATCCTGATTGCCAGCAGCCGCGCTTTTGACTTCGGGCCGGACCCGCTCCCAAAGCCCTTTGCCTATGCAGGCCCCTACCTCGCTGATCCGGCCTGGATCGAACTTGAGGCGGTCCCGGCCGGGACGGCTCCTCTGGTGCTAGTCTCCTTTTCAAGCCTCTATCAAGCGCAAGAAGCCGCTCTGACCAATGTAATAGCCGCCTTGGGCCGACTCCCGGTGCGCGGCCTGGTAACGACCGGCCCCACCCTGGACCCCGCAGAGTTCTCTCACCCGGACAATGTAACGGTCGTCCGCAGCGCGTCCCATGCCGATCTGCTGAAGCAAGCGGCGGTTTTCGTGACTCACGCGGGCCATGGCTCGACCCTTAGGCCGCTGATGGCGGGCGTACCCTTGCTCTGCCTGCCGATGGGACGTGACCAGCTTGACAATGCAGCACGTGTCTCGGCCCGCGGTGCCGGGCTGCGTCTGGCACCCGACGCTGGTATTGAGCCGATCACGGCAGCACTTGCGGAGCTGCTGGAGGATAGCCGCTATCGCCAGGCCGCCGCAGCCCTTGGCGAAGCAATCAGGGCCGATCAGGACCAGCGATCCGCCGCAACCCTGTTAGAGGGCCTGCTGACGTGAACCAAGACATTCTGGTGGGCGGTGAGGGGATCGAACCCCCGACCCTCTCGGTGTAAACGAGACGCTCTACCGCTGAGCTAACCGCCCTCTAGAGATGCCGAAGCGGCCTTCTAGCCGTCAGTAGCGCCGCTGCAAAGCGCCAACAAAAAGGGCGGTCCGCCAAGTGACGCACCGCCCTGTAATTTCACAGACCGCTTTAGCCGTTCAATGTGGTCTTCAAGCCTTCGCCGACCTGGAACCGCGCCGTCTTCGAAGCCGGACGGTTGACCGTTTCACCGGTCCGCGGATTGCGGGCAGTGCCCGCCGCCCGGGCGACGGCCTTGAATGTGCCAAAGCCGACCAGGCGAACGTCATGGCCTGACTTCAGAGAGTCGGTGACGGTTTCGATGAAGGCTTCCAGGGCGTCCTTGGCCTGGTTTTTATTGATGCCCGCCTTCTCGGCGATCGCCGTGACGAGTTCGGCTTTTGTGGTCATGTTTTTCTCCCAGCCAATAAAGCGGCGGCGCTTCGCAAAAGCCTACGCCACTTCGCTCGGCCGGGATTATGGCGGCGGAAAATGCCCCGTCAAATGAAGGCGGCGCGGCAAAGTCCCGCGCCGCTCAACTTATCAACAATAACTTACATTCAGTGAGTCAAAATGGCGTCAACCTCGCCCTCATCCGCCTTCGCACTTGCAGCAATTGGCTCATCCGCTTCATTCCATTCAATCGGCGTCAGCGGACCTGTAAGGGCGTGTTTGAGAACTTCATCGGCAGTCGAGACCGGAATGATCTCCAGACCGTCTTTGACGGACTGCGGGACATCGACCAGATCCTTCTCGTTCTCCTGAGGGATCAGGACCGTCTTCACGCCCGAACGCAGAGCCGCAAGGAGCTTTTCCTTGAGCCCGCCGATGGCCGTAATCCGCCCCCGCAGGGTGATCTCACCAGTCATGGCGATATCCTTGCGGATCGGAATTCCCGTTAGTACGGACACCATGGCGACGGCCATGGCGGCACCTGCGGAAGGACCATCCTTGGGCGTGGCCCCATCGGGCACGTGGATGTGCACATCCGTCTTTTCAAAGATCGGCGGCTTTACGCCAAAGTGCAGAGCCCGAGACCGCACATAGGACTGAGCGGCCGAAATCGACTCCTTCATGACGTCCTTGAGATTGCCGGTCACCGTCATGCGGCCCTTGCCGGGCATCTTCACGGCTTCGATCGTCAGGATGTCGCCACCAAACTCCGTCCAGGCCAGACCGGTCACGATTCCGACCTGATCAACTTCGTCGGTTTCGCCATAGCGGTACTTCTTGACGCCGGCGTACTTGGCCAGACGCTCATCATCGATCGTGATCGATGCCACCTTTTCGCGGGAGAGGTCACGGACCGTCTTGCGCGCCAGTGCGCCAAGCTCGCGCTCAAGCGACCGCACACCGGCTTCCCGTGTGTAGTAGCGGATCAGATCACGGATCGCCTTTTCCGGAACCACGAACTCAGCCGGCTTCAGACCATGATCCTTGGTCAGTTTGGGCAGGATATGGCGCTTGGCGATCTCAAGTTTCTCATCCTCGGTATAGCCGGCGATCCGGATGATCTCCATGCGATCCAGCAGAGGCTGGGGCATGTTGAGGCTATTGGCCGTCGTGACGAACATCACCTGGCTGAGATCGTAATCCACCTCCAGATAGTGGTCGCCAAAGGCCGAATTTTGGGCCGGATCCAGGACTTCCAGCAGTGCTGAAGCCGGATCACCCCGGTAGTCGCTGCCCATCTTGTCGATTTCGTCGAGTAGCACGAAGGCGTTGGTCGTCTTGGCCTTCTTCATCGACTGAATGACCTTGCCGGGCATCGAGCCGATATAGGTCCGCCGGTGACCGCGGATCTCGGCTTCGTCGCGAACCCCACCCAGGCTCATGCGAACAAACTCGCGCCCCGTGGCCTTGGCCAGGGACTTGCCCAAGGAGGTCTTGCCGACCCCGGGGGGGCCAACGAGGCAAAGGATGGGGCCCTTCAGCGAGTTTGTGCGGGCCTGGACGGCGAGAAATTCAAGGATGCGCTCCTTGACCTTCTCCAGCCCATAGTGATCCGCGTCGAGGATCTCCTCGGCTTCATTGAGGTCAATCTTCTTGGTCTTGGCCTTGCCCCAGGGGATCGACAGCATCCAGTCGAGATAGTTGCGAACAACCGTGCTTTCCGCTGACATCGGACTCATGTTGCGAAGCTTCTTGAGCTCGCTCTCGGCCTTGGTCCGGGCTTCTTTCGACAGACGGGTCTTCTTGATCCGCTTTTCGAGATCAATCAGCTCGTCCCGCTGGTCGTCGGGATCGCCCAGCTCGCGCTGGATCGCCTTCATTTGTTCGTTGAGGTAGTACTCACGCTGTGTCTTTTCCATCTGACGCTTGACGCGCGAGCGGATCTTCTTCTCAACCTGAAGGACGCTGATCTCGCCTTCCATCAGGGCGAAGACCTTTTCAAGCCGCTTCACGATGTCGAAGATTTCCAGCAAGCTCTGCTTGTCGCCAATCTTGACGGAGAGATGGGCAGCGATGCTGTCCGCCAGCTTGCCGGGCTCCGCGATTTGCGGGATCGAAGCCAGGGCCTCCGGAGGCACCTTCTTGTTGAGCTTGACGTAGTTTTCAAACTGCTCGACCACAGCCCGCGACAGGGCCTCGACCTCGGGGCCAGCGCCTTCGTCTTCGCTAACCTCACCTATTTGGGCCTCGTAGAACGACTCCTGTTCCGTGAACTTGACCACGGCGGCCCGTCCCTTGCCCTCGACCAGAACCTTCACGGTGCCGTCAGGCAGCTTCAGCAACTGAAGAACGGTGGCCAGGACCCCAACGTCATAAATGTCCGTCGGCGACGGATCATCGTCTGCAGAGTTCTTCTGGGTGACCAGGAGAATTTGCTTGTCGCCGCGCATTACCTCTTCAAGGGCGCGGACAGATTTGTCGCGCCCGACAAAGAGCGGCACCACCATGTGTGGGAAAACAACGATATCCCGAAGTGGCAAGACTGGAAGCGTACGAAGTTCAGACATGATGCTCTTACTCCCGGCCGTCGCGACATTCGCGCTCGGCCATGCGGGCCGGCGTTATTCAGACGATGCGCCTGAGTCGCTCGGTCCGTCCGTCCGGGACTGGACGGAATGGTCCCTATTTATGTGGACGTTTCGCAACTGCGTTCAAGCCGAGTCGCCTGATAGCGGCGACGAGTCGCGCATTAGTCGCCAAGCTGAAGGGGATATGCCCCCAAAGGGTTCTATTGCGCAAATTCGTTCCTGAATCAGGGATCAGCTGAGCTGGAACGACTTGACCACTCTCACAGGTCGCTAATGCAGATTGGGTCGGGCCCGGCCGAATAGCCGCCGCGACTCACGAAAAAGGCGCGCTCCTGGGAGCGCGCCTTGATCACTGGATTGGAGGCGAGCGTCAGGCTGACGCAGCGCCACCCTTCTTCTCGGCATAGATCAGCAGAGGCTGGGCACGGCCTTCAACGACCTCTGCATTGACCACAACCTCCTCGACGCCCTCATAGTTGGGCAATTCGAACATGGTCTCGAGCAAGATCCCCTCCATGATGGAACGGAGGCCCCGCGCACCTGTCTTGCGGGCGATCGCCTTGGTCGCGACCCCGTGAAGCGCATCCTCAGTGAAGGTCAGACCGATATTCTCCATCTCGAACAGTCGCTGGTACTGTTTGACGAAGGCGTTTTTAGGCTCGGTCAGAATCTTGACCAGAGCGATCTCATCCAGGTCTTCAAGGGTGGCGACCACAGGAAGGCGCCCGATGAACTCCGGGATCAGGCCGAAGCGCTGGAGGTCATCCGGCTCGACGCCGCGCAGGATTTCGCCGGTACGGCGCTCTTCCGGATCTGCGACTTTGGCACCAAAGCCAATCGACTTACCTTGGCCCCGCGCCGAGATAATGCGCTCCAAGCCGGCGAACGCCCCGCCACAGATGAACAGGATGTTCGTGGTGTCCACCTGCAGGAACTCCTGCTGGGGATGCTTTCGCCCGCCCTGGGGCGGCACGGAGGCGACGGTGCCTTCCATGATCTTCAGCAGAGCCTGCTGCACGCCCTCCCCCGAGACGTCACGGGTGATCGACGGATTGTCGGACTTGCGGCTGATCTTGTCGATTTCATCGATGTAGACGATGCCCCGTTGGGCACGCTCGACGTTGTAGTCGGCCGCCTGCAGGAGCTTGAGCACGATGTTTTCGACATCTTCACCCACATAACCGGCTTCGGTCAGGGTCGTGGCGTCGGCCATGGTGAAGGGGACGTCGATGATTCGGGCCAGGGTCTGGGCCAGCAAGGTCTTGCCGGTACCGGTCGGGCCGACCAGAAGAATGTTGGACTTGGCCAGTTCAACGTCATTGTTCTTCGACGCATGGTTCAGACGCTTGTAGTGATTGTGCACCGCTACGGCGAGCACCTTCTTGGCGTGCCCCTGTCCAATAACGTAATCGTCCAGGACTTCGCAGATTTCACGCGGCGTCGGAACGCCGTCCTTTGACTTCACGAAGGCTATTTTGTGCTCTTCGCGAATGATGTCCATGCAGAGCTCAACGCATTCATCGCAAATGAACACCGTCGGTCCCGCGATGAGCTTACGCACCTCATGCTGGCTCTTTCCGCAGAAAGAACAATACAGAGTGCTCTTGGTATCGCCGCTCGCGGCTTTCGTCATGGTCGCTTCTCACGCTATGGCGGCGACGGCCACTGCCGTGACGCCCGCTCCTGGCTCACATGCCGCCACCGAAGCGACAGCTTACAGGCCGGGAGTTGTCTAATCCTTGACATTCCCCGATCCGGCCGCAGTTCACAAGCCTTGGAGGCTTTTTCGGCCGCCCAACCCGTCAATGCGCCGTACCCTGTAACGATCTTAGAGTCTAAAATGGTTACCAAGGTCGTAGACACAACGACAGGGCTATTCCGATAGCGTTCGAGGGCGCGGAAGCGTTTAGAGCGCAGCCGGGAATCGTGTTCGAACAACCGCTTGATGAACGGGACGCGCCAGGCGCGCGTGGAGTAGAATGGCGAAGCGCTCATTGATGTCCAAAGGCCTTACGGCCTCGATGCCGATGACAGGGGAAATGACTGACGCCCCGGCGCTGGTGGCCTTTGACTTCGATGGCACCCTGACCGTTCGCGACAGCTTCAACGCCTTTCTGAAATGGCGCGCCGGGCCCGCGCGCTGGACACTCGGAATTGTCCGCCTGTCGCCAGCTCTCTTGGGCTACGCGTTCAATCGCAATCGCGGCAAGCTCAAGGCTGCGGCCGTTCGGGAGTTCCTGAAAGGCGCAACCCAGACCGAGCTGGAATCAGACGCACGCGCCTTTGCTGAGCTCTACGCCCCTTCCCTGTTTCGGCCCGACGCTCTTGCGGTTTGGCGGCGCTGGCGGGCCAAGGGCGCCAAGATGGTGATCGTCACCGCGTCTCCCGACATCACGGTCGCACCCTTCGCCCGAGGCCTTGGCGCCGACGTTCTGATCGGCACAAGGCTGGCCTTCGGTCCAGATGATTGCGCCCTTGGCGTCCTGGCCGGACCAAACTGCCGCGCCCGGGAAAAGGTTGTCCGACTGAAGGAACTGTTTGGCGAAGAGGTTCGGCTGACCGCCGCCTATGGCGACACCTCCGGAGATACCGAGATGCTGGCCATCGCCGATGAGCGTGGCTATCGCGTCTTTCGCGGCAGGCCGATCTAGGCCGGTGCAAAAAAGCCGCCGACCTTGCGGGCGGCGGCTTGATCACCTGGTGCGGGACGCTTTGGCCTAAGCCTTGGCGTCGGTCTCGTCGCGGGTCTCATTGATATGGTCGATCAGACCCCAAGCCTTGGCCTCTTCAGCGCTCATGAAGTGGTCGCGGTCCAGGGTGCGCTCGACCTCTTCATAGGTGCGGCCGCAATGCTTGACGTAGATCTCATTCAGACGACGCTTGGTCTTGATGATGTCTTCGGCATGACGCTCGATATCAGAGGCCTGACCGCGGAAGCCACCCGAAGGCTGGTGCACCATGATGCGCGAGTTTGGCAGTGAGATCCGTTGCCCAGCGGCACCGGCGCACAGCAGCAGGCTGCCCATAGAGGCCGCCATGCCCATACAGACCGTCGAAACCGGGCTCTTGATGTATTGCATGGTGTCGTAGATCGCCAGACCAGCGGTCACCACGCCGCCCGGCGAGTTGATGTACATCGCGATTTCCTTCTTGGGGTTCTCGGACTCCAGGAAGAGAAGCTGGGCGCAGATCAGGCTGGCCATGCCGTCCTCGACGGGCCCGGTCAGGAAGATGATCCGCTCCTTGAGCAGGCGCGAGAAGATATCGAACGCGCGCTCACCGCGGCTGGTCTGTTCGACCACCATCGGAACGAGGTTCATCGCCGTTGCAACCGGATCGTACATAGGGTTCGCCCTTTTTCGCGTTTTGGGGCTGCGCGAATCAGACCTCGCACAGCGTCGCCAACGCATATCGCGTGGCGATTAACAGGTTGCAAGGAGCCGAAGGCCCTCGTGGGCCAAAGAAAAAGGCGCGACCCTTGCGAGTCGCGCCTGGTCTCATTTCTAAACGGAAGCCTTAGCCGCCGTAGCCTTCCGGCAGATCGTCCTCTTCAAGGAGCTCTTCCTTGGAGACTTCCTTTTCCTCGATCTTGGCCTTGCCGAAGATCAGGTCCACGACCTTGTCTTCATAGATCGGGGCGCGCAGAGCGGCCTGCAGATCGGTGCGCTGACGGTACATGTCGAACACCTGCTGGGCTTGCGCGCCATACTGGCGAGCTTCGCGCATGATAGCGTCGGTCAGTTCCTGGTCGGTCACAACCACCTCGTTCTTGCGACCGATTTCGGCAAGCACCAGACCCAGGCGAACCCGACGCTCGGCGATCTTGCGATACTCGTCCTTGAGTTGGTCTTCAGTCTTGTCGGCGTCCTCAGGCGGCAGGCCGCCCTGCGCCTTGTCCGCCTGAACCTGCTGCCAGATGCCCGCAAACTCGGCGTCGACCATGCGCGGCGGCAGTTCGAACTCGTGCTTGGTGTCCAGGATGTCCAGCAGGGCGCGCTTCAGCTTGAACCGCGACGAATTTTCGTAGCGACCCGAAAGGTTTGACTTCAGCAGTTCCTTCAGGGCGGCGAGGTCGGACAGGCCCAAACGCTTGGCCAGTTCGTCGTCGGCCTCGGCGTCGACCGGAGCGCGCACTTCTTTGACGGTCGTGGCGAACTCGGCGGCCTTACCTGCGAGATCCTTGGCCTGATAATCTTCCGGGAAGGTGACCTTCACGACCAGTTCGTCGCCCGGCTTGGCACCGATGAGTTGGTCCTCGAAGCCCGGGATGAACTGGCCCGAACCGAGGACCAGTTCTGCGCCTTCGGCCTTGCCACCGGCGAACTCGACGCCATCGACGGTGCCGACAAAGTCGATCAACAGCTGGTCGCCGTCCTTGGACTTCAGGCTCTTGCCCTTGCGGGGCTCATAGGTGCGGGCCTGCTTGGCAAGCTCGGCCAGGGCCTCGTCGACCTCGGCGTCCGAGACCTTGTAAACGGGCTTGGTCAGCTCGATGCCGGCCGGATCGATCGGCTCGAAATCAGGCATGATTTCGATGGCCACCTCGAAGGCGAGGTCTTCGCCGCCGGCGACAACCTTTTCCATGTCAGAGGAAGGCTTCAGTTCGGGCTGGCCAGCCGGGCGCAGCTTGTTGTCGTCCAGAACCTTCTGGGTCGTCTCATTGAGCGCCTGCTCAACGACTTCACCCATCAGGGCCTTGCCATAGAGGCGGCGCACATGGGCGGCGGGGACCTTGCCGGGGCGGAAGCCCTTGACGTTCATTTGCGGCGCGACTTCAGCGATCCGCGCTTCGAGACGCGTGGCCAACTCGGCGGCGGGCACGGTCACCCCATAAACGCGGCTGAGGCCTTCGCCCGACTTTTCAACGATCTGCATCGACATGGTCATATTCTCGAACCTGCGACGCATGCGCCGGGGGTCCGCCCTGGGGTCAAAAACATCGACGCCGCCCGCGAGGCCGGGGCGGCGAAAGAGCGCCCTTATGTCACGACGTGCGCGACCATCCAAGAGCGCCAGCGGCAAAAGTCACGCCCATCCCTCTTCATCGGGAGAGCATTCAGTCGATCTTGGTGCGGATGAGAGGACTCGAACCTCCACACCTCTCGGTGCCAGAACCTAAATCTGGTGCGTCTACCAGTTTCGCCACATCCGCATTGGGGCAGGCCTTACGGATTTCACCGCCCCGAGGCAAGTCCGCTACGCTTGACGCTAGGACGTCGAGCCAGGAGTCCGGCAAGGACGGCAGGCGCGAGATTCGGCAAATCCTCGGCGATCAGACCCGGCCCGTGGGCACGGCCACATTCGGCATGAATCCACACTCCGGCGCAGGCTGCCTCAAAGCTCGTCATGCCCTGGGCGATCAGGCCGCCGATGAACCCCGCCAGGATGTCGCCCGATCCGGCCGTTGCCAACCAGGGCGAGCCATTGAGCGACACGACAGCACGTCCATCCGGGGCGGCAATGACCGTATCGGGGCCCTTCAGCAATACAACGGCGCCAGCCAGTCTTGCGGCTTCGCGAGTTGCCGAAATCCGTTCGGCCGAGCGTGCCAATAGACCAGGGAAGATCCGTTCGAACTCACCCGGATGCGGCGTCAGCACGTCATCGCGATCGAGGGCAGAAAAGAGCGCCTCAGGATCCTGCCGGAAACTGGTCAGGGCGTCGGCATCGACCACAAGGGCCGAACCGGTCCCGGCGAGGGCGAATAGGTTTCGAACCGTCGTCTCGCCCACGCCCGCTGAAGGTCCGATCACAACAGCGTCCGCTGCTTCCCCCGCAGCCCGCAGATCTGCATCGCTTTCAAAAGGTGCCAGCATCACCGCTTCAAGGTGAGCCGCGTTTTCGGCAAGGGCTCCGGATGGGGATAGAAGGGTGACAACGCCTGCGCCGATCCGAAGGCCCGCGCGGGCAGCCAATCGCGCCGCCCCGGTCTTCCCGGCGTCGCCGCTAACGACCTTTAGCCGGCCCCGTTGGTACTTGTGCACATTCAGAGCCGGCCACGGAAAATGCCTCTCCCAGAGATCAGGCGTGTTCTCAAAGAGCGATGCAGTCCCTTCTGACGCAGGCAAGCCGATATCGGCCACGACAACTTCGCCACAGGCAGCCCTCCCCTCGTAAAGGCAGTGCCCGACCTTCAGGCGATGGAAGGTCACCGTGAGATCGGCGCAGAAAACAGCCTCGCCCAGACGTCGCCCCGTATCCCCATTGAAGCCACTGGGTAGATCGATCGCGACGACCGGCTCATTCAACTGGGCGCACGCACACGCAAGTTTGGCCACGTCACCCTCAAGGCCGCGCGACAGACCAGCGCCAAACAGCGCATCCACATACAGATCCGCTGGGAACGGTGAAGGCGATAGCGGAACCGTTTCGCCCTTCCAAAGCGCAGCGGCTCTTTTGGCGGCCTCCGTCGCCGGGGCCGCGGCGGCTTCAACCCGAACGGACCAGCCTTTGTCGTGCAAGCATCGCGCAACCACATAGCCATCGCCGCCATTGTTGCCCGGACCACACCAGATCACCGCTCGGCCCGGCGGAAAGCGCTTCATGACCGCTTCCGCGACTGCAAACCCGGCTCTGTCCATTAGCAGATCGATGGAAAGGCCTTGCTCGACCGCCTGGCGGTCAGCCTGCGTCATCTCAGCGACGGTCAGAATTTCCCGCGACACGTCGTCTCCCTCAGAGAACCTGACTCTGAGCTTCGCGTCCTTTCTCGATCAAGAGCAAGCGCGTATCCTGAATATCGAAGGTTGTGACCGAACAGTGGTCCGGCCTGAAGGCGGCTACCTGCCTATTGCCGGTCGCAACGCCGACGGCTGCGTTCAGGGCGACAAAGTGGCTGAACACGGCTGTCAGGGGGTACTCAGCCACCGCAGCTGCCACACCCCTCGCCCAAGCGGCGTAGTCCATATCGCCTACGATCTGGTCCCATTCACCGCCGAACGCGGTCCTGAGCCAGGCGGGACGCTCTGGATCTGACAAGGCCGCCGGCGTTGGGATCTCGCCAACGCGGGCATCAATGTGCAGATCCAGACCCAGTGCCTGAGCCAGAGGCTCAGCGGTCTCCCGGCATCGACGGAGCGGCGAAGAGACCACCCGTCGCGGCCTTGTCGCCTCGGGCAGAGCCAGCATGGACTCCATCACCTCGATGGCCTGCTGGCGGCCGATCTCATCCAGCCCGGGGTCGCCGTCGTCCCCTCCCCAACTCGATGCCGGACGGCCATGTCTGATGACGTACACGCGGGCCATGGGATCAATCCGGAATAAAGAGATTTCGGACGCCATCAGGATGTGGACCGACGATCCCGGTGCGACCGACGCCCTCCCGAGACTCAAGATCTAGAAGGGTTGCAGGATCATCAGGTGTATGGGCGACGAAGCGACGCCCCGAAGCGTCACGCCCCACGACAATGCCCATCCGTACGCCCTCTCGTGAGTGGACAACGGTGTAGGTCTCGATCGTCGATGGCCCGACGGGTCGCTCGACAATCTCCGGATGGGGCAGGCTGTCGATCTGCGCCTGAATTCGTGAGGGAGCCTCGCGCACCCAATCGCCGTCGAACGGCTTGGTGGAATAGATCCCGATCGATTGCTTGGTCAGGAACCAGCCATTGGCCGTGCAGAGACCAAAGGCACCGGGACGTTCCCGGAGCCGGGTCATCATCTCCGCGATCGAGTGCAGAGCGTAGTTGTTACCTGGTCCACCAAAATAGGGCAGACCTCCGGTAATCGTCAGACCTCGCGGATCATCAAGCGCCAGGCCCAGTTCCTCTGCCGCCACCTGAACAGCGGACGGAAAGCAGGAATAGAGGTCGATGATGTCAATATCGGCCAGGGTGACCCCCGCCATCTCCAGGGCGCGCTCTCCCGTCAAACGGATGGCCGGGCTGGAATGGAAATTCTGCCGGTCCAATGGATACCAGAGATCAGCCGCATCTGCGCAGCCGTGCAGGTACACCCACTTGTCTTCCGATACGCCCAGTTCCCGCGCCTTCCGGACGCTGCAGATCAAGATCGCAGCGGACTGGTCGACCTCCATGATCGCATTCAGATACTTGGGATAGGGAAAGCTGATCATCCGGTTCCGATCGGTGACCGTTGTCAGCTCCTCTGCTGACCGTTCCAGCGGGAACCAGGCCATGGGATTGCCGGCCGCCACCTTGCTGAACGGCGAAAACAGCTCGCCCAGGCGCTGCTGGTGGTCCTGCAGAGACCGGTCGTCGCGCGCCCGAAGTGCATTCTCGAACAGCGGATAGGTGTTGACCGGATAGCCGAGGCCATGCGCGGCCTCCTGAGCTGTCACGCCAGGCCGGGGGTCGCCCATTCGCTCTGGGGCTTCAACGAGGTCATCGCCCCATCCGTCAAAGCCGAGCCCCCCTTTCAGGCGCTTCATCAAAGAACCGAGAAACTCGGCACCCGCTACGAGCGCCAGCTCCGAGCTTCCCTGTGCGATGCGCTCGCAGACCGCATTCACGGCTTGCTGGGGACTGTTGCCGCCCGTCTCCGTGTAGACTTTCCATGCAGGGTCGGCACCAAGCGCCCTGGCCAGACTTGACGGAGGATTGATCAAGCGCGGCATCGGAAGCTTCGAAAGCCCCCCCGGCGCATCGATACTGAATGCGATGACCACCATGGCGTCGAGTCCGGCAAGATCCGACCCCAAGAGGCCTGCATCTGCCACAGCCCTTTCCGCTGCAATCTTCAGCAGTTGCAGGGGAGACGGGGAATTTTCGATCTCGCCGCGAAAGGTGAACTGGCCGGCCCCGATCAAAACTGGCGTGTTGTCACGCATGTTCACCCCCGTTCAAACGCTTGTTGGGGCCGATCCTAGGGGCGAAACAGCGCACGGCAAGGTCAATTGGACGGCAATCTCGCTATGACTAGTTTTCATGCTCGCGCTGCACAAAATTTGAACATCACGATCAAACCGCCCTCAGGCGGGCAGATTCCTCCGGGCCGGCGCTTGCGAGTCCCCCGGGGGGCGTGGTCGGTGCCCGTCACAAGCGACGCGGCGCGTCGGCGGGCCCGAAAGTGGAACCGATGAAGAAGATTGAAGCCATCATCAAGCCGTTCAAGCTCGATGAGGTAAAGGAGGCCCTCCAGGAGATGGGCGTCCAGGGCATGACCGTGCTCGAAGCCAAGGGTTATGGCCGCCAGAAGGGTCACACCGAGCTTTATCGCGGCGCAGAGTACGTCGTCGACTTCCTGCCGAAGATCAAGGTGGAGGTCGTCATCGAGGATAGCCAGTTGGAACCGGCGCTGGAGGCGATCACTCGCGCCGCCCGGACGGGCCGCATCGGCGACGGCAAGATTTTCGTCTCGGAGATCGCGGAAGTCATCCGCATCCGAACCGGAGAAAACGGTCCAGCTGCCGTCTAGGCACGGACCTTTGAACGCATACGACGCTCAAGAAGGGGATACGGAATGAGCACGGCCAAGGAAATCCTGAATCTCATCAAGGAAAAGGACGTCAAGTATGTTGACGTTCGCTTCACCGACGTGCGCGGCAAGATGCAGCACGTCACCTTCGACATCGATCTCGTTGATGACGACTTCCTCAATGACGGCACCATGTTCGACGGCTCGTCGATCGCCGGCTGGAAGGCCATCAATGAGTCGGACATGAAGCTGCGTCCGGACCTGACGACCGCCATCATCGACCCGTTCTATCAGCAAACCACCCTGGCGCTGTTCTGCGACGTGGTGAACCCTGACACCGGCACGCCCTATAACCGCGACCCGCGCTCGATCGCCAAGGCTGCCCTGAACTACGTCAAGGCTTCGGGCATCGGTGACACCGTGTTCTTCGGCCCTGAAGCCGAGTTCTTCATCTTTGACGACGTCAAGTGGAACACCTCGCCGAACGACACCAGCTACTCCTTCGATTCCGTCGAACTGCCGGGTAACTCCGCCAAGACCTATCCCGAGGGCAATATGGGCCACCGCCCGGGTCCCAAGGGCGGCTACTTCCCGGTCAACCCGATTGACTCGGCGCAAGACCTGCGCGGCGAAATGCTGGCAGTCATGGGCGAACTCGGCATGAAGCCGGAAAAGCACCACCATGAAGTGGCACCGGCCCAGCACGAACTCGGCCTGAAGTTCGACACCATGGTGACCATGGCCGACCGTCTGCAGCTGTATAAGTACGTGATCCACAACGTGGCCCACGCCTACGGCAAGACCGCCACCTTCATGGCCAAGCCGATGTTTGGCGACAATGGCTCGGGCATGCACGTTCACCAGTCGATCTGGGGCGACGGCAAGCCGCTCTTCGCCGGCGACAAGTATGCCGGTCTGTCCGACATGTGCCTGTGGTACATCGGCGGCATCATCAAGCACGCCAAGGCCATCAACGCCTTTTCGAACTCGACGACGAACTCCTACAAGCGCCTGGTGCCCGGCTATGAAGCTCCGGTGAAGCTGGCCTATTCGGCCCGCAACCGCTCGGCCTCGATCCGGATCCCGCACGTCGACTCGCCGAAGGCCAAGCGCCTGGAAGCCCGCTTCCCCGACCCGATGGGCAATCCCTATCTGACCTTCGTGGCTCTGCTGATGGCTGGTCTCGATGGCATCAACAACAAGATCGATCCGGGCGCGCCCGCCGACAAGAACCTCTATGACCTGCCCCCGCGCGAGCAGAAGAAGATCCCGGAAGTTTGCGGCAGCCTCCGCGAAGCCCTGGAAAACCTCGACAAGGACCGCGCCTTCCTGAAGGCCGGTGGCGTGATGGATGACGACTTCATCGACAGCTACATCGAACTGAAGATGGAAGAAGTGATGCGTCTGCAACTGCATCCGCACCCGGTTGAGTTCGAGATGTATTACAAGTGCTAACCTAAGCGTCTTCCGACGTTGAGAAATGGGTCAGAGAGCATTCTCTGGCCCATTTTTTTGCCCGAGTTGTCCCTCGGGCCGTCGCCGAATGAGAATGACTTCTTACTTAGGCAGCATCGGCTGAACAAAATTGTCGCAACTCCGCAACAGAACCGCCGCAATCCACCATAACCGCCTGAAATCAGACAATGGACGATATCGCCATCAGGCGAACTGAGCGTATCGCATCTCCCACGGAAGCGACGCGAACGCCCTCGTTAGAATCGGCATCTCGAAGCTTGGTCAGCACAGGATCTCTCCATGCAAAGCTCCAATAAGCTCCTTCGCCGCGCTCTGCGCGTCACCTGCGGTTTCGCCGCCCTCAGCGCAGCCATCGCAGCCGCACCGGCCGCGATGGCGCAAGATACCGTCAGCGACATCATCGTGACCGCCCAGAAGCGCAGCGAAAACCTTCAGGATGTCCCGGTCTCGGTGACCGCTCTCGGTGGCGAGCGGCTGCAATCGGCTTTTGCCGCCGGTGACGACATCCTGGCGCTGTCGGCCAAGGCTCCTGGCCTCTATGCCGAATCCTCGAACGGCCGCGCGGCCCCGCGCTTCTATATCCGCGGCCTCGGCAACAGCGACTTTGACCTGGCCGCCTCGCAGCCGGTCTCGATCATCCAGGACGAAGTCGTTCTGGAAAACGTCGTCCTGAAAAGCTCGCCGATCTATGACATTGATCAGGTGGAAGTCCTGCGCGGTCCGCAAGGCACGCTTTTTGGTCGCAACACCACGGCCGGCATCGTCAAGTTCAGCTCGGTCAAGCCGAGCGAAGAAACCAAGGCCCGCGCCGCCCTGTCCTATGGCAGCTTCAACACCCTGACCTTTGACGGCGGTTTTGGTGGCGCTCTGGTCCCCGGCAAGGTCGCGGCGCGCGCCTCGCTGCTCGTCCAGCACCGTGACGACTACATCAATAACGCCTTCACCAAGAAGAATGACGCCCTGGGCGGTTTCGACGAAAAGGCGGCGCGTCTGCAGGTCCTGTTCACACCGACCGAAGCCATGAGCGCCCTGTTCAACATTCACGGCCGCGACCTCGACGGCACCTCGGCCACGTTCCGCGCCAACGTCCTGACCAAGGGCTCCAACAAGCTCAATGCCAACTATGACCGCAAGACGGTCTATTTCGACGCGGGGGCCGGCAACCCGCAGAAGTACAAGGGCTGGGGCACCTCGGCCAACATCGGTTACGACTTCGGCGACGTCACCCTGACCTCGATCACCGCCTATGAAGAAACCCACGGCTCCAGCCGCGGCGACATCGACGGCGGCAACCTGAAGGGTCCGGGCTTCATTCCCTTCCCGTCGGAAAGCACCGACGGTATCAAGGAACTTGACCAGGTCACCCAGGAACTGCGCCTGGCCAGCGATACCGATGGACCGCTGAGCTGGCAGGTTGGTGCCTTCTATTTCGATACCAGCTACCAGATCCGCACCGACCCGGGCTTTGCGCCGGTGACGACCCTTGAGCAGAAGAACACCTCCTGGGCCGTCTTCGGCCAGGCCTCCTACAAGGCCTCCGAAGCCCTGACCCTGACGGGTGGCCTCCGCTACACCAGCGACGACAAGGACATGCGCGTTGTGTCCGGTCCGAACAAGGTGGCCCCAGTCTCGGTCTCTGACGAAAAAGTCAGCTGGGATCTGAGCGCATTCTATGAAGTCGCAGACAATGTCAGCGTCTACGGCAAGGTGGCCTCGGGCTTCCGCGGTCCGTCGATCCAGGGCCGCGACATCGCTTTCTTCGCTCCCGCCTCAGTCGCGCAGTCTGAAACCATCCTGTCCTACGAAGTCGGCCTGAAGAGCGAACTGCTCGATCGCCGCGTTCGCCTGAACGGCGCGCTGTTCACCTATACGATCGATAATCCTCAGTTCAGTGCAGTCGGCGGCGGCTCGAACTCCAACCGCCTGATCAACGCCAACAAGGCTGAGGCCTACGGTGTGGAACTAGACGCCGAGTTCGTCGTCACCGACAATCTCGTCGTGACGGCGGGCTATTCCTACGCCAAGACCGAGATCAAGGACTCCAAGTTGACGACGGCGACCTGCGCCCAGTGCACGGTAACCGATCCGCGCACCTCGACCGGCCTGGCCCTGATCAACGGCAACCCCTTCCCCAATGCACCCGAATATACCTTTGACGTGACGGCCCGTTACGCCGTCCCGTTCGGTGCTGATGGCGAGCTCTTCGCCTATACCGACTGGAAGGTGCAGGGTCTGACGAACTTCTTCCTCTATGAATCGAAGGAGTTCTACAGCAAGGGCGACTTCGAAGGCGGCCTCAAGCTCGGCTATGCCAAGCTGGACGGTGCTTGGGAGGCGGCGGTGTTTGCCCGCAACATCACCGATGAGAACAACCTGAAGGGCGCGATCGACTTCAACAACAACACCGCGTTCGTCAACGAGCCCCGCGTGATCGGTGTCTCGCTGAACGTGAAGATGTAGCCGATCCCGTAGTCGGAAAATCGAGGGGCCGCAGAGCGATCTGCGGCCCCTTTTTCATTGAGGTCAGCGTCCGACTGCCGGACAGAAGATAGTGGTAATCTGGGGGGAACGGACGTTTCAAACAGCAAGGTCCCTTGCCTGGACCGGTATTTTCGTCTGTCCTTCTCCCTTCTGCGGGAGTCGGGGATTTTCATGTTTGAATGGCGTCGCGCGGCTGCGGCTGCAAGTCTGCTTGCGCTAGGTCTATCGGCCTGCGCGACTACGGGTGGGGCCGGAGCCAAGCCTCGCACACCGGCCGCAAAACCGGCGGAGAAGGTCGAGATCAAGCCCTTGCCAAAGGGCCTCGACGGTGCAGCCTCGTCAGGCTTCCCATCGACCTATTCGCCCCTGCCCTCAAAGGCCACGGCCATAGTCGGTGCCACGGTGCTGACCGCGACGGGCGATCAGATCGAGAGCGGCGTCGTCTTTGTTTCCGGTGGCAAGATCGTCTCGGTTGGTGGAGCTGACACGCCCATCCCGGCTGATGTTGCAGTCATCCAGGCCAAGGGCAAATGGCTGACGCCCGGCATCATCGATGCACACAGCCACCTGGGCGTCTATCCGTCGCCCGGTGTCCAGGCCAGGTCAGATGGCAACGAGGCCACCGACCCCAACACGGCCCAGGTCTGGTCCGAGCATTCGGTCTGGCCGCAGGACCCCGGCTTTAACCGGGCCCGCGCTGGCGGGGTCACGACCCTTCTGATCCTGCCCGGCTCGGCTAATCTGTTCGGCGGCCGCTCGGTGACACTCAAGAACGTGCCGTCGACCACCATGCAGGGAATGAAGTTTCCAGGCGCACCCTACGGGCTGAAAATGGCCTGCGGCGAGAATCCCAAGCGCGTCTATGGCGGCAAGGGTCGCACACCGTCGACAGCGATGGGCAATGTCTTCGGTTTCCGCAAAGCCTGGATCGACGCCGCTGACTATACCCGCAAATGGGACGACTATCGCGCCAAGGTCCAGAAGGGCGAGAAGGCCGATGCGCCGAAACGTGACCTTCAGCTCGAAACCTTGAGCGGTGTTCTCAAGGGCGAGATCCTGGTGCAGAACCACTGCTACCGCGGCGATGAAATGGCCGTGATGATCGATATAGCCCGCGAGTTTGGCTACAAGATCACGATGTTCCACCACGCCATCGAGTCCTACAAGGTCGGTGCGCTGCTGGCCAAGGAGGACATCTGTTCGGCCACCTGGGCCTCGTGGACGGGCTTCAAGATGGAGAGCCTGGACGGCATCGATGCCAATGCGGCCCTCCTCTGGAAGGCCGGTGCCTGTGTCGTCATCCACTCTGATGATCCGATCATGACCCAGCGCCTCAACCAGGAGGCCGCCATCGCCATGACCGCCGGCAACAAGCTGGGCTATGGCATCAGCCGGGCCGAAGCGATCAAGTGGATCACCGCCAATCCGGCCAAGGCCATGGGCATTGGCGACAAGACCGGCTCGATCGCCCCGGGCAAGGCTGCCGACCTGGTGATCTGGAATCGCGATCCGTTCAGCGTCTATGCCCAGGCCGAGCAGGTCTACATCGACGGTGCCCTGACCTATGATCGTCATGATCCGAAGTACCAGCCCAAGTCCGACTTCGAACTTGGCCAAACCGGCCAGGGAGCGTTCAACTGATGATCCGGTCCATCCTTCTCGCAGGCGTGGCCTGCGCGGCTCTCGCGGCACCCGCAGTCGCCCAGACCATTGCCATCACCAATGCCCGGATCGAGCCGGTCAGCGGCCCGGCCATCCCTTCGGGGACCATCGTCCTGAAGGACGGCAAGATCGCCGCCCTGGGGCCCCAGGTCACGGCCCCGGCCGGGGCGACGGTGATCGACGCCAAGGGCGGCGTGGTCACCCCCGGCCTGATCGCGCCGTCTTCCAACCTGACGGCCTCGGAGATCAGCGGCGTCCGCGAGACCCGCGATGACGGCACGGGCTCGGCGCTCTCGGCCGCCTTCGACATTTCCTACAGCGTCAATCCGGCCTCGCCGAAGATCGGCCTCGCCCGCGACGGCGGGATCACGGCCTCGGCCGTGACGCCGGTGCTGTCGGGCGCGGGCGGCGGGGCTCATGACCATGCGGACGACGGCGTGGTCGAAGAAATGACCGCCGGTGCCGGTGGCTCTGGCGATCCGCCCCTGTTCGGCGGCCAGGCAGCCTTTGTTCGGCTTCAGGCGGGTGACTCCGATCTCGTCGAGGGCTCCAGACTTGCCGTGACCGTGTCGCTGGGCGAGTCCGGGGCACGGGCCGCCGGCGGATCGCGCGGAGCCTCGATCGTCCTGATCAAGTCGGCCCTCGAGGACGCCCGCGCCTTTGCCCGCAATCGGGCGGCCTTCGAGCAGGGCGCGACCCGGGACTACGGCCTTTCGCGCCTCGACCTTCAGGCCCTGGTGCCGGTCGTGCAGGGCAAGACGCCCCTGCTGATCAGTGTCCACCGGGCATCGGACATCCGTCTGGCCCTGAAGCTGGCGGCTGAGGAAAAGGTCCGGATCATCCTGGAAGGGGCCGAAGAGGGCTGGGTCGTCGCGGCCGAGATCGCCAAGGCCGGCGTTCCGGTGATCGTCGATCCCCAGGCTGACCTGCCCGAAAGCTTCGAGACGATCGGCTCGCGGCTCGACAATGCCGCCCGGCTGCAGGCGGCCGGGGTCAAGGTGTCGATCAATGGCTCCCGCGACCTGGCCAACTTGCGGCAGGAGCGCCTGAACGCCGGTCTCGCTGTCGCCAACGGCCTGCCCTATGCCGAGGCCCTGGCGGCGATCACGCTCAACCCGGCCAGGCTCTGGGGCCAGGCCGATCGCATCGGCTCGCTCGAGGTCGGCAAGGTCGCCGATGTCGTGCTGTGGACCGGTGATCCGCTGGAGACCACCTCCTGGCCCGAGAAGGTGTTCATCGGCGGGGTCGAGCAGCCGAAGGACAGCCGCCAGACCCAGCTGCGCGACCGCTATGCGGCCCCCGATAACGGCCTGCCGATCGCCTACCGCTAGCCGGCGACCGGGCCCTGCCACCGCGGCAGGGCCCGGTTTCCCCAGGATTTCCCGGCCCGCGACGACACGCCTCTTTTCAGGGGGCGACGGGAAGCCCATACGGAGCTTCCGCCCGAATCGACGCATGTTCCCGTAATGTCCTCTTCTGACGATTCCAACTCCCTGTTCTCGCTGTTCGGCGACGAGCCCCAGCCGCCGGCCAAGGCTGCCCAGCCTGCGCCGACGCCGGCTCCGCGCGCCCCTGCCCCGCCGCCGCCTGCCCCGGCTGCAGCGACAGCGGGCGGCTACACCGCCAGCGACATCGAGGTGCTGGAGGGGCTGGAGCCGGTCCGCAAGCGACCAGGCATGTACATCGGCGGCACCGACGAGCGGGCCCTGCACCACCTGTTCGCCGAGGTGCTGGACAACTCGATGGACGAGGCCGTGGCCGGCTTCGCCAAGACCATCGAGGTCAAGCTCGATGCCGACGGCTTCCTGTCGGTCAAGGACGACGGCCGGGGCATGCCGGTCGACCCCCACCCCAAGCACCCCGGCAAGTCGGCGCTGGAGGTCATCATGACCGTCCTGCACGCCGGCGGTAAGTTCAGCGGCAAGGCCTATGAAACCTCCGGCGGCCTGCACGGCGTCGGTGCCAGCGTCGTCAACGCCCTGTCGGAGCTGGTCGAGGTCACCGTCTGGCGCGACGGCTTCGAGCACCTGCAGGTCTTCTCGCGCGGCAAGCCCCTGGGTCCGGTCGAGAAGGTCGGCCCCAGCAAGAAGCGCGGCACCATGGTCCGCTTCAAGCCCGACGACGAGATCTTCGGCGAGGGGACCAATTTCAAGCCGGCGCGCCTGTACCGCATGGCCCGCTCCAAGGCCTATCTGTTCCGTGGCGTGCAGATCAAATGGTCCTGCGCGGCCGAGCGCATCCAGGATCAGACCCCGGCCGAGGCTGTCTTCCACTTCCCCAATGGCCTGGCCGACTTCCTGGCCGAGCGCACCAAGGGCCTGGAAACCGTCACCCCCGAAAGCTTCGCCGGCCGCATCGAGCGCCAGGGCGAGGCCGGAGCCGTCGAATGGGCCATCGCCTGGACGCCGCGCGGCTTCGGTGAGCATGACGGCTTCATGCAGTCCTACTGCAACACCGTTCCCACCCCCGAGGGTGGCACCCATGAGAGCGGCCTGCGCGCCGCCCTGACCCGGGGCCTCAAGGCCTATGCCGAGCTGAAGGGCGAGAAGCGGGCGGCGATCATCACCGCCGACGACGTCATCGCCCAGGCCGGGGCCCTGATTTCCGTGTTCATCCGCAATCCGGAATTCCAGGGCCAGACCAAGGAAAAGCTGTCCTCCTCCGAGGCCCAGCGCTTCGTCGAGGCCGCCCTGCGCGACCCGTTTGACCACTGGCTGACCGCCTCGCCCAAGAGCGCCCAGGCCCTGCTCGACTTCGTGGTCGAACGGGCCGAGGAACGCCTCAAGCGCCGCAAGGACAAGGAGGTCCAGCGCGCCAGCGCCACCCGCAAGCTGCGCCTGCCGGGCAAGCTGGCCGACTGCGCCGGCGGCGCGGTCGACGGGGCCGAACTGTTCATCGTCGAAGGCGACAGCGCCGGCGGCTCGGCCAAACAGGCCCGCAACCGCAAGACCCAGGCCATCCTACCCCTGCGCGGCAAGATCCTCAATGTCGCCTCGGCCACCGGCGAGAAGATGAGCGCCAACAAGGAGCTGTCAGACCTGATGCTGGCCCTGGGGGCCCAGGGCGGCAACAAGTATCGCGAGGAAGATCTGCGCTACGAGCGGATCATCATCATGACCGACGCCGATGTCGACGGCGCCCACATCGCCTCCCTGCTGATCACCTTCTTCTACCGCACCATGCCCGAGCTGATCCGCGGCGGGCACCTGTTCCTGGCCCTGCCGCCCCTCTATCGCATCAGCCACGGCGGCAAGAGCGCCTATGCCCGCGACGACGCCCACAAGGACGAGCTGCTGGCCACGCAGTTCAAGGGCAAGAAGCCCGAGATCGGCCGCTTCAAGGGCCTGGGCGAGATGATGGCCGCCCAGCTCAAGGAAACCACCATGGACCCGGCCGTCCGCACCCTGGCGCGGGTGACCCTGCCGCGCTCGGAAGAGGCGGTGGAGTCCCTGGTCGAGACCCTGATGGGCCGCAAGCCGGAACTGCGCTTCCGCTTCATCCAGGAAAACGCCGAGTTCGCTGCGGCGGATCTGGACGTCTGATCCGGATCCTCCCCTCCGGGGGAGGTGGCCCGAAGGGCCGGAGGGGGCCATCTGGGCGAAGGCCGCATTAACCCCCTCAGTCGCTCCGCGACAGCTCCCCCAGAGGGGGAGCAGCTACAGCTTCACGCCCCCACGCGATCACTCGCTGAAGGGATGGAAAGGGTCGCGGAGCGTCCGGACGACGTCCGGATGAGACTAGAAAATACCGTTTCGACGAAGCCGTGCGCTCCGCGTGGTCGTTTTCCGTCAGCCTCCCGCCAGGTGGCCCTGTTGAGGCCTTACCGGGACCCGGCTCGCGCCGTTTCCAGCGCGCTCCAGCGGTCGAAGAGGACGGGCTTACAGCCAGACACGCCCTTTTGCCTTCAACCACGCCGACGGCGGGCGGGTCTGGCCAGCAACCAGATCCCCGGACCGGTCGAGTATCCCCCTCGACCCCAGCCCCGCTCGATCACCCCCCGTCGCCGCCATGGTCGCTGGCCTTGCGCCCTTTCCTCGCGACGAGGTGGGTACAGAATACGGGAGGTTTCAGCGCGTCGGATTGGCGCGGTGGTTGTTTTTGCAGGGTGTTGATCGGGTTGAGCTTTTCCCTGAAAGCCCCGGGGATTGATTGTTCTCTATGCCCGCACTTGCCCCCTACGGATCGCTTCGCGATCGTCTTCCCCCGGAGGGGGAAGATGGAGATCGGCGCGTTTCATCTTCCCCCCGCAGGGGGGAGGACGACCGCGTAGCGGTCAGGAGGGGGCCAGCGGCGTGGGCCGGGGGAGCGCGAGGCCCTCCTCCCGCATCCGGTAGGCCATCACTGCCGTCACGCCCAGGTGCTCGACCAGCCGCCAGTTGACGATGGCCCCGACCGGGGCACCGACCACGGGCAGCAGCTGGGCCAGCTTGGCCAGGTCGATATGGTCGCGATACTGCTGCTGGAAGGCCCGCCAGTCGAAGGCCTCGAGGCTGGCGGGACGCTCACTGCGCCGGGCGTTCCAGTCGTCCATGGAGGCCAGCACCCGGGCCCGGTGCCCGGCGTCGGAAAAGGCCAGTTCGAAGATGTGCAGGATGTAGAGCCGCTCATCGAGGTCGGTGCCGTCATGGCCGAAAATGGCGGCGATCTCGAACAGCAGCTTGATCTTGAAGCTCATCAGCAGCGGAAAATCCGCCGCCGCCGCCAGAAAGCCCCCGGCTCCGGTGATCCCGCCCTCGACACTGGCGGTCTTCTTCCAGCCGTCGATGGCCGCGGCGGCCTTGGCACGCTTCTCGTCCAGGCTCAGGCCGTGCTGCGGCGAGCCGGTGGCGAAGTCGGCCCCGGTCAATATGCCCCGCGTCAGGCCCTCCATGGCCGTGGTGATGGTGGCATGGACCTTTTCGGGGATGATCTGGTTGATCCTCACCTGGGCCTTGCGCGCAAGGCCGCCGAGTGGGCCGGCGGGCTTGGTGATGGCGGCGCGCCAGGCGGCGAGGTCGGGGGGTGGGTGTTGCATGGGTGAGATATAGGGCCCCCACACCACTCCCCATACCCCCCGTCATTCCCGCCCTTGTGGCGGGAACCCCTGGTTCAGCTGACACGTGAAGCGCCAGCGAAGTGCGCGCGCACTTCGCCCCTTCTGCACCTGCGGCGGCGCGAGGGGTTCCCGCCACAAGGGCGGGAATGACGGGAGTATCTGGAAGGGTAGACTACGCCCCATGACCGATGCCCAAAGCCTGACCCTGGTCCGCGCCCTCCACACCGTGATCTATCTCGTGATGGCCGGTGCCAGCCTCGTCGTCCTCTATGCCGGGATCACCGGCGCGCACGGCCCCTGGCTGTGGGTGGCAGCCGCTCTGGTCGCCGTCGAGAGCGCGGTCTTCGCCGCCTTCGGCCTCAAATGCCCGCTGACCGCCATCGCCGTGAAGTACGGCGCGACCAGGAACGGCACCTACGACACCTTCCTGCCGGAGCGGATCACCCGCTGGACCTTCGCGGTGTTCGGGCCGGTGATCCTGCTGGGGTTTGGGTTGTTGGTGGTGCGGTGGGGGCTCTGACTGTCTCGCCATCCACACCTCCCCGCCCCTAATCCCCACCTTCCCATACCGCCCCTCTCGCCCTGACGCCGTACCCGGCCTATACCAAACCATCCCGTAACCACGCCGGACCCCTCGCGTTTGTCCCGTCAGTTCAGACTGCCGCTGCACAGCCCGCCATCGTTTGCACGGGAGCACTTTGCCGTGTCGCCGACCAATGCGCTGGCTCTGGCGGCCCTGGACGCCTGGCCCGGCTGGGTCGAGGGGCGGGTGGCCCTGGTCGGCGAGGCCGGGGCCGGCAAGACCCATCTGGCGCGGGACTGGGCCCTGAGGGCCGATGCCGTGGTGATCGAGGCCGCCAATCCCCTGTCGGCACCGGTCGACCTTTCGGCCCTGCGCGGCCGGGCGGTGCTGGTCGACGATGCCGACCGCCGGGCCGAGGGCGGGCACCTCGATGACGAGACCCTGTTTCACCTGATCAACATGGCCGGGGTCGATGGCGGCACCCTGCTTCTGACCGGCCGGCTGGCCCCCGTGGCCTGGGACTGCGCGGTGCCGGACCTGCGCTCGCGGCTCAATGCCACCAGCGTCGCCCGCATCGACGAGCCCGACGACATCGTACTGGAGGCCGTGCTGCGCCGGGCCTTCGCGGCCCGGGCCATGACCCCTGCCGAGGAGGTCTATCCCTATCTGCTGCGCCGCATCCCCCGCTCCTCTCTGGAGGCCATAGCCGCCGTCGACCTGCTCGACGAGGCCGCCTCGGCCGAGGGCCGGGCCATCAGCCGGGTGCTGGCCGGCCAGGTCCTGGCCTTTGACGAGGATGAGGCCCCTTAACAGCCCTCATCACCGTCTGCCTTTCCTCCGCTTCTAAATTCGTCATCCCCCGGTTTATCCGGGGGACCCAGGCGGCGCTTCCAGGGGGTTATCGGCCATCCCGGCTTGGGTCCCCCGAACAGGTCGGGGGATGACGGTGTTTTTTGCGGGACGCTGACGACCGATTGTGCATCACGTCGGCCGCCGCCCCCTCTGTCTTGCCCCTGTCACCTGCCGCGTTCACCATGTGCGAACACAGTTCGCCTATGGTTGCCCGCATGACTGACGCCGCCGCCCTGCCGACCGCCGCCAACGAAACCGTCGCTCCAGCCGGGAAGCACGATGTCACCTGCCGCCTCGACATGGCGCTGATGGCCTCGCCCGAGCGGTTCATCAATCGCGAGACCTCGTGGCTGGCCTTCAATGAGCGGGTGCTGGAAGAGAGCGCCAATCCGCGCCATCCGTTGCTGGAGCGCCTGAGGTTCCTGTCGATCTCGGCCAACAACCTCGACGAGTTCTACATGGTCCGCGTCGCCGGCCTGAAGGGGCAGGTGCGCGAAGGCGTGCGGGTGATCAGCCAGGACGGCCTGACGCCCGGCGAACAACTGGCGAAGATCAATGCCTCGACCAGCGACCTGATGGCAGACCAGCAGAAGATCTGGCGCGAGATCCGGGCCGAGCTGTGGGCCGAGGGCCTGAAGCTGCTGGACGCAAAGGACATTGTCGGCGAGGACTGGGTCCGGGCCGAGGAGCTGTTCCTGACCCGGATGTTCCCGGTGCTGACGCCCCTTGCCATCGACCCGGCCCACCCCTTTCCCTTCATCCCCAATCTCGGCTTCTGCCTGGCGCTGAAGCTGCGCCGGATCGCCGACGACAAGCACCTCTATGCCCTGGTGCCGGTGCCCAGCCAGGTGCAGCGGTTCTGGGAACTGTCCAGCGTGATGACCCGCGGCAAGAAGCGCCAGCGCAAGATCGTCGCCCTGGAAAGCTTCATCATCCTGTTCCTGGATCACCTGTTCCCCGGCTATGAGGTCGAGGGCCTGGGCCTGTTCCGCCTGATCCGCGACAGCGACCTCGAGATCGAGGAAGAGGCCGAAGACCTGGTGCGCGAGTTCGAGGCGCGGCTGAAGAAGCGCCGGCTGGGTCAGGTGGTGCGGGTCAAGATGCAGACCACCATGCCGGAGGACCTGCGCGCGTTCATCATCGAGGGCCTGCGGGCCGAGGCCGAGGATGTGGTGCTGGTGGAGGGCAAGCTGGGCCTGGCCCAGATGAGCGAGCTGATCCCGCCCGACCGTCCCGACCTGAAGTTCAAGCCCTATAATGCGCGCTTCCCCGAGCGGGTGCGCGACCATGGCGGCGACTGTTTCGCGGCGATCCGCGAGAAGGACATCCTGGTCCACCACCCCTTCGAGAGCTTCGATGTGGTGGTGCAGTTCCTGCGCCAGGCGGCCCGCGATCCCAATGTGCTGGCGATCAAGCAGACCCTTTACCGCACCTCCAAGGACAGCCCGATCGTGGCGGCCCTGATCGAGGCGGCCGACAACGGCAAGAACGTCACGGCCCTGGTCGAGATCAAGGCCCGCTTCGACGAGGAGAACAATCTCAAATGGGCCCGCGACCTGGAACGCGCGGGCGTCCACGTGGTGTTCGGCTTCGTCGACTGGAAGACCCACGCCAAGCTGTCGGTGGTGGTGCGGCGCGAGGGCGATGCCCTGCGGACCTATTGCCACTTCGGGACCGGCAACTATCACCCGCAGACGGCCAAGGTTTATACCGACCTGTCGCTGTTCACCTGTGATCCGGCCCTGGGCCGGGACGGCGGCAAGCTGTTCAACTTCATCACCGGCTATGCCCAGCCCTCGGGCCTGGAGAAGCTGAGCTTCTCGCCCGAGACCCTGAAGCCGGATCTGCTGAGGATGATCGCCCGCGAGGCCGACAACGCCCGGGCCGGCAAGCCGGCCGGCATCTGGGCCAAGATGAACTCGGTGGTCGACCCGCAGATCATCGATGCCCTCTATGCCGCAAGCCAGGCCGGGGTCTCGATCGATCTGGTGGTGCGCGGCATCTGCTGCCTGCGTCCGGGCGTGAAGGGCCTGTCGGAAAACATCCGGGTCAAGAGCATCGTCGGGCGGTTCCTGGAACATGCCCGCATCGTCGCCTTCGCCAATGGGGCCACCCTGCCCGGCCCGCAAACCCGCCTGTTCATCAGCTCGGCCGACTGGATGCCCCGCAACCTCGACCGCCGGGTCGAGACCCTCGTGCCGGTCGAGAACCCGACCGTGCACCAGCAGGTGCTCAGCCAGATCATGGTCGCCAATCTCAAGGACGAGGCCCAGAGCTGGAACCTCAAGAGCGATGGCGACTATGTCCGCAATCCGGCCTGGGACAGGAAGGGAGCCTTCTCGGCCCACGACTATTTCATGACCAATCCCAGCCTCTCGGGTCGCGGTCACAAGGTGAAGGACCTGCCCATGGCCTTTGACCATGTGGGACCAAGGCGCGGCTAGGGCCGGCCCTTGAAACGCCTCGCCGCACTGGCGGTCCTGGGACTGGCCGGCTGCGGCCCTGCGCCCGCTGAACAGGCCGAGATCTGCGCCATCCTGGCCGCGCCCGGCGTGCCCGGCCTTGACCGGATCGGCGACGGCGCCGCCCTCGCCCCTGTGGATCGCCAGTTGCAGGCCAGGGGCAGGATCTACGGTCCGGGACTGCGTCTGGGCCAGATCCGCTCCTGGGGCCGCTGTCCGACCCAGGCCCCGACGGTCGAGATGCTGCTGCTCGACGGGAATCACGCGGCCACCAAGGGCGGACTGCGGGCCGACGGAGCACAGAAAACCTTCGGCACCTGCTTCTACGTAAGGACCGAAACCCGCTGGCGCTTGCTGGCCTGCCGGATTAATGGCGCGTCCTGACCTGTTGCAGCGATTTTCTTCCGGCCCCGCTTTCTCCTGCGGCCGAATAGGCTAAACCACGCCCATGCCATTTCCGGCGCCGCGCGACGCGGCTGTGATCGATATCGGATCCAACTCGGTGCGCCTCGTGGTGTACCGGCTGGAAGGTCGCGCCATCTGGACCGTCTTCAACGAGAAGGTGCTGGCGGGCCTGGGCCGGGACCTCGGGGACCATGGCCGCCTGTCGCCGGAGGGCGTGCAGCAGTCCCTGGCGGCCCTGAAGCGTTTCCGCGCCGTCCTGGAGGCCGTGGCCCCGGCCGAGATCTTCGTGGTCGCCACCGCCGCAGCCCGCGAGGCCAGCGACGGGCCTGACTTCGTCGCAAGGGTCAAGGCCGAGACCGGCCTGAGCGTCCGGGTCCTGTCGGGCGAGGAAGAGGCCCATTACGCCGCCCTGGGTGTCCTGGCCGGCGCGCCCTCGGCCACCGGCGTGGTCGGCGACCTCGGCGGGGCCAGCCTCGAACTCGTCCGGCTGGAAACCACCGGCGCGGGCCTCGGCGTCACCCTGCCCCTGGGCCCGTTCAGCCTGGGCCTGTCGGAGGGCTTCGACGGCGAGCGCGTGCGCCGGCTGTGCGCCCAGCGCCTCGCCCCCGTGGCCAGCGCCTTCCGCACCGATACCTTCCATGCGGTCGGCGGAGCCTGGCGCAACCTGGCCCTGCTGCACATGCGGCTGTCGGGCTACCCGCTGCATGTCGTGCACCAGTATGAAATGAGCGCCAGCGAGGCCCTCGACGCCGCCCGTCTGGTCTCGCACCAGTCCAGGGCCTCGCTCGAGCGGATCGAGGGCATGAGCAAGAAGCGCTCGGAGACCCTGCCCTATGCTGCCGTGGTGCTGGAAAGCCTGATCGATAGTCTGGCGCTCAAGCGGATCGAGATCTCGGCCTTTGGCGTCCGCGAGGGGTTGCTGTTCGAGGCCATGCCACCGCGCACCCGGGGCCTGGACCCGCTGATCGAGGGCTGCGCCTCGCTCGGCGCCCGACAGGGCGTCGCTGACGAACTGGGCCAGGGCCTCAATGCCTGGCTGGCCCCGGCCTTCACCAGCCTGCCGCCGCTGTTTGAGGGCGGGCGGGACGAGGTGCTGATGTCGGCCGCCTGCCGCCTGGCCGATCTCGGCGCCCGGCTGCATCCCGACCATCGCGCCGACCTGGTCTTCGAGCAGGTACTGCGCGCGCCGATCGCCGGCCAGGATCACGCCGAGCGGGCCTTTCTGGCCACCGCCGCCTATGCCCGTCACTCCACCGCCTTCGACCCGCCCGAGATCGAAGTGTTGCATCGCCTGCTGAGCCCCCTGCGGCTGAAGCGGGCCCGGGCGCTTGGCGCGGCCATCCGCCTCGGCTGTGACCTCTCGGGGCGCAGCGCCCCCCTGCTCGCCCGCTCACGGCTGATGATCGACAGGACCCAGCTGACCCTCACCGCAGAGCCCGGCTATGCCGACCTGCTACTGGGGGAACAGACCAGCAAGCGTGCCGGCACGGTCGCCCATCTGCTGGGCCTGAAGTTGAAGATCTCAACATCCTAAACAAGATGTTGCTGAGTGTTAGACGTGCTTAATGCAGTCTAAATCTACCCATAATGCAAACGAGGCCGAATGACGCAGTCAAACTGCTGTCGTTTGAGCATAATTTGTTAGCTTCACTTCGCTAGCGTGTCTGTAACGACATAAGGAGGCCAGTGATGCTGCAGCGTAAAGTGGACTACCTTGACGCTATCGCGCCCAACCCGCGCAAGCGTCCTGATCTACGCCTCGCCAATGATAATGATGCGCCGGTGGAAAGTGCTGCGCACAGTCTCCAGCATGAAATCGGCCGGGTCTTTGCCCAGGAGTCGACCTGGTCGGTCCGACGCACCGTCGCGATCGCCATCGTCTTCCATGTCAGCGTCCTGGTCGCCCTGGGCCTCGCCGCCGGCGGCGCGGTCCTGCCCCACTAACAGTCTTTGCCTCCTTCCCCTTGCCCCTCAGGGTGAAGGAGGCGGATGCCTTTCCCAGGCTGGGCGCGAGCAAGGTCGACCGGTGTGAAGGCCCCTAAGCGGCCTAGGCCGCTGGGTCGCCAAACAGCGCCGCATAGAGCTCTTCCGGCACAACCGGCTTGCGGATCAGACCGTTCATGCCCGCACGCTCACAGGCCTCCCGGTCCTCCGGCAGAACCGCGCCCGAAACGGCAATCACCGGGGTCTGACCGTTCAGGCTGGAGGCGCGCAACCGTCGGGTCGCCTCAAGGCCGTCGACACCCGGCATCCGCAGATCCATCAGGATCGCGTCAAAGCCCCGGGCCTCTGCCGCCTTGAGCGCTGCCTCGGCGTCGTCAGCCGTTTCCACACGGGCCCCGAAGGCTTCCAGCATGGCTCGCATCATGCGGCGATTGATGTCGTGGTCATCGACGACCAAGATCAGGGGGCTTTCCCCCTTGATCGCGACCGTCGGCAGGCGGGTGAGATCCACAGAGACCGGGGCCGTGCCTTCGGGCACGGGCAGGGCCAGGATGAAACGCGCCCCTTCTCCCGGCCGGCTTTCCGCCGTCAGGGTTCCCCCCATCAGCCGGGCCAGATCGCGGCTGATGGCCAGGCCCAGCCCCGTCCCCCCGAAGGCGCGCGCCGTCCCGTCACCCAGTTGATCATAGGCGCTGAACAGGCGGTCGATCTGGCCTGGCGTCAGGCCTGGCCCTGTGTCGACCACCTGCAGATCCATGAAGCGGCCCTCTGGCCGGTCCAGCAGGGCGACGCTGAGGGTCACCCTGCCATCGGCTGTGAACTTGATGGCATTGGACAGCAGGTTGTTGAGGATCTGGCGCAACCGCATCGGATCACCGCGAACCCAGACCGGCAGGGACTTTCCTCCCCTGAACTCCAGCTTGATGCCCTTGGCCCGCGCCTCGTTGCGCCACAGCAGAACACTGTCGCGCACCACGCTGCGCAGATCGTAGTCGACCTGTTCGACTCCCATCCGACCGGCCTCGATCTTGGAAAAATCCAGCAGGTCATTGAGCAGGGTCTTCATCATCGATCCGGCGTCAGCGATCAGCCGGGTCGCGCCAGGATCACTGCCGACCTGCCGTGCCAGAGCGTCCGCACCGTTCAGCAGGGCATTGATCGGTGTCCGCAATTCATGGCTGACCATGGCGACGAAGGCGGACTTGGCAGCCGTCTGGGCTTCCGCGGCCAGACGGGCCGACCGCTCGGCCTGCATGGCGCGCTGGGACCAGGTAAAGACCATGGCCAGAACCAGGCTCAGCAGGCCTGCACCGATCAGGAAATAGGGCGAGACCGGGTCGTCGGCCGCGCCGCCGGCATAGGGAAGAATGAACAGATAGGCCAGGTGCGGGGTAACGGCCGTCGCGAAGGCCGTGAAACAGCCTTCAGCCCCCATCAGGGCAGTCAGGATGGATCCGGAAATCAGCAGGGTCGCCGCCGCAGCAGCAGCCGGCGTCCCGATCTGCCACAGCGGGATCGCCATCCAGCCGAAGACTGTCGCCATCAGGAGATCGGTCGCGAGGTTGAATCCCACCGTCGTGGCCGGATCTGGTGCAGCAAGAAACCGCCGTAGCGCCAGCAACTCCGCCAGCTGCGCAAAGGCATAGGCGGCTGACCAGCCGAGCAGAAAGCCAAAGCCTGGGCGCCAGGCCATAGCCCCGCACAGCACCAGGATGACGAAAACCCGCAAGGGGACCTGTGAGCGCCGGGAAACTGCCGCCGGTCGGTAGGCGGTCGCCAGTCTGTCCCAGTATCCCGCCAAACCTGCCACCTCTGCCTGCCAAAGGGCGCAGACGCTCTTGGCTGACAAGGAAGATAGCAGAACAGGAAAGGCTACGCAGGGCCGCTAGACCGTTAGCCGCCTAACTTTTACTCACTATGGGTTGAAGACCCGACGGACGCACGCCTCAGGTTTCTGATTCCGCCTTGGGGGCCCTTCGAACCTCAACGACCCGCACCCGGGCACCATCCAGCACCAGGGCCAGCTCACCGCGCTTGATCTTCAGGGCGTCGGCCCCGAAGGCGTCGCGGCGCCAGCCCGTCAGGGCGGGGGTACTGGCATTGTCGTCGGCGGCGATCTTTTCCAGGTCCGAAACGGTCGCGATCAGTTTCGACGCAACGCCGGCTTCCTCGGCCCGGGCCTTGAGCAAGACCTTCAGCAGCTCGACCACGGCCCCTGCCGACGGCGGGGGCGCAGGACCGGCCTTTTCCAGAACGGGCGCATAGCCTTCAGGATCTGCCAGGGCCGCCTTGATGGCCGCCAGCAGGTCCGGGCCAAACTTGCTGCCGCCGAAGCCCTTGGGTACGCCACGCAAGGTGTTGAGCCCGTCCAGCGTGGTCGGTGCCTGGGTAGCCAGCTCGTCTATGGCCTCATCCTTCAGGATGCGGCCCCGCGGCTGGTCCCGTTGCTGGGCGGTGCGTTCGCGCCAGGCGGCGACCGCCTTGAAGACAGCCAGATATTTCTGGGCCGTCTTGCGCGGCCGCAGCCGGCGCCAGGCCTTTTCCGGGTCGACATCGTAGAAGGCCGGATCACACAGGGCCTGCATCTCTTCCTCGACCCAGGCCAGCCGCCCCGCGTCTGCCAGGCGCTGGCGCAACATCGGATACAGCGAGGCCAGATGGGTGACATCGGCCAGGGCATAGGTCAGCTGGGCCTCAGACAGGGGCCGCCGCGCCCAGTCGGTAAAGCGGCTGGACTTGTCGAGCTCGATCTTCAGCATCTGGCGGACCAGGGCGTCATAGGCGATCTGCTCGCCAAAGCCGGCGGCCATGCCGGCCACCTGGGTGTCGAACAGTGGTCGGGGCATGGCCCCCAGATTGTTGAAGATCTCGACGTCCTGACGGGCGGCGTGGAACACCTTGAGCACACGCTCGTCGCGCATCAGATCCAGCAGGGGCGTCAGGTCGATACCCTCCGCCAGCGGATCGATTACGGCCTCGACATTGGGGGCGCCAACCTGGATCAGGCAGAGCTTGGGCCAGTAGGTCGTCTCACGCATGAACTCGGTGTCCACGGCGACAAAGGGCTGACCCTGCAACTCATTACAAAACGCCGCCAGTGCGGCGGTAGTGGTTATCGGCTTCATCGGCTGCTAATAGCCTCGCGCACCCCCGAGTCTGCAAGCGTCAAGCAGCCCCGGGGCGCAGATTTCCGCGAATTGAAGGCGCGTTGGCGTCCTCAACTAGACCAGAGCAAGCGAATGAGCGATCAGCAGAGCGGCCTCACCTACGCCCAGGCGGGCGTTGATATTGATGCCGGCAACGCCCTGGTTGAAGCGATCAAACCCCTGGCCAAGGCCACGCGCCGCCCCGGTGCCGATGGCGGCCTTGGCGGTTTCGGTGCCCTGTTCGACCTGAAGGCCGCCGGCTATGACGATCCCCTGCTGGTTTCCACCACGGATGGCGTCGGCACCAAGCTGCGGATCGCCATCGACGCCAAGATGCATGGCTCGGTCGGCATCGATCTGGTGGCCATGTGCGTCAACGACCTGCTGGCCCAGGGGGCCGAACCCCTGCTGTTCCTGGACTATTTCGCGACCGGCAAGCTGGACCTGGCCACCGCCACCAGCGTGGTCGCGGGCATTGCCGAAGGCTGCAAGCTGGCCGGCGCGGCCCTGGTCGGCGGCGAAACCGCCGAAATGCCGGGCATGTACAGCGACGGTGAATATGACCTGGCCGGCTTCTCGGTCGGTGCCGTCGAGCGCGACGGTGTCCTGCCCAAGCTCGACAAGCAGAGGGCCGGCGACATCATCATCGGCGTGGGCTCTTCCGGTCCCCATTCCAACGGCTATTCGCTGGTCCGTCGGGTGGTTGAGCGCTCGGGTCTGACCTGGGACGCCCCGGCTCCCTTCGAAGACGGCAAGACCCTGGCCGAAGCCCTGATGGCCCCGACCCGGATCTATGTGAAGTCGATCCTGCCCCTGCTGCAGTCAGGCCGCGTCAAGGGCGGGGCCCACATCACGGGCGGCGGCCTGATCGAAAACCCGCCACGCTGTATCGCCCAGGGCCTGGTTCCCGAGTTTGACTGGAACGCCTGGCCCCTGCCCCCCGTGTTCGCCTGGCTGCAGGAGGTCGGGGGCATCTCGGATCACGAACTGCGCCGAACCTTCAACTGTGGCGTCGGCTTCATTCTGGTGGTGGCGTCAAGCGATGCCGAACCCGTGCTGGCCGCCCTGCTCAATGCCGGCGAGGACGCCTTCATCTGCGGCCAGCTGGTCGCGGGCTAGGTTTGGGCCCTCTCCCCTTGCGGGAGATGGATGGGGTGGTCCTGATGGCCTCGAAGACCAAGGTGGCTGTTTTCATCTCCGGACGGGGCACCAACATGGAAGCCCTGGTTCGGTCGACCCTGGCCGGGGACTGCCCTTTCGAGATCAGCCTGGTCCTGGCCAACAAACCGGAGGCCGGCGGTCTTGCCACGGCCCAGGCGGCCGGGATTGAGGCGCTTTGCGTAGACCAGAAGCCGTTCGGCAAGGACCGTGAGGCCCATGAACGCGCCATAGACGCCGCCCTGCGGTCGCGGGGCATCCAGGTCATCGCACTGGCGGGCTATATGCGCATCCTGACGCCCTTCCTGGTCGATGCCTGGGCCGGACGGATGCTGAACATCCACCCTTCCCTGCTGCCCGCCTATCCGGGCCTGGACACTCATGCCCGGGCCCTGGCCGCAGGCGAGGCCGAGGCTGGTTGTACCGTCCATCTGGTCACGGCCGGTGTTGATGAGGGTCCCATCCTGGGCCAGGCCCGCGTGCCCATCCTGCCCGGCGATGACGAACACGCCCTGGCCCTGCGGGTCCTGGAGCAGGAGCACAGGCTTTACCCCGAGACCCTCGCTGCCTTCTGCCTGGGCCTAGGCTGAAGCCTTCTCGAAGCGATAGCGGGCCACGGCCAGGCCCGTGACGACCAGGGCCGCGCCCCACAGGGCCATGACGCCAAACTTCAGATAGGCCGCCGCGCCGAGGGCTCCGCCGAGGGTCAGGCCGGTCCAGAGCAGGCAGAACGGGACCCAGGCCCAGCGCTCACCGCCAGTCAGGGCCGCAGCGATCCTTTGCCCGGCCTTGACCAGGGCCCCGGTCATATAGGTCAGGCCGACGCCGACATCGCCATTGCGCTGGAAGACCGCGTTCTCGGCCCCCATGGCCAGGACCATCGCCGCTACGCCCGGGCCGTCCAGCCCCATCATGATCAAGATCGCAGCGCTGATCAGCAGACCGGCCACCAGAGCCATGACCGCGGACCGTCGGTCTTCGCCCACCCGTCGGGCGACAAGTGCGCCCAGCACCACCCCGGCCACAAAGAGGCCGATCAGACCCAGGGCCGTCAGGGCCGCCGCGACATGGCCGGTGGCCAGACCGACCCCCAGTCGCGTCGAGTTGCCACTCATGAACGACACAAAGAAGCCGCCCAGCTTCAGGAAACCGATGGCGTCGACATAACCGGCCACCCCGGAAAGAGCCGCCGCAAGGGCTACATCACGCCCGGCATAGTCCTTCAAGGTGAGCCTCCGTGAACAGGCTGTCCCGCCTGGGCCCAGCCGCACCCGATCTGTGACGCAAATGGGGCGGACCCGGCGAGACCGAATGTCGCGCTTCGAATTGATAACCATCCAGGGTCAGGGAGTTGTCACTATTCGGGGTCAGAATGGCGTCATGGAATCGCTCCTGCCCCAACTGACCGAGACGATCGCCCAGAACAGCCTCTGGGCAGGGCTGGCCTTGTTCGTCCTGACCCTGCTGGAGGCTCTCCTGCTGGTCGGACTGCTGATCCCCATTGTGGCAGTCATGGTCATGGCCGGTGCCCTGGTGGCCCAGGGTGTTCTGCATCCGGTCGAAGCGATCCTTTGGTGCAGCGCCGGGGCCATCATCGGCGACGGCCTGTCCTATCTGCTTGGCCGGGGTCTTGGAGCCCGGCGGCTCGCCAACGGCCTGCTGGCCGGTCACCGACGGCTGCTGGCCCGCGCCAAGCTGGTCTCGCGGCGGCACGGGATCATTGCCATCGCCCTGGCACGCTTCATGGGCCCGGTTCGCCCGTTCATTCCGATCGTGGCGGGCATGACCCGATCGCGGCCCTGGGCCTTCCAGGCCGCCAGCGTCCTGACCGCGCCGCTCTGGGTCATAGCCATGCTCGCCCCGGGCTATATGGCCGCCCGCAATCTGGAACTGCTCCTGACTGATCCATTGGCGGGCGTGGCCCTTGCGCTCGCCGCGGTAATCCTCGGGATCATTGCCTATGCCAGCTGGAAGCGCTTCGGGCCCGGACCAGCGCGGACGACCCGTCTGGTGGCCTAGGGCTCGTCAGGTCGCACGAGGACACTTAGAGGGCGTTGGCGCGGGTGAAGACGATGGTCACACGCATACCCCCGCCAGGCTCGCCGCTGACCTCGACTTTCGCGTGGGCGTTCTTGCGCAGGGACTGGACGATCATGTTGCTGAGCTTCCCCGGCCTTGGCCAGGTCTGGTCCGGCAGCAGGCCGACCCCGTCATCCGAGACGACAACGCGGCAACCGTCTTCGTCGACCAGGCTGTGCAGGGTGATCGTTCCGCCTTCACGCCCCTTGAAGGCGTGCTTGAGGGCATTGGTCAGCAGCTCGTTGACCACCAGGCCCGCCGGCATCGCCACATTGATCGAGACCGGCCACGTATCGACCTGAAGATTGAGGTGAATCCCTTCCGCCGCATGAGCCCGCATGACAGCAGAAGCGATTTCGCTGAGATAGACGCCCAGATCGACGGTCTCTGCCTGCCCCGCATCTGACAGCGAACGATAGAGCAGACCCAGAGCCTCGACCCGTCCGGCAAGTCGACCGAACCGTTCGTCCTGAGCGTCCTCGGGTACATTGCGCGCCTCAATCCGGATCAGGGCCGTGATCATCTGCAGATTGTTGGCAACCCGATGCTGCAGCTCGCGCAGCAACACGTCCTTGTCCAGAATGCGCTGCTCGAATTCGGTGCGATCGGAGCCACGATGGCTTGCTCCCACCAGGGCAAGCATTCGAAACACCGCGATGCCTGCATTGTCCTGGATGATGTTCGACCAGGCGTCGACGGCTTCGACGCCCTGGCTGTGCGCAAAGGAGAAGACGCCGATATAGTCCTGGTCCTCGAGGACGGCGTCACTCAGTGCGCCATCATCCTCCGCATCTGCTGAGCGGCCCAGCAGAGCCTTCCAGCACTTGCCCTCAAGATCGGCGCTTGCCTGACCACTCAGGCGCTCGAATTCGATGTTGGCGTAGACGATCCGTTCGTCCGGCTGCAGTTCCGACACGGCGATCGCGATCGGCACCTGATCGAGAAACTGCCGGAAGCCATCGCTTTCGAGAACGCCGGCCAGGTCTGGGCTGCTGAGCAATTGCTCGATCTGCTCGCCGTTATCACTCACTTGGCCTGTACTCCGTCCCTTCGGTCACCAGACGAAGCCGGGGGAGCGGAAGGCGGCCAGCATACGCTGAAAACGGCATCCAGGCATAAGAAAAGCGGCGTGGCCTTCAGCCACGCCGCTTCTCAAGATCTATTCGACCCGACAATACCTGCCGGCGCGAAAAGCTTAGCCGACGATCTGGTCTTCCGTGAAGAACTGGGCGATCTCGATCGCGGCGTTCTCCAGGCTGTCCGAACCGTGGACCGAGTTTTCGCCGATCGACAGGGCGAACTGCTTGCGGATGGTGCCCTCGTCGGCATTGGCCGGGTTGGTGGCGCCCATGACTTCGCGGTAGCGGGCGACGGCGTTGTCACCTTGCAGAACCTGAACCACGACCGGCTCAGCGGTCATCTGGCCGACCAGTTCGCCGTAGAACGGACGCTCGGCGTGCACTTCGTAGAACTTCTTGGCTTGGGCATCGGTGAGATGCACGCGGCGCTGGGCGACGATGCGCAGGCCGGCGGCCTCGATCACCGCATTGATGGCGCCGGTCAGGTTGCGACGCGTGGCGTCCGGCTTGAGGATCGAGAAGGTGCGTTCGGTCACGAAGATATCTCACACATAAAGTTGTGAATTGGGAGGTTGCGGGCTTATAGCCGGGCGCTTCCTCCCCGCCAACCCGCCGCGTAGTCGTCCTTACAAATGCTTCAGATCAAAGACCTGACCTTCAACGCCTGGGGACGGAAGTTTTTCGACCATGCCAGCGTCAGCCTGCCGCCGGGGGCGAAGGTGGGTCTGATCGGCCGCAACGGCGTGGGCAAGTCCACCCTGTTCAAGCTCATCCTGGGCCAGCTCGCCGCCAGCGACGACGAAATCAGCCTGCCCAAAACGGCGCGCATCGGTTCGGTCGACCAGGAGCACCCCGCCACGCCGGTCTCACTCCTGGCCACGGTGCTTGAGGCCGACGAGGAACGTCACAGCCTTCTGACCCGGCTGGAGGACGCCCCGCCAGAGGAAATGGGCGAGATCTGGGCCCGCCTGATCGAGATCGACTCCGATGCGGCACCAGCCAAGGCCTCGGAAATCCTGTCTGGCCTGGGCTTCTCCCAGGATGACCTGCAGAGGCCGATGGCCGAGTTCTCGGGGGGCTGGCGGATGCGCGTCGCCCTGGCCGCCGCCCTGTTCGCCGAGCCGGACATGCTGCTGCTCGACGAACCGACCAACTATCTCGACCTCGAAGGCGCCCTGTGGCTGGAAGCCCGGCTGCAGAAGTACCCGCACACGGCCCTGATCGTCAGCCACGACCGCGAACTGCTCAACAACAGCTGTACCCACATGCTGCACCTGGCCGGCGGCAAGCTGGAGCTCTACACCGGCGGCTACGACGATTTCGAAAAGCGCCGGGCCGAAAAGGCCCGCCTGCAGCTCTCGGCCAAGGCCAAGCAGGATGCCGAGCGCGCCCACCTGCAGTCCTTCGTCGACCGCTTCAAGGCCAAGGCCTCGAAGGCGGCCCAGGCCCAGTCGCGAATGAAGCGACTGGCCAAGATGGAGCCCGTCGCGACCACGATCGAGGAGCGCGTCGCGCCCTTCACCCTGCCCTCGCCCCCCCGCCCCCTGCCGCCGCCGCTCATCCGGCTGGAGCGGGCCAATGTGGGCTATGAGCAAGGCCGGTCGATCCTCAAGAACCTCAACCTGCGCATGGACCTGGACGACCGGATCGGCCTGCTGGGCGTCAATGGCGCGGGCAAGTCGACCTTCGCCAAGATGATCGCCGGGGCCCTCGGCGTGCAGTCCGGCGAGTTCCACCGCGACCGCAAGATGAAGGTCGGCTGGTTCCACCAGCACCAGATCGAGGCCATGGATCCAGAAGACACCCCGCTGGAAATCATCCGCCGGGCCATGCCGGACGCCTCGGAATCCTCGCGCCGCTCGAAGCTGGCCCAGTTCGGCCTGGGCTTCGACAAGCAGGAGACCACGGTCGCCAACCTGTCCGGCGGCGAACGGGCCCGTCTACTGCTCAACATGGTGGCGATGGATGCGCCGCACATGCTGATCCTCGACGAGCCGACCAACCACCTGGACATCGACAGCCGCCGGGCCCTGCTGGACGCGCTCAATGACTATGAAGGCGCGGTCATACTGATCACCCACGACCGCTCGCTGATGGAACTGGTCGCCGACCGCCTGTGGCTGGCCGCCGACGGCACGGTCAAGCCGTTCGACGGCGACATGGACGACTATGCCAGGTTCGTGCTGGATCGCGCCAAGCAGGCGGTCAAGCCGACCCAGGTTGCCCGGGATCCGGCCAAGCTGGACGTTCCCGCCGCCCCGCCACGCAAGACCGTCGCCATCGAGCCCCTGAAGCGCAAGATCGAGGCCGCCGAGCAGGTCGTCACCCGCACGACCCGCCAGGTCGCCGAATTCGACGCCCAGCTCGCCGATCCCCAGCTCTACAAGAACCCCACCAAGCTGGCCGAACTGACCAAGCGTCGTGAAACGGCGAAGTCGAAGCTCGACGAAGCAGAAGCGACCTGGATGACCCTGGCTGAAGACCTGGCCGAGGCCGAAGCCTGAGCCTCAGCGCATCTAGGCCGCCACCATGGCCGCCGAGATTGCACCGACCAGGGACGCGACCGTCATCGGCTTGGATACCGAACCGTCAAACGGCACTCCGGGCGGGCCCGAACTGACATCGGCCGAAAAGGCGATGATCGGGCAATGGGCGCTGGGCCCCGCCCCGCTGCGGATCCTTTCCGCCGCCTGGACGCCGTCGAGGCGAGGCATGCGCAGATCCATCAGGATGACGTCAAAGGTCTCGCCTTCGGCGGCGCTGACACCCTCTTCGCCGTCTGCCGCCTCGCTGACCTTGGCCCCGAAGGCCTCCAGGATCGTCCGGACCAGTTCGCGATTGGTCGCATTGTCATCGACCACCAGCACCCGGCAGGCCGGAGGCAGAGTCAGGACAGGCTCCTCACCCTCCGACAGGCCGTCAATCGGTACGGGCGCGCTGAGGTCGAACCGGAAACAGGAGCCTTCCCCCAGCCGGCTTTCAACGCCGATCTGACCGCCCATGGCTTCCACCAGCCCCTTGGAGATCGCCAGCCCAAGGCCAGTGCCACCATGCTGGCGACGGATCGAGGCGTCGACCTGGGAGAAGCGCATGAACAGCAACTTCATGTCTGTCTCGGCGATGCCCTGGCCAGTATCCCTGACCGCCACCGAAAGCCTTTCGGTGTCCGCTGCATAGCCGAGACTCAGGGTCACCCCACCGGTCTCGGTGAACTTGATGGCATTGCCGATCAGGTTGAGCAGGACCTGCCGCAGGCGCTCGGGATCAAGCCAAAGCTGGTCCGGCAGGGCCTCAAACCCCTCGCTGGTCAGGGCCAGACCCTTGTCGGACGCCTGCAGGCTGAAGATATCCAGAGCCTCGCGCGCCAGTTCCGCCACCGCTACTGAACGCGGCCGGATCTCCATCTGGCCGGCCTCAAGCTTGGAAAAGTCCAGGATGTCATTGATGGTCGCCAGAAGCGACCGGCCGCCATCGACAATCCGGCTGACATGACGGCGCGTTTCGCTCGCCAGGTTCGGCTGCTCGTCGACGAGATTGGCAAAGCCGATCACGGCCGTCAGGGGCGTGCGCAGCTCATGGCTCATATTGGCCAGGAACTCGCCCTTGGCGGCCGCGGCGGCCTCGGCGGTGGCGCGGGCTTCGCGCAGCTCCTGCTCCAGGGCCTTGCGCGCGGTGATGTCACGGACCACGTCGGTCAGGCCGATCTTCTTGCCGCTGACGGGATCCAGGGCCAGGGTCGGACGTGATTCCAGCCAGATGGGCGTGCCATCCTTGCGAAAGGCCAGATACTCGATGCGGTCGGGATAACCTTCGCTTCGGCCTTCAACCCGCGCCTGGCTGATAGAGACCACGGCCTTCACATAGTCTGGGTGAACGAGCTCGATCGGACGCCCGCCGGTCAATTCTTCGGCCGTATAGCCGAGCACGGCGACGACGGAGGGCGACATATAGGTCACCCGGCCGGCAAGGTCGCTGTGGACGATCACATCGAGGGCATTCTCGGTCAGCAGCCGATAGCGCGCTTCACTTCGGGCGACGGCTTCGCTGGCCTGGGCCATGCGATCGAGGATATCGCGCCTTTGTCGCTGATAGGCGGCTACCGGCAGGCTCACGAAGATCGACACGGCCAGAAAGGCCTGGAGGATGATCGACTGTTCAGAGGTCGAGCCGTGGATCAGATGGATGGGGCCGAGGCCGGCCATGGTGAAGACGACAGCGATCATGGCCACCATGGCCGCCCCGATAACGCCCCCCAGAATTTCCAGCCGCGAAGCCACCAGCAGCATCACCGGCGGAACCACGAACAGTAAGGGATAACGACTCTGGGCGAAGACAACCGTAGTGACCAGAAGTAGGGCCGCAAGGGCCACCAGCCCCTCGCGGGTCACACTGCGCTCGGCGAGATTGGCCCTGGCCCGGACCAGCACCAGAATACACGGCGTCACGGTCAAAACGCCCAGAATGTCGCCCAGAACCCAGATGGCCATATTGGTCCAGATCTCGCCACCCCGGGTCACCGTATGCAGGAGCGAGGCAATAACCCCGGTCACCAGGGGCACAGCAAAACCGGCCAGGCCGACAAAGCCGATCATATGCCTGGGCAGACCCAGGTCTATGTCCCGTCCCAAAAATCGGCGGGTAGACCAGGCGCAAAGCCAGATCTGAACAATGTTGCTCGGGGCTAGTACAAGATTGACCAGCAGGGAGTCGCCGGCATGGGCCCCTGCCAACAGCGCCCCGGCCAGGGCCGCAGCCAGCATCCAGGGCCAGCGCGACGTATTGACCGCGAGTAGGCAGGCGAGGACAAAGCCGTTGGACAGCCAGATCGGCGTCACCTGCCCGTAGGCGCGGGGCACCTCGACGCCGACATAGGCGAGCAGGGCAAATCCCAGCCCCGCAATCAGCGAGGCCAGCGCGGTGCGCCCCATCTCCTGCGCCGCTAGCCGCACTTGACCTCTTTCACCCTGCCGGTGTCGGCGTCGAACAAGATGTTCAGGCGATCTGGCCGAAAGTCCATGGTCACCGGACAGGTCGTGCAGGCCACCCGCCAACGGGTGGGGTCCACGGCGGCCGGCAATTCAGTGCGATTCTTGCCGATATAGGCCTTGGCCTCAACCATGCCGCACTGGTCCTTCGGCTGGGGCGGGGCAATCGCCACCGGCGGAGGAGCCACCGGCGTCTCCGGAGGTGGCAGGGGCGCGGGTGGTGGCGCACTGGTGCAGGACACCGCCAGAAGGGCCGCAGCGACGGCAACGCCCAAAACCCGCAAGGATGTCATGCCTGCTTCTCCCATCCGCGTTCGGCACCCTGCCGCCAGTATGACACCGGATGGCCGCCCCTCTTGAAATATGTCCAGCGCCCCCGGGCCTGAGCCAGGGCCGACTCGTCACGACCATCGAACAATAGGACACAGCGGGCGAAGCCCGCCAAATCCCCCGGCTCGGCCCCGTCCAGCAGGAACAGGGCATCGCCACCATTGGGATTGTCCAGCCCCTCGGTCAGGAGAACCGGCTGCCGGTCGGCCATGGGTTCATGGGCCAGTCCGTGCGGCAGGAAGGCGTCGTCGCGATAGGTCCAGAGAAGACCGTCCAGGGTCTCCAGTCGACCGCGATCAACCCCGCGCACGAGGGCCTTCCAGCCACGCCCGAGGGTCTTTTCCAGAAGCTCGGGCAGCACCTGTTCGGCGCTGCTTCGCTCCAGATGGTAAAACCAGACCTCGCAGGGCGCGTCGGACATCCGCCGGATCAGCCTTCGTAGGCGTCGGCGACCAGGCGATTGAGCAGGCGCACGCCAAATCCGGCGGCACCGTCCGGCACGGTCGGATCGGTCGAGGGCTTGCGCCACGCCACCGAAGCGATGTCGAGGTGAGCCCACGGCACGCCATTGACGAACTTCTGCAGGAACAGACCCGCCGTGATCGACCCGGCCGGACGCCCGCCGATATTCTTCATGTCCGCGATCGGGCTTTCGATCTGCTTCTCGTAGGCCGCCGGCAGGGGCAGCCGCCAGAGGTTCTCGCGTTCAGCCTTGCCAGCCACCAGAAGTTTCTCCGACAAACCATCGTTATTGCTGAATAAACCTGCGTAGTCATGACCCAGCGAGATGATGATGGCCCCGGTCAGGGTGGCCAGATCAATCATGAACTGCGGCTTGAAGCGTTCCTGGGTGTACCAGAGGGCATCGGCCAGAACGAGGCGGCCTTCGGCATCGGTATTGATGACCTCGATCGTCTGGCCGGACATCGAAGTGACGACATCGCCTGGACGCTGGGCGTTGCCGTCCGGCATGTTCTCGACAAGGCCCAGAACCCCGATGGCATTGACCTTGGCCTTGCGGCCCGCCAGGGCGTGCATGACGCCGGCCACAGCGGCCGCGCCGCCCATGTCCCACTTCATGTCTTCCATGCCGTCGGCCGGCTTGATGCTGATGCCGCCGGTATCGAAGCAGACACCCTTGCCGACGAAGGCGATGGGCTGGGCCGCCTTATCGACTGCGCCGTTCCATTTCATGATCACCAGCTGGCTCTCGCGGACGCTGCCCTGACCGACGCCCAGCAGGCTGCCCATGCCCAGTTCGGCCATCTCGGCCTCGCCGAGGATCTCGACCTCGAGACCCAGGCTTTCCAGGCTCTTGGCACGGGCGGCAAATTCCTCGGGATGCAGGATATTGGCCGGCTCGGAGACCAGATCCCGGCTGAACAGAATGGCATTGGCCAGGGCATCAAGCCCTTCGAAGACCTTGGCCGCCTTGACCGGATCGGCGGCAGCGACCTTGACCACGGTGACCGACGGCTTTTTGTCCGCCTTCTCGGTGGTGCGATACCGGTCGAAGCGATAGGCGGCGAGCTTGACCCCGAAAGCGGCTCGAGCTGCCGTTTCGGCATCCGCGCCGAGCTTCAGCACCAGTTCGGTGACCCCGGTGGCCTTCACGGCCTGGAAGGCATGGGCCGCGGCGGTCTCGATCCCCTCCGGCTCAACAGCGCCGACCCCATCCACACCAACAAGCACGACACGCGCAGCATCCAGCCCGTGGGGCGCGACCAGGTCCAGGATCTGTCCCTTGGCCCCCGTGAACCGCCCGCCGGCAATGGCCCGCGACAGAGCTCCGCCGGTGGCCTCGTCGATGACGCGCGCTTCCGGCGACAGGGCGGCAGCCTGATGGGCCAGAACCGCCACGGCGGCCGTAGCCCCGGCATGGAGATCGGCGGGAACGAACTCGATACGCATCACACGCTCCTGATTTGGCTTCGCACCCTGAACTCCGCCAAACGCGTGGCGACTCGCGGCGCGGCCTTTTTGCTGGGCCGTCTCGACCTTGATGAGGCGGCATAGTCTAAGCCTCGTCGAGAGAAAAGACTCGCGGCGCCGTACCCGGCGAGGTCTTCGGTTGTGCCGGGGCAAAGCGCCCGTGTAGAACAGCCCATTCCCTGGGGTTCGCTCTTCCCGAATCCGTCCGACCGAACCCCCATTCGATGCGCCTGATCGAACGCTATCTTTTCCGCCAATTGCTGGGTCCGACGCTCTTTTGCGACGGCGGCCCTGGCGGCGCTTGCGCTATTGGCCAGAAGCCTGTCGGAATTCGATATCCTGGTCACGCAACGCCAGAGCGCTCTGGTTTTCCTGAAGATTATCCTGCTGGCCCTGCCCCAGCTTCTCAACATTGTCCTGCCGATTTCGCTGTTTGTCGCCGCCCTCGTCGCGCTCAACAGATTGCATACCGAGCAGGAGATCGTGGTCTGTTTCGCGGGCGGGATGAGTCGCTGGAAGGTGATCTCCCCCGCCATGCGCCTTGCCGTGTTCGCGGCCCTGTTCTCGCTGTTCCTGGGCCTGTGGGTTCAGCCGTGGAGCGCCCGTCAGATTCGCGAGACCGCCTTCGCGGTGAAAACCGATGTGGCCTCGACCCTGGTGCAGCCAGGGCAGTTCACCGAGCCAGGGCCAGGCCTGACCGTCTATGCGCAGTCGATCGACCGCGACAACCTGATCCACAACCTGTTCATCCACCAGGAACGGCCGGATGGCGGAGCCTCGACCTATTCCTCGCGGGAAGCGGTGATCGCCACCCGCAACGGGGCCCCGGTCCTGATCATGCTGAAGGGTTCCAACCAGCAGTTCTCCAATGCCGGCGTGCTCCAGTACACCTCGTTCGAGGAGTACACCTTCGACCTCTCGTCCCTGTTCCAGAGCGACGAGCTGCTGCACTACAAGATCGCCGACCGCTACCTGCACGAGCTGTTCTATCCCGACCTGACCCAGGAGTGGGAGCAGAAGAACCGGACAGGCCTGCTGGCCGAGGCCCATTCCCGCTTCGCCACGCCGTTGTACAATATCGCCCTGATGGCCATGGCCCTGGCCGCCGTGATCGGCGGTCAGTTCAGCCGTATGGGCTATGGCAAGCGCATCGCGGCCGTCGGTGCGGCGGCGGCGGTCGTGCGGATCATCGGATTCGGCGTCCAGGCCGCCTGCGAAGACTCCGCCTGGCTGAACATCCTGCAATATGTCGTGCCCCTGGGGGCCCTGTGGTGGGGACTGGCCCAGATCTTCCGGCAGAGGGTGTCACGGCACATCGCGATCGGACGACGCAAGGCCGCCTACGCCCCGCAGGCAGGTGCCGCATGAGCCTTGGCATCGGCATGGTCGAGCGCTACGTCCTCCAGCGCACCATGGCCTCTCTGGGGGCGGCCCTGGCCGTGCTGGGCTCGATGGTGATGCTGATCGCCTTCGTCGACATTGCCCGCAATGTCGGAACCCGAGCCGACATCAATTTCTTCCAGCTGCTTTATCTGACCATCCTGCAGGCCCCGGCCACGATCCTGGTGCTGACGCCGTTCATCTTCCTATTCGGCACGCTGGGCGCCTTTGTTGGCCTGAACCGGCGCAGCGAACTGATCGCCATGCGCGCCGCCGGGGTCTCAGCCTGGCGCTTCATCCTGCCGGCGGCCATGGCGGCCTTTGTCATGGGCGTCCTGACCATCACCCTGCTCAACCCCCTGAGCACGGCCATGACGGCGCAGTATGAAACCACCCGCGACGCCCTGATGGAGAACTATCTCAAGGCCGCGCCCAAGGGCACATGGCTACGCCAGGGCGACGACAAGACCCAGATCGTGATCCGGGCCCGCGCTCGTGACCAGGTCGATGGCTCCGTCCGGCTGCGGGGTGTTTCGCTGTTCGTCTATACGCTCAACAGCAAGGGCGTGATGGACTTCTCCCGTCGGATCGAGGCCAATGAGGCGAGGCTCGAGCCTGGCTTCTGGCGGTTGATCGGCGTGCGCGAGGCCACCCCGGGAGCCGGGGCGATCCGCTCGGAAAGCCTGTCGATTCCGTCCAATCTCGATGACCGCACCGCCTCCGAGCGCTTCAACTCGCCCCAGGCCGTCGCACTCTGGCGGTTGCCGACGACCATTGCGCGGACCGAAGACGCCGGGTTCTCAGCGACCCCGTTCAAGCTGCGCTATCATCAGATCCTCGCCACACCGCTGCTGTTCGCCGCCATGTCGGTCCTGGCGGCGGCCTTTTCACTCCGCCTGATGCGTCTCGGCGGACTGGCGGCCCTGGCCGGTTCGGGGGTTGCCCTCGGCTTCGGCTTCTTCTTCTTCAACGAGCTGTGCAGCGCGCTGGCGAAGGCCGAGGTGCTACATCCGGCAGTCGCCGCCTGGACCCCGCCCCTTGTCGCGCTTTTGGCGGGCTTCACCCTACTTTGCTATACCGAGGATGGTTGAGTCCGTGTTTCCGAGGTCGTTCATGATGGATCAGCGTCAAGGCGCTCTGCCCCTGCGGGCCCGCCTGTATCTGCTTGGCGGCGTCGCCTCGCTGGTGCTGGCCGCCACGGCGGCCCAGGCCCAGCAACCCCTGGCCAGCACGCCGCCTGCGCCCGCCATCAAGGCCCCGCCGTCTGACGGCCTGGGCGAAGAGGGCTATTATCTCGAGTCAGACCTGCTGATCCGCGATGACAAGACCGGCGTGCTCACCGCCCGCGGCGAAGTTGAGGCCCGCTATCAGGGCCGTACGCTGCGCGCCGAGGAAGTGGTCTATGACACCAAGGCGGGTGTCATCACGGCCAAGGGCAAGGTCACCCTGATCAATGGTGACGGCACGGCCCAGTTCGCCGACGAGATGACCCTGGACAAGGAGCTGAAGGCCGGCTTCGCCCTCGGCTTCTCGGCGCGCATGGAAGAGAACGTCAAGATCGCAGCTGTCTCGGCGATCCGGCGCAATGACAGCATCCAGGAGCTCAACAAGGCGATCTATACGCCGTGCGAGATCTGCGCGGACAAACTGACGCCGACCTGGTCCGTGTCCGCCGACAAGGTGGTTCAGGACAAGGACCGCCAGCTGGTCTATTACAAGAACGCGGTCATTCGCCTGTGGGGCGCGCCGCTGATGTACCTGCCGGTCTTCTGGCATCCAGATCCGCAGGCGACCCGGAGCTCCGGCTTCCTGACCCCCAAGCTTGGCGCGTCAAAGCGCCGGGGGATGTCCTATCAGCAGCCCTATCTCTACGTGATCTCGCCGTCTCAGGATGTGGTCCTAAGCCCTCAGATCAATTCAAGTATCAACCCGTTCCTGAATGCCCATTGGCGCAAGCGCTTCTATTCCGGCATCGCCGAGGTCCGGGGCGGCTTCACCTATGAAAAGGACATCGACAACCGGGGCGAACGCTTCGGCGAGGCCACGCCGCGCAGCTATATCCTGGCCCGCGGACTGTTCGACATCAACGACAAGTGGAAGTGGGGCTTCAGCGCCGAACGCACGTCCGACAAGCTGCTGTTCGACAACTATTCGATCAGTGACGTCTATCAGCAACGCGGCCTGTTCACGAGCGAGGACCGCCGCCTCAGTTCGCAGATCTATGCCACTCGCCAGGACCAGCGGTCCTACCTGTCGCTCTCGGCCGTGACGGTTCAGGGCCTGCGGGTGTCGGGTATTGATGCGGTCACCGGACTGGCCAGCTTCGAGAACAGCGACGTCTTTCCGCTGATCGGTCCACTGGTCGAGGGACGCTGGCAGCCCAAGGATCCGGTGCTAGGCGGGCGCCTGCGGCTCCAGGGCACGGGCGTCATCCTCACCCGTTCGGAGTCACCCTATGGCGCGACCCTGGACGGGGTCGACAGTCAACGCGGCAGCGTCAGCGCCGACTGGCGTTCGACCCTGACCCTGAAGTCCGGCGTGCGCATCTCACCCTTCGCCCAGGCCCGCGGTGACGCCTATCGCGTCTCCGACCTGCCCGGAGCCGACGACAGCCAGACCTATTCGCGCGCTCTCGGCGTGACCGGCATCGATGTCAGCTACCCCTTCTTCAAGCCGCTCAAGGGTGGCTCTGTCATTCTTGAGCCACTGGCCCAGCTCGCTGCCGGCTCCGAGAGCCGCCGCGTGCCGATCGTGGTCGGATCCAGCGGGACGACACGCTACCTCTATAACGAGGACAGCACCTCATTCGAGTTTGACGAAACCAACCTGTTCCGCGCCAACAAGTCGCCGGGCTTCGATCTCTATGAAGGCGGCCAGCGCCTGAACCTTGGGGGCCGTGCGACCGTCAAGTACAAGGACGGCCGGGGCGCCAGCATGCTGGTTGGCCGCAGCTTCCGCAGCGAGTTTGACCCGCTCCTGCCGTCCCGCTCGGGCCTGCAGCAAAAGTCGTCGGACTGGATCGTCGCGGCGACCGTCACCCCGGTCCAGGGCGTGACGGGCTTTGTCCGCACCCGCTATGCACCGGATCTGGCCAGCAACAAGTTCCGGCGCATTGAGGCCGGCCTCAATGCTGTCCACAAGGTCGCCAACGGCTCGGTGCGTTATATCAAGGATCAGCAGGACGCCGTCGGCGCGCCGCTGGAAACCTTCGAAATGAGCGGCCAGCTCAACCTGACCAAGCGTTGGGGCATAACGGCCTATGGCGGCAAGGACCTCGTTGCCGGTGTCTGGCGTCGGCGCGATCTGGGCGTCGTCTATAATGACGACTGCATCCGCATCGACGTGATCTACCAAAACGAAGACCGATTCAGCCAGGCCTCAACCGGTGGCCTGAAACTTCAAGCCGATCAGTCCGTCGTGTTTCGCCTAACCCTCGCCACATTGGGTGATACAGGGTACAGCCAGTAAAAATGATCCCGCGTCGCCGCCGGCGCGCGTGATTTTCGCGCGCGTGATCGGCACGATGCGCCTAGAGGAACGACACTACCCATGCGGCCTGCGCGTAGCGTGAAGACCCTAGCCGCGGCCGGAGCCGCGTCCATCATCGCCCTGGCCATGGCGAGCCTCGGCGCGCCGGCTCTCGCCCAGGACACAGCGCCGGTCGAGGCAACGCCGCCCCGGGCCCCGGCTGCGCCCCGCCCGCTGTCGGAAAGCGTCGCGGCCGTGGTCAATGACGATATCGTCTCCAGCTACGACCTGACCCAGCGCATGCGCCTGCTGATGGTCAGTTCCGGTGTTCAGCCGACCGAAGAGAACCTGCCCCAACTGGAGCAGGAAGCCCTTCGCTCGCTGATTGACGAGCGCGTCCAGCTGCAGGAACTGCGCCGGGTCGAAAAGGCCCAGAAGATCACGATCATCTCGACCGACAAGGAAGTCGACGAGCAGATCGACGACATTGCCAAGGGCAACAATGCCAACATGACCGGTGCCATGCTGATGGCCCAGTTGGCCTCGCAAGGGGTTGGCGCTGAGACCTTCCGCTCGCAGATCCGCATCGACAGCAGCTGGCAGAACTGGATCAGCGGCCGCTATGGATCGCGCCTGCGGGTGGGTGAAGACCAGATCAAGGCCTTCCAGCGCCGCCTGGCCGAGTCGGCCAGCAAGCCGCAGTATCAGGTCAGCGAAGTGTTCATCGACGCCACCCGCGTGGGCGGTATGGAGACAGCTGTAAACGGGGCCACCCAGTTGGTCGGCCAGATGCAGCAGGGCGCACCCTTCCCCGCGGTCGCGCGCCAGTTCTCGTCGGCCGCCACCGCAGCCAATGGCGGAGACGCCGGCTGGGTCGGCCCGGGCGAGATGCCGCCTGAAGTCGACGCGGCCCTTGAAGAGCTTCGCCCCGGACAACTCTCGCGACCTATCCCGGTGCGGGACGGCGTCTATATCATTTATCTCCGCGACAAGCGCGCCGGGGCCAAGACCGCTCTGGTCGATCTCAAACAGGTCGCCTATCCGCTGGCCGCCGATGCCTCGGCCCAGCAGGTTGAAGCCGCCAACAGCGCCCTGCTGGCCCTGAAGCCGCAGATCACGAGCTGTTCGGCTCTGGAAGCGGCGGCCAACAAGGTGGACGGACTGGTCGCCGGCGACCTCGGCGAAGCCGAGATCACCGACCTGGCCCCGGCCTTCCAGGCTGCGGCCTCGGCTCTGGATATCGGTCAGGTTTCCGATCCGATCCGTACGGACGCCGGGCTCCACCTGATCGCCGTCTGTGGCAAGCGACAGTCGGGCGGTAATGCGCCGTCCCATGACCAGATCGAGAACCGTCTGCGCGGCCAGCAGCTGGCCCTGATTTCGAAGCGCTACCTGCGCGACCTGCGCAACTCGGCGACCATAGAAACCCGGTGACGATCGCCCCCCTGGCCCTGAGCGCCGGCGACCCCGCCGGCATCGGGCCCGAGATCATCGCCAAGGCCTGGACGGCGCTGCGCTGGGAAGGCCCGCCGTTCATGGTCGTGGGTGATGCGCGGTCCCTGGCTGCGGCCGGCTCGGGCGTCCGGGTCAGGACCGTGACGGGTCCGGCCGAGGCCATGGATCTGTTTCCAACCGCCCTGCCCGTGCTGGATGTCCCCCTGCTGAGCCCCGTGATCGCGGGCCAAGCGTCTAGCACCCACGCCGCCCAAATCATCCGCTGCATCGAAACCGGGGCGGGCCTTGCCCTGTCCGGCTCAGTCTCGGGCCTGGTCACGGCCCCCATCGCCAAGGCCCCCCTCTATGAGGCCGGATTTGCCTTCCCGGGCCATACCGAGTTCCTGGCCGAACTGACGGCCGGGGCACCCTGCGAGGGCCTACGTGGCCCCGTGATGATGCTGGCGGCCGGCAATCTGCGCGCCACCCTGGTGACCATCCACAAGGCCCTGAACGATGTTTCGGCCGCCCTGTCGGTGGAGGCCATCGTCACGGCCGGCATGGTCACCCACCAGGCCCTGAAACGCGACTTCGGCATAGCCCACCCGCGACTGGCCCTGGCGGCCCTCAATCCCCACGCCGGCGAAGGCGGGGCTCTGGGCCGGGAGGAGATCGAGATCATCGAACCCGCCGCCCGCGTCCTGCGCGATCTGGGCGTTGAGGTCATGGGGCCAGCCCCCGCCGACACCCTGTTCCACGCCGAGGCCCGGGCCCGCTATGACGCCGTGCTGTGCATGTATCACGACCAGGCCCTGATCCCGGTCAAGATGCTCGACTTCTGGGGCGGCGTGAATGTCAGCCTCGGCCTGCCGATCGTCCGCACCTCGCCAGACCATGGCACCGGGTTCGACATTGCTGGACGCGGACTGGCCCGAGCCGATAGCCTGATTGCCGCCATCCGGATGGCGGCCCAGATCGCCGCCCGCCGGGCCGCCTGACCTCTTGCCGAGACCCTGAGCCCATGAGCCTGGCCGATATGCCGCCGCTGCGCGACGCCCTGGAGCGTCACGACCTTCTGGCCCGCAAGAGCTTTGGTCAGCACTTTCTGCTGGACCTCAACATCACCCGCAAGATCGCGCGGCTGGCCGGCATCGGTCCCGAGGACGTGGTGGTCGAGGTCGGGCCCGGTCCCGGCGGCCTGACCCGCGCCCTGCTGGAAACCGGAGCCCGCGTGGTCGCCATCGAGATGGACAGCCGGTTCATGCCGATCCTAGCCGAACTGGGCGAAGCCGCTGACCAGCGCCTGGAGGTCGTGCAGGGCGATGCCCTTAAGGTCGACGCCAGCCGCGCCGTCGGCGGCGTTCCCGCCCATGTGGTCGCCAACCTGCCCTACAATGTGGGTACCCAGCTGCTGATCAACTGGCTAACGGGCCCGTTCCTGCCCGTCTCCATGACCCTGATGTTCCAGAAGGAAGTGGCCGAACGTATTGCCGCCCAGGTCAATGACGACGCCTATGGACGGCTTGCCGTCATCGCCCAGACCGTCTGCGAGGCCAAGATCGTCATGGACCTCCCGGCCCGCGCCTTCACCCCGCCGCCCAAGGTCAATTCGGCGGTGATCAAGCTTGTTCCCCGCGCGGTCATCCCGCCGGCCGCCGAACTGGCCGCCCTGGAACGCGTGACCGCCGCGGCCTTTGGGCAGCGTCGCAAGATGCTTCGCTCCAGCCTCAAGGCGCTAGGCGGCGGCGATCTCTGTGAAAAGGCCGGCATCAGCCCCGACATCCGCGCCGAGAATGTGCCGATCGAGGGCTTCCTGGCGTTGGCCAGGGCGACCCTGCCCTAGGGCGTTTTCCGATAAGTGTGCAACGATTAGCGGATCGAAAAACGCTCTAAACTTTTGATGTAGAGCCCTTTTCGCCCGGGCCTGATGAAGCCATCAGGTCGGAAAGGGCTCTAGGCCTCGCGGTTTTGGACAGCGGGCTTCACGCCGCGCCAGCGGGCCAGGAACACCAGCAGGACGATCACCGCGACCAGGCCGGGCAAGCTGGCCTCCAGACCAAAGGTTCCGCCGGTCAGCCAGGTCATTCCACTAGCCAGGGTCGGTGTCAGCAGGCCCGCCTCAGAGGCCCCGCTCACGCCGAGACCCAGAATGCCGCCCTGGGTGACATTGGCCATGAAATGGATGCCGATCGGCAGGGCCAGGCTCCGGGTCCGCAGATAGGCCAGTCCGAACAGGATCGAGGCCAGGAAGATATTGATCCCCGCCCAGATCTTGGTCGTGCCGTGCATGCCCTCATTGTCCAGATGGGTCAGCAGAAAGAAGCCGCCGACCAGGATCTGGGCCGGCCACTCGCCCAGGCCGGCCAGCAGCCTCTGGAACAGGAAGCCGCGGAACATCAGTTCTTCGGCCACGGCCACGGCGGCCATGAGCCCCAGACTGGCGATGAGGGCATCCAGTCCGGTTGAATTCGGTTTCCAGCTGATCCAGCCCCCCAGCGCCAGGAGTGCGGCAGGTGCCAGCATCAGGGCTGCGCCCAGGGCACCCCCGATCCCCAGTTGCACAGCCCAAAGCCCGTCCAGCCGGCCGATGACCTCCGTCAGCGGTCTGCGGCGCAGGAGCTGACAAAGCCAGGTCGTCACCAGAAGGATGAGTGCCTGCTCCGCAATCGACAGTTCGCGACCCAGGTGCTGGGATATCAGCAGAGCCGGAAACAGCAGCAGCGTCAGGACGACCATGAAGATCGCCGCCCACCAGCCATTGCGTAGCTTGCCCTGGGCATCAAACATCATCGTGGCGAGCGACATGTGACCCTCCCTGCCCCGGTCATTGAACCGGGCAGCCATGTAATGCACGGTACCTTGCGTTGCAAGGTAATGAGATAGGCAGAAAACCGACCAGGACCGAGGTCCAGGTCTCCTAGATGTTTTCCTTCAGCAGGCTTGCAACCAGGTCGCCGATCCACGGATTGCGGGCCCGCTTCTGACGCTCGGCATGATAGATATGGGCCAGATCGGCATAGGCCTTGTCGAAGTCGTCATTGAGAATGACGTAGTCGAACTGCTCCCAGGCAGCGACTTCATCCTTGGCCCGGGCCAGACGACGGTGGATGACCTCTTCGCTGTCCTGGCTGCGAGCGTGCAGCCGACGGCTCATCTCGGCCAGGGACGGCGGCAGGATATAGACCAGCACGCTATCGGCGCCGGCCTGCTTGTGGACCTTCATCGCGCCCTGGAAGTCGATATCGAACAGGGCGCTCTCGCCGCGGTCCAGGGCGTCCATGATCGGCGGCTTGGGGCTGCCGTAGAAATTGCCATAGACCTCGGCCCATTCGAGGAAGGCGTCAGCCGCGATCATCTCCTGGAACGTCTCGCGGGAGACAAAGTGGTAGTCGCGCCCGTTGTGCTCGCCCGGACGAGGGGCCCGGGTGGTGGCGCTGATCGACAGGTGCAGGTCGCCATGGTCAGCCACCAGGCGGCGGGTCAGGGAGGTCTTGCCGACGCCAGAGGGCGCGACGACCATCAGCAAGAGGCCGCGGGTCTTATGGTGGGACTTATTCAACGTTCTGAACCTGTTCGCGGAACTGCTCGATCGTCGCCTTCAGCTCCAGACCGATTGTGGTCAGGCTGCTGAGGGCCGATTTCGAGCAGAGGGTATTGGCCTCGCGCATGAACTCCTGGGACAGGAAGTCCAACCGGCGACCGGCGGCGGCATCACCGGTCAGCAAGGTGCGGGCAGCTGTGACGTGGCCGGCCAGACGATCCAGTTCCTCACGGACATCGGCCTTGACGGCCAGGGCAGCAGCTTCCTGGATGATACGGTCCTCGGACGCGGCCTCGCCGAGCAAATCGGCCATCCGGCGCGCGAAGCGGTCCTTCAGAACGGCCGGCTGACCGGCAGCCTCGGCACCGGCCGCCGTGGTCAGCCGCTCGATGGTATCGACCTGGCCATTCAGGACGGGCGTAAGGGCAGTCCCCTCCTCCTGCCGGGCAAGCTTCAGGGCTTCCAGGGCCTGGACGATGGAGGCAGCCATGGCCTGCTCGACGGCGGCGCGGGTCTCTGCGTCATCGTCTTCCTCGCGGACCTCGATGACGCCGCGCAGGGCCAGCAGGCCATCGAGGGAGGGCTTTACGACCATGCCGGTGGCCACATAGGGGCCGCCCGCCTTCAGATAGCGCTCGAGAGTCTCGACGCTGACCTGGGTTTGCCCCACAGCCTCGGCCCGCTTGCCCTGGACATTGACGGTCAGCTGGCCGCGCTGGAAGCGGGCCTGGGCCCCGTCGCGCGCCACGCGGTCCAGGCTGTCAAAGCCCGGAGGACCCCGAAAGCGGGTCTCGAGGTTGCGGCCATTGACGCTGCGGGCTTCCACGGCCCACGACCAGGCTCCCAGAGCCCCGTCGACGCGGGCAAAGCCGGTCATGCCCGACAGCGCCACCTCAGCCTCCGCTCAGGGGCGTGGCAGCCGTCTTCTTGGCTGCCCGGTTGCGCTCGACCTGCCGCCACTTGGCGACATTGGCCTCGTGCTCGGGATAGGTCCTGGCAAATACGTGGCCGCCGGTGCCGTCAGCGACGAAATACAGCTCGTCACTCTTGGGCGGATCCAGGACGGCGGCGATAGCGGCCCGGCCGGGATTGGCAATCGGCGTCGGCGGCAAGCCGTCGATCAGATAGGTATTGTAGGGCGTCTCGCGCCGAAGCTCCGACAGCAGGATGCCGCGGCCCAGGGGGCGCCCGCGCGTCAGGCCATAGATGATGGTCGGATCAGAACCCAGCCGCATGCCGGTCCGAAGCCGGTTGACGAACACGGCCGCCACGCGGGGACGCTCCGACGCGATGCCGGTCTCCTTCTCGACGATCGAGGCCAGGGTCATGGCCTCGTCCTTGGTCGAGAAGGGCAGATCCTTCTGCCGCTGCGACCACAGCTGGTTCAGCAGCTCGTCACGATCATCCATCATGCGCTGCAGAACCGCGGCGCGATCCTCGCCCCGCTCGACCTGGTAGGTCTCGGGCAGGATGGCCCCTTCCGGCGGGGTCGGGGCGACCCCGGTCAGGACCGGCGAGCGCATCAGGATCTCGACGGCCATGTCAGAGGTGACGCCTTCGGGAATGGTCACGAAGTGACGCACCACCTTGCCCTTGCGGATCGTCTCCAGAACCTGGGCCATCGAGGCCCGGCTCTTGAATTCGTACTCGCCCGCCTTGAGCGCGCGCGCCGCGCCGGTGATCTGGGCGGCGGTCATGAACAGCGACGAGGAGCGGATCACGCCGCCGCGTTCGAGGCTGGAGGCGATCTCCGGCACACTGGCCCCGCGACGCAGGACCACCGAGGTGATTTCGCCGCCCTTCGCCGCCGGTCCAGGCCCCTGGTAGAGCCAGAGCGCGCCGGCCACGACGACCAGGCCGATGACTGCCAGGGTCGCGGCGGCGGCAAAGGCCATGGCGATCAGCCGTCGACCGATCGGGGCGGTCTCGGGCTTGCCGGGCCGACGCGGCGAGGCGGCTTTACGGCTCACGAGACTTTACGGAACACGATGGAGGCATTGGTGCCGCCAAAGCCGAAGCTGTTGGAGACGGCGACATCGATCTTCATCGGAACGGCCTTGTTGGGGGCCAGGTTCATGGCCACGTCGACGTTCGGGTTGTCGAGATTGATCGTCGGCGGGGCGATCTGATCGCGGATGGCCAGCACCGAGAAGATGCCCTCGATGGCACCGGCGGCACCCAGCAGGTGACCGGTCATCGACTTGGTCGAGGACATCACAACGTTGCTGGCGTGATCGCCGAGGAAGCGTTCAACAGCCTTGGCCTCGATGCCGTCGGCCATGGTCGAGGTGCCGTGGGCGTTGACATAGTCGATGTCGGAAGGCTGCAGGCCGGCATCCTTCACGGCCGCCGAGAGGGCCCGGAAGCCGCCGTCGCCGTCTTCGGACGGAGCCGTGATGTGATAGGCGTCGCCCGACAGGCCATAGCCGACGACCTCGGCATAGATCTTGGCTCCGCGCGCCTTGGCGTGTTCGTACTCTTCCAGCACCATGGCACCGGCGCCCTCGCCCATCACGAAGCCGTCGCGATCCTGGTCATAGGGCCGCGAGGCCTTTTCCGGCGTATCGTTGAAATCGGTCGAGACGGCGCGGCAGGCGATGAAGCCGGCAATGCCGACCTTGCAGACGGCCGCCTCGGCCCCGCCGGCCACCATCACGTCGGCATCGCCGTACTTGATCAGGCGGGCTGCGTCGCCGATGGCATGGGCCCCCGTGGCGCAGGCCGTCACCACCGAGTGGTTGGGGCCCTTGAAGCCATAGCGGATCGAAACCTGGCCCGAGATCAGGTTGATCAGGGCCGAGGAGATGAAGAACGGGCTGATCTTGCGCGGACCCTTGGCCTCAAGCTCCAAGGCCGTATCGGCGATGGTCGACAGACCGCCGATCCCGGATCCCAGGATCACGCCAGTGCGGTAACGGTCGTCTTCGGTCTCCGGGACCCAGCCCGAATCCTTCACGGCCTCGTCTGCGGCGGCGATGCCATAGAGGATGAAATCGTCGACCCGCTTCTGATCGCGCGGGCTCATGGTCAGGTCAGGATTGAAGGCCCCTTCCACGTCCGGACCGCCACCACCACGGCCGTCGACGCGCGGAACCTCGCAGGCCACCTTGCAGGCATAGTCGGTCGGGTCGAACGCCGAAATGCGATTCGCACCCGACTTGCCGGCGAGAATGTTCTTCCAGGACACGTCAACGCCATGACCCAGGGGGGTCAGCAGTCCCAGTCCGGTGACAACAACTCTACGCATGGATCACTCCCAACCTTCTCGCGCGCCACCGGAGAGACGGGCGAACCCGTCGGCCCGCGCGGCGCGAATCCTGGCCACATACGAAAACCGCCGCGCGCACGATGGCAAGAGCCCGTGCTGCGCGGCGGTTGAAGACTTGTTCGCAAGAGGCGAACGGGGCCCTTAGGCGCCGGTCTTTTCCGTGATGAACTTCACGGCGTCGCCAACCGTCTGGATGTGCTCAGCGGCGTCGTCCGGAATTTCGATGTCGAACTCTTCTTCGAACGCCATCACCAACTCGACGTTGTCGAGGCTGTCGGCGCCCAAGTCATCGATGAAGCTGGCCTTCTCGGTGACCTTCTCGGGATCGGCATCCAGATGCTCGATGACGATCTTACGCACGCGCTCGAGAATGTCGGACATTCTGTTAGTCCCTCAGTTTTGAATCTGTTGTCCGCCAACGATTTCGGCCGAAGCCTCGCCATTGACGGGAATTGTCGGCCTCCGCCTATCACGTTCTTTTTCGGGTGACCAGCGGGTCACCAGCGAAGATACGCGACGCCCGGGCCTTTGCGAACACAAAGGACCCGAGCCAGGCAGTGGCGGCTAGATCATCGCCATGCCGCCGTTGACATGCAAGGTCTGGCCCGTGACGTAGGCACCTTCCTGGCTGGCGAGATAGACACAGGCGGCGGCGATATCGTCGCCCTCGCCCAGGCGGCCCGCCGGAATGCCCGACAGGATACCGGCCTTCTGGGCATCGGTCAGGGCGTCGGTCATCGGGCTGGCGATAAAGCCGGGTGCCACGCAGTTGACGGTGACATTGCGGCTGGCCAGTTCCTGGGCCAGGGCCTTGGAAAACCCGATCATTCCGGCCTTGGAGGCCGCATAGTTGGTCTGGCCGGCATTGCCGGTGACGCCGACCACCGAAGTGATGCCGATGATCCGGCCGGAGCGGCGCTTCATCATGCCCTTGGCGGCGGCGCGGGCCAGTCGGAAATAGCCCTCCAGATTGACCTTGATGACGGTGTCCCAGTCCTCGTCCTTCATCCGCACGATCAGGCCGTCGCGGGTGATGCCGGCATTGGCGATGACGATGTCGAGCGGCGCGCCGGCGGCCTCCTCGGCCTTGGCGACCAAGCCGTCGACGGCCTCGGCGTCAGAGAGATTGGCGACCACGAAAGAAGCGCGCTCGCCGAGCTGGGCCTTCAGCTCGGTCAGGGCTGATTCGCGGGTGCCCGAGAGCACGACATGGGCCCCCTGGGCATGCAGCGCCCGGGCGATGGCCCCGCCGATGCCGCCGGTGGCACCCGTGACGAGAGCGGTCTTGCCGGTAAGATCAAACATGATGGTTCTCCGTTCGGAGTCGTTAGAGCGATTTCGCGAAAGCTTCGAGGTCGGCCGGGCTGTTGAGCGGCGTCGCCTCGGAATCCGGCGCGATACGCTTGGCCATGCCCGACAGCACCTTGCCGGCCCCGGCCTCGGCGAAGCGCGTAACCCCGCCCTCGCCGGCCAGCCAGATCATGCTCTCGCGCCAGCGCACCCGGCCGGTGACCTGCTCGACCAGCAGGCCCCGAATGATGTCGGGATCGTGGACGGGACCCGCAGTGATATTGGCCACCAGGGGCGCACGCGGCGAAACGATCGTGGTGCCCGCAAGGGCCTCCGCCATCTCGTCGGCCGCCGGTTGCATCAGCGGACAGTGGAAAGGAGCCGAGACGTTCAGCGGAATGGCCCGCGCGCCCAGTTCCTTGGCCTTCTCGATGGCCTTGTCGACCGCCGCCTTGTCACCGGAGATCACGACATTGCCGTTGTTATTGTCATTGGCGACAACGCAGACACCGACCTCGGAGCCGGCCGCTGCGGCGGCCTCGGCCAGGGCGAGATCGGTCTTCGGACCGATCAGGGAGGCCATGGCCCCCTCGCCCACCGGCACGGCGCGCTGCATGGCCTGGCCGCGCAGCTTCAGCAGCCGCGCCGTATCCGCCAGGGTAATGGCCCCTGCCGCCGCGAGGGCCGAGTATTCGCCCAGCGAATGGCCCGCCACAAAGGCGGCGCGATCAATCCCGATGCCGAACTCCTTTTCCAGCACACGGCTGACCGCGAGGCTGACGGCCATCAGGGCCGGCTGGGCGTTCTCGGTGAGGGTCAGGTCGCTCTCGGGACCCTCCTTCATCAGGGCGAAAAGCTTCTGGCCCAGGGCGTCGTCGACTTCCTGAAACACCTCGCGGGCGGCGGCAAAGGCCTCGGCGAGATCAGTGCCCATGCCGACGGCCTGGCTGCCCTGACCGGGGAAAATGAAGGCGATGCTCATGAAAGCCCGCTCCGTTCTAGAGATTCATGCGGTTCCTGGGGGCGGAGGGTTAGGGGAAAGGCTCCGGCCCGGCAAGTGCGGGGCTTTTCCGACCATGGCTTGTATTCCATCTTCAGGCGTCCAAATTGCCGGGCGCACCGTAACTCGGGCACGAAAACCGTGGAGTCTCCTATGAACCGCCTGACCGCAGGCCTCGCGGCCATTGCCGTGCTCGCTGCATCCCCTGCCCTGGCCGCCCTGAAGCCCGGGGCCAAGGCTCCGGATTTCACCGCGCCTGCCGCCCTGGCCGGCAAGGACTTCAGCTTCACCCTGTCCAAGGCCCTCAAGAAGGGGCCGGTGGTGCTGTACTTCTTCCCGGCCGCTTACACGTCGGGCTGCACGGCCGAGGCCCACGAATTCGCCGAAGCCACCCCGGATTTCGAGAAGCTGGGTGCCACTGTGATCGGCGTCACCGGCGGCAATGTCGACCGCATCAAGGACTTCTCCAAGGAGCACTGCCGCGACAAGTTCGCCGTGGCGGCCGCCTCGCCGGCCCTGATCAAGAGCTATGACGTCGCCCTGCCGGTCAAGGACACCTGGTCCAATCGCACGTCCTATGTCATCGCGCCGGACGGCAATATCCTGATGGCCTACACCGACGGAAATTTCGCCGGCCATGTCAGCAAGACCATGGATGCAGTGAAGGCCTTCAAGGCCAAATAGGCGAACCGATCTTGGGGCTGGTCCAGTTTGCGACCAGCCCTTTTCGATTTCGACCAGCCGGCCGGCTTGAGGCTAGGGCGGTCAGGCGCGAGGATCGGACATGACCAACCCCGATCTGCTTGAAGCCGTCGCCCGCGGCATGGCCATAGGCGCTTTCGCCGCCACCGGCCTGGCCCTGGCCGCCAGCCGCAAACTGGCTCCGATGCGCTGGATCGGCGCCCTCTTCTTCGTTTGCGCGATCGCCCATGTAATCGACGGCTGGTCTGGTGATCGACATCCTTCCAAGCTGATCTGGGCCCTGTCCGTGACGGGGACCGGCGTCTTCTGGCTGTTTGCCATCGGACTGTTCGAGGATGCTCCGGTCCCCAGGCCCTGGCGGTGGCTGCCGATCCTGGTGGCCTTCGGGTTCTGGCTGGCGGCCGTCGTCTCCCCGCCCGACGTGTGCGTCTGGATCTGGAAGGCCTTTTCGATCTTTTCAGCCGCCATCGTCGTCCACGTCCTGATGGTCGCCTGGCGCGGCTGGCGTGATGATCTGGTGGACCAGCGCCGCCGCTTGAGAGCCCCCCTGGCTGCAGCGGCCGCCGGCTATGTCCTGATTCAGGCGGCCTGTGATCTGGGCTGGCCGGCGGCGGTACGGGCCCTTGACGCCTCCCTGGTGCAAGCCTTCCTTTTAGCCGGTCTGGGACTGGGTGCGGGACTGGCCCTGCTCCGGGTCGAGCCCCTCCTGGTCGAACAGCCGACCGGGACCGGCCAGGCTCTGTCAGACACCCCCCGGGAATCCCTGTCCCTCAGCCCGGCCGATCGACTGGTCCTGGTTCGGCTGGAACGGGCCATGACGCAGGACGAGGTCTGGCGGGGCGAGGATCTGTCCATCGGGGCCCTGGCCGCCCTGGTGGGCGCACCGGAGCACAGACTGCGCAAGCTGATCAACGGCATGCTGGGCCATCGCAACTTCGCCGACTACGTCAACAGCCGGCGTATTGCCGCCGCCAAGATCGCCCTCGCAGATCCCGAACTGGCACTGAAGTCCGTGTCCGCCATCGCTTATGAGCTTGGCTTTGCATCTCTGGGCCCCTTCAATCGCGCCTTCCGGGCGGAAACCGGCGCGACCCCCTCGGCCTGGCGCCAGCAGGCCTGCGCCGGGGCACCGCGGCTGCGCTTGGTTGAAACCGGCGAAACCGCCCCGAATTCCAACAAGTCGGCCTGATTTCAGGTTTCGGCGCGACCGCGATCAAACGGTCAGACGTCCTGGCGACACCAACCGCGAGGACGCCCCATGAGCTTCGAGACCATCCAACCTTTTCTCCACAACTGGCTACAGGCGGCCCAGGCCGACGTCCTGCGTTATGCCATTTTCTCCGTCGGCGTCTGGCTGACCCTCTGGGTGGTGCTGGCCAGGCCCCTGGCCGCCCGCAAGATCCGCGAGACCCGTCCCCCAGGCCGTCAGCTGGTGCTGGAGTTCCTGATCTCGATCCGCTCGGTCATGATCTTCTCGACCGTGGGCCTTCTCAGCTTCAGCCTGTTTCGCGCCGGCTGGATGCCGGGCCCCCATATCGCCCGCGACCTCGGCCCAGTGTGGTTCTGGATCAGCCTGGTCCTGATGATCGTGGCCCATGACGCCTGGTTCTACTGGACCCATCGGCTGATCCATGACCGTCGCCTGTTCCGGACCTTCCACCGGCGGCATCACCGCTCCAACAACCCTTCGCCCTTCACCGCCTACAGTTTCGACCTGGGCGAGGCTGTGATCGCGGCACTGTTCGTGCCGGTCTGGATGATGATCGTGCCGACCCAGTGGCCGGTGGTTGGCCTCTATGTCCTGCACCAGATCGCCCGCAATACGATTGGCCACAGCGGCTACGAGCTGTTCCCGGCCCGCAAGGACGGTCGCCCTCTACTGCCCTGGCTGACCACTGTAACGCACCACGATCTGCACCACGCCCAGGCCGGCTACAATTACGGTCTCTACTTCACGTGGTGGGACCGCTGGATGGGCACAGAGCATCCGGACTATCTGGCACGGTTCGCCGAGGCCACCCGCCGCAAGGGCCGGGCTTCGGGCGAGACTACCAGCTGGCCTTCACCAGCCTGACCATCAGGCGACTGTCCTGGAGCCGCCATGCATCCTGGGTGGCGGCTCCACGCAGGCTGACCGTGAACTCGGCCGGGATGTCGAAGGGCCGGGTGACGCTGACATCAACCCCCTCGTCACCCATCGACCCGCCGCCGACAGCGATCGAACCGATCGGCTTGCCGTCCAGGGTCAGGGCCGAGCGGACATTGGCCCGCGCCACCGGGATCTGGCCGGGGACGGCAATGGGCTGAGCCGCGTTCATGTCCATTGACAGGCTGACATAGTTGGCGCGCGGCAGCAGGCCGAAGCCGAACATCTTGGACACCGACGACCGGAGGCGGGCCTCGCGATCGTTCCAGGAGGCCCCCAGCGCCAGAGACCGCTTGCCGAAGTGCTCGGCATCCAGCTTGCGGTTCAGATTGAGGTCCAGGTCATAGGTCGGCCGTTCCAGAGTACCGGCAATCCTGGCGGTCACCCTGGCGGACTCGGTGTCGGTGGAAAGGTCTACAGGCAGGGCGGCCGAATAGCCGGTGAAGCGACCGTCATGGGCCGAAACCGAAAGATCGGGCTTTTGAATCGCCTGGGCGGCGGTCGGCCCGACAAGGCTCACCGCCAGCGCGAGGCCCCCGAGGGCGCTCATGGCAGCGCTAGACATCATGCCTGCTGTCTAGCACAACCTGCCCTTGCGGCAAGATCAGGCTCCTCCGTAACTGCCCCTTCCACCGCGACGGTGTGTGGGCCAGGGCCGTCGCGATGGCGATGCATTCTTGCGTTCCGGGCCCGTCTCCTGTAGTAGCGCGCGTTCTCACGGATGGCGGTCTTTGGCGCAGCCCTCACGGGTACGGGATTTCCCGCTCGGCGCTCAGGAACCATCGTGGTTGTCGGACTTCCGCCGCCAGCCGCGCCGCCCTCCAAGCCGGAAGAAGGAAAACATGGCGTTCTACGAACACGTGGTCATCGCGCGGCAGGATATCTCGCCGCAACAGGCCGAAGCTCTGAACGAGCAAATCAAAGCCCTGATCGAAGAAGGCGGCGGTCACATCGCCAAGATCGAATACTGGGGCCTGCGTAACCTCACCTATCGCATCAAGAAGAACCGCAAGGGCCACTATTCCCTGCTCGCCATCGACGCTCCGGCGCCGGCGGTCAAGGAAGTCGAGCGCCAGCTGCTGATCAATGAAGACGTTCTGCGCTTCATGACCATCCGCGTGGAAGAGCTGGACCTGGAACTGTCGCCGGTTCTGGCCCGTCGTGACCGCGAACGCAGCGAGCGCCCCGAGCGTTCGGATCGTCCGCGCGACGACTTCGCCGCCGCGTAAGGGAGAAGAGAGATCATGACCGATACCACTGCTCCCGAAGCCGGCGCGCCCGCCGCCGGCGGCGCTCGCCGCCCGTTCTTCCGTCGCCGCAAGGTTTGCCCGTTCTCGGGCGCCGGCGCGCCGAAGATCGACTACAAGGACGTCAAGCTCCTGCAGCGCTACGTTTCCGAGCGCGGCAAGATCGTTCCGTCGCGCATCACCGCGGTGTCGGCCAAGAAGCAACGCGAACTGGCCAAGGCCATCAAGCGCGCCCGCTTCCTGGCTCTGCTCCCCTACGTCGTGAAGTAAGGGAGACACCACGATGAAAGTCATTCTGCTCGAACGCGTTGAAGGCACTGGCACCCTCGGCGACGTGGTCACCGTGAAGGACGGCTTCGCCCGTAACTTCCTGCTGCCGCGTCACAAGGCCCTGCGTGCCAACGCCGCCAACCTGAAGTCCTTCGAAGTTCAGCGCGCTGAAATCGAAGTGCGTAACGTGAAGAACCGCGAAGCCGCCGGCGCTGTCGGCGAGACCCTCGACGGCACCCAGTACGTCATGATCCGTCAAGCTGGCGAAAGCGGCCAGCTGTACGGTTCGGTCGCGGGTCGTGACGTCGCCGACGCCATCAAGGCTGAAGGCGGCAAGGTCGATCGCTCGATGATCGTCCTCGACAAGCCGATCAAGACCCTGGGCGTTCACGAAGTGAAGGTGAAGCTGCATGCTGAAGTGACCGTCACGGTCACCCTCAACATCGCGCGCAGCGCCGACGAAGCCGAGCGCCAGGCGCGCGGCGAAAACGTCATCGCCGCTCAATTCGAAGAAGACCGCGCGGCTGACGCCGAAGCGGCCTCGGACATGGCCGCCGGTGGCGCCGGTTCGTTCGAAGGCGATCACTACGAGTCCTGATCCTTTTCCAAGGATCTGTGATTTATCGAGAAACGGCGCGGAGCAATCCGCGCCGTTTTTTTCTGCGGTGCAACAAAGAAATGTTGAACTTGTAGGCGCACGCTTGTGCGCCCATGTTCTTCTCACGAGGCGTTAAGCCTCCGTACCCGGACAGACCGATCATCAACTCGGCCCCGGCGTAACCATGAGGGGAATGCAAATGAGCTTTCGAATTCTGCTGTTTACGGCAGCCTCGGCCGCCGCAATCGCCGGCTCGGCCCAGGCCCAGTCCGCGCCGCCGCAAGATGCCGCCAACCTAGAGCAGGTGGTCGTTACCGGCACCCGCACGGCGGGACGCACACGCCTTGACACCATCGCACCGGTCGATGTCGTCAGCGAAAAGGCCCTGACCCGCACGGGCACGACCGAGCTGGCCCAGTCCCTGTCGACCCTCGCGCCCTCGATCAACTTCCCGCGCCCCGCCATTACCGACGGTACGGACCACATCCGTCCCGCGACCCTGCGCGGCCTGGCTCCCGATCAGACGCTGGTGCTGGTCAATGGCACCCGTCGCCACGCGACGGCCCTTGTGAACGTCAATGGTTCGATCGGCCGTGGTTCGGCAGCGGTCGACCTCAACGCCATTCCGACCATTGCCCTGAGCCGGGTTGAAGTCCTGCGCGACGGCGCGTCGGCCCAGTATGGCTCTGACGCCATCGCCGGCGTCATCAATCTGCGCCTGCGCGAAGCCCGCAGCGGTGGTGGTGTGGTCGCCACCTATGGCCGCTATAACAGTGAAGTGAAGACGGCCCGCAATACCCAGGGCCGCGACGCCAGAGACGGCCAGACCGTGACCCTGCAAGCCTGGCAGGGCCTGCCGCTGGGTCCCGAAGGCTTCCTGACCATTTCCGCAGAGTACCGCGATCGTAATCCGACCAGCCGTGGCGACATCGACGTCCGCGTGACCCCCGCCCGCGTGACCTCGCGCTATGGCGACGCCGAGGTGACCGACAAGACGATCTATTTCAATGCCGGCCTGCCGGTCAGCGAGAGCTGGGATGCCTATGGCTGGGCGGGCTACCAGGCTCGCGAGGGGGCCAGCGCGGCCTTCCCGCGTATTGTCGGCGATGCCCGCCAAACGCCGGTGGCCTCGATCTATCCCGACGGCTATCTGCCCATCATCGCCAGCGAGATCACCGACACGACGGCCGCCGGCGGCCTGCGTGGCGACCTCGGCGGTTTCAAGGTCGACCTCAATGTCGCCTACGGCAAGAACGAGATCGACTACCGCACCGAAAAGTCTGCGAACGCGTCCTATGGCGCAGCCAGCAAGACCAGCTTCAACTCCGGCGGCATGAGCTATGACCAGACCGTCGTGGGCCTGGACGTCTCGCGCGGTGTCGATATCGGCGCCTTTGAGCCCCTGAACGTTGCCTTCGGTGCCGAGGCACGCTGGGAGGACTATTCGATCCGCGCCGGTGAGCCGGCCTCCTATAATCGCGGTCCGATCACGACCTCAGCGGCCGGCGCACAAGGCTTCCCGGGCTTCCAGCCGTCAAATGTGCTGTCCAAGGACCGCGACAATGTCGGCGTCTATCTGGACCTGGAATCCCGCCTGACCGAGCGCTTCACGGCTTCGGTGGCCCTGCGCTATGAGGACTATTCCGACTTCGGCGCGACGACGACGGGCAAGCTGGCCGCCCGTTTCGAGCTCGCCGAAGGCCTCGCCGTGCGCGGTGCCGTGTCGACCGGCTTCCGGGCCCCGGCCCTGCAGCAGCAGTTCTTCACCACCACCTCGACCAATTTCATCATCATCAACGGCGTCTCGACCCCGGTCGAGGTCGGCACCTTCCCCGCCACCAGCGCGGTGGCCAAGGTGCTCGGCTCCAAGCCGCTGGAAGCGGAAGAATCGACCAACACCTCGCTGGGCCTCGTGTTCCACAAGGGCGCGTTCGAAGTGACCGTCGACGCCTACCGGATCAACATCGACAACCGCATCGTGCTGTCGGAAAACATCCAGGGCTCCGCCACGGGCACCCCCACCCAGCAAACGATCAACAACCTGCTGCTGCCGTTCAACGTCACGGCCGCCCGGTTCTTCATCAATGGTGTCGAGACGGAGACCCAGGGCATCGACATCGTTGCACGGTATCGCCTCAATGCGGATGACGCCGGGGTCTTCGACCTGACCGCCGCCGCGAACTTCAACGAAACCGACGTCACGAAGATCCCGACGACCAATACCCTGTCGTCTCTGCCGGTTCCCCCGACCCTGTTCGGCCGCGCCAACGTCCTGACGTTTGAGGAAGGCACGCCCAAGCACAAGGTCACCCTGGCCGGCGACTGGACCAAGGACCGCTGGGGTGCCAGCCTGAAGACCACCTTCTACGGCACGGTCCTGTCACCCAACAATGACGCGACGGGAGCCTTCGATGTCCGGACCGGCGACAAGGCCGTTGTGGATCTTGAAGGGCGGTACGGCATCACGGACAACGTGACCCTGGCCATCGGTGCCAACAACCTGTTCGATGAGTATCCCAACCGTACGCCGGTGACGGTCAATACGACCAACGCCACCAGCTTCACGTCCTTCTCGCCTTTCGGCTTCAACGGGCGCTTCCTGTACAGCCGTATCAGCGTCAACTGGTAGTCCCGGCTCCAGTCTAGGGAACAAGGCGCGGAGAGCGATCTCCGCGCCTTTTTTCTTGCGCTGCCTTCGGGGCAGAACATACACAAAACATCCCCGTTCATCTTGGACGTGCGTCGAGACGACGCGCGCATGCGGAAAACCGGCGCGTTAACCTGTGGCCATGTCTCTCGTCCCCGCTCTCGACCTGCGTCCGCCCTATCAGGACGTCACCATCGCCGTGGCTCCGCACAACCTCGAAGCCGAGCAGGCTCTGCTGGGCGTCCTGCTCTATGACAACGCTGCCTATGAGCGCCTGACCGATGCCCTGAACGGTCGCCATTTCTATGAGCCGTTCCACCAGCGGCTGTTCCAGTCGATCGAGACCCATATCCGCAAAGGCCAGCTGGCCGAGCCGATCCTGCTGGCCGACGAGTTCAAGAAGGACCCCGCGTTCGAGGAGCTGGGCGGCCTGCGCTATCTGGCCGACCTGGTCGACCGCGCACCGCCGGCCGCCAATGTCGGCGACTATGCCCGCGCCGTTTTCGACCTGGCCCTGCGCCGCGACCTGATCCGCATCGGTGGTGAAATCGCCACCTCAGCCCATGGCGGTGGCGACGAGATCCGGCCGGCCCGCGACCAGATCGAGGCCGCCGAGCAGCAGCTCTACACCCTGGCCGAAAGTGGCACGGCCTCTTCCGGTTTCGTGACCTTCGGCGAGGCCCTGCGCGGCGCAGTCGAGATGACCGCCGAGGCCTATAGCCGCGACGGCGGCATGTCCGGCGTGGCCACCGATCTGGTGGATCTCGACCAGAAGATCGGCGGTCTGCACCCCTCCGACCTCGTGGTCCTGGCCGGACGTCCGTCGATGGGAAAGACCGCCCTGGCCACCAACATCGCCTTCAATATCGCCCGCAAGTACGCCTATGAGATACAGCCCGACGGCACCAAGAAGACTGTCCAGGGCGGGGTCGTCGCCTTCTACTCGCTGGAAATGAGCGCCGAGCAGCTGGCCCTGCGTATGCTCGCTGACGCCTCGGGAGTCTCCGGTGACCGGCTCCGCAAGGGCGAGATCGACGCCTCGGAGTTTGGCCGGGTTCGCGACGCCGCCATGGAGCTGCAGGAAGCGCCGCTCTATATCGACGCGACCGGCGGTCTCTCTATCGCCAAGCTGACCGCTCGGGCCCGCCGCCTGAAGCGCCAGGTCGGTCTGGACCTCGTCGTTGTCGACTATCTGCAGCTGGTCACCGGCTCGGACCTGGGCTCCAACGCCAACCGCGTGCAGGAAGTCAGCCAGATCACCATGGGCCTCAAGGCCCTGGCCAAGGAGCTGGGCTGCCCGGTCATCGCCCTGTCGCAGCTGTCGCGTCAGGTCGAACAACGGGAAGACAAGCGCCCCCAGCTTTCCGACCTGCGGGAGTCCGGTTCGATCGAACAGGACGCCGACATGGTCTGGTTCGTCTATCGCGAAAGCTACTATGTCGGCCGCGCCGAGCCACGCGAAGGCACGCCTGAACACCTGACCTGGCAGGAAGACATGGATCGCCTGCAGGGCCTGGCCGAAGTGATCATCGCCAAGCAGCGTCACGGCCCGATCGGAACCGTGCGCCTGTCGTTCAATAGCGATACAACCCGCTTCGGCAACCTCGCCCGCGACCACTATTTCGCCCAGGCGCGCAACATCCCCTCCGACGAGTAGACCGTGGATTTCAGCCCCCTGCCCGTCTCCAGCCTGATCGGGGCCTTTCTGCTGGCCTTTCCGGCCCTGTTCTCGATCGTCAATCCGGTCGGAGCCTCGCTGATCTTCGACCAGGCCATGGGCGGCCGCAGCCGTGCGGAACGCCAGAAGCTGGCCCGCAGCATCGGCTTCTATTCCTTCCTGGTCCTGTTCGGCTCCCTGCTGCTGGGCGGCTACATCCTCAACTTCTTCGGGGTCAGCCTGGGCGCGCTGCGCGTCGCCGGCGGACTCGTGGTGGCCATCCGGGCTTGGGGCCTGTTGATGGACCCGCAGGAACAGGAGGATCGCAAGACCAGCGACACCGACCCCGTCCGCCTGCAGGAAGACATCGCCTTCTTTCCGATGACCATGCCGTTCACGACCGGACCGGGCTCGATCTCTGTGGCCATAGCCCTGTCCTCGCAGCGGCCGACGGAAGGCAGTGCCGTCGGCTTCTTCGTCGGGGCCAGCCTGGCGGCGGCCGGGGTCGCGGCCCTGGTCTGGCTGCTCTACAGCGCCTCGGACCGGGTCACCCGGCTGCTGGGACAATCCGGGGCGCGGGTCCTGTCACGGCTTGTGGCCTTCCTGCTGCTCTGCATCGGCGTGCAGATCACGGCGTCCGGTTTCGAGAACCTCGTTTCGGTGTTCCTGGCCGCGCACCCAAACGCGTTCTAGCTGGAAAAGCCTGACAGGCTCCGCTACGCCCAGTCGCGCCGCCTTCCTGCCCCAGAGCCCTCGTGACCGATCCTTCCGACTCCCGCCTGACGATCGATCTCGATGCCCTGTCGGCGAACTATCATGCGCTCAGGGCCGCCGCCTCGGGCGCGGACGTCGCTCCGGCGGTCAAGGCGGATGCCTACGGTGTCGGCGCGGCCCTGGTCGCAGACAGACTTTGGAACGAGGGCGCGCGCAGCTTCTACACAGCCCGGCTTTCCGAGGGCCTGGCCCTGCGCCGGAGCCTGGGCGATCGCGACGCAACGATCCATGTCCTGGACGGCGTCACGCCAGGGTCCGCCGACGTACTGGTGGCGGCACGCCTGACGCCGGTTCTGAACAGTCTTCCGCAGATCGAGGCCTGGAACAGCCAGGCCCGCGGCGGCCGGCTGGCTGCCAGCCTGCATATCGACACCGGCATGAACCGTCTGGGCCTGCGCCTGGAAGAGGTCCGGGTTCTGCTCGCGGCTATGGACCGTCTCAAGCATGTCGAGGTGACCCAGGTCATCAGCCACCTGGCCTGCGCCAACGAGCCGGACCACCCCCTCAACCCCAAGCAGCTGGAGCGCTTTCACGAGGCCGTGGCCCTGCTTCCTCAGGCGCGCCGAAGCCTTGCCAATTCCGCAGGCGTGTTCCTCGGCGAGGCCTATGCCTTCGATCAGGTCCGGCCGGGGATCAGCCTCTATGGCGGCGGACCGCACGACAGACCCGACCCACGGATCAGGGCTGTGGTCACCCTGGAAGCTCCGATCCTGCAGACTCGGAACGTGCCGCGCGGTGAGAGCATCGGTTACGGCGCGACCTTCACCGCAACGGACAATACTCGGGTCGCCATCCTGGCGGCCGGCTATGCCGACGGCATTCCGCGCGCTGCCCATCCTCGTGGCGCGGTCTGGTTCGACGGCCGGCGACGCCCGATGCTGGGCCGGGTCTCCATGGACCTGATCGCCGTCGACATCACCGACTGCGACGCCGCCCGCCCGGGGGCCATGATGCAGATCATCGGCCCAGATCTGTCCGTCGACGACGCGGCAGCAGCGGCCGGGACCACGGCCTATGAACTCCTGACCCGGATCGCACCCCGGGCCCACCGGGTGATCCTCTGATCCCACGTCCGGCTTTGGCGTAAGCCCCCTTCACCCTGTAGGCTCCATCCATCCGAGAATCAGGAGACCCCATGGCCCGAGACGGTGCCGTTTACGCCTGCCAGTCCTGCGGCGCGGTCCAGTCCAAATGGTCGGGCCAGTGCCCGGCCTGCCAGAGCTGGAACACCCTGGTCGAGGAAGTCAGTGCGCGGCCACCCGGGGCCCTGGCAGCGACCAAGGCGACACGGACCCGGGGCCTGCAGTTCCAGGGCCTCGAGAGCGACACCCCCGCACCGCCCCGTATCGTCACCGGGGTCGACGAGTTCGACCGTGTCTGCGGCGGCGGGGTGGTTCCGGGCTCTGCGATCCTGATCGGTGGCGATCCCGGGGTCGGCAAGTCCACCCTGCTCCTGCAGGTCTGCGCCAATGCCGCCTCGCGGGGCGTGTCCTGCGCCTATATCTCGGGCGAAGAGGCAGTCGAGCAGATCCGTTCGCGGGCCGAGCGCATGGGCCTGGCCAAGTCGCCGGTCAGCCTGGCGGCGGAGACGAGCCTGCGCGATATCCTCGACGGCTTGAAGCGCGACAGCTTCGATCTGGTGGTGATCGACTCCATCCAGACCATGTGGAGCGACGCCCACGAGGCCGGGCCGGGCACCGTGACCCAGGTTCGTGCCTGCGCCACCGAACTGGTCCGGCTCGCCAAGAAAAAGGGCGTCGCCATCCTGCTGGTCGGCCACGTGACCAAGGACGGGCAGATTGCCGGTCCGCGTGTGGTCGAGCACCTGGTCGACGCCGTGCTCAGCTTCGAGGGCGAGCGCGGATATCCTTTCCGCATCCTGCGCGGGGCCAAGAACCGCTTTGGGGCCACCGACGAGATCGGGGTCTTTGAAATGGGCGATGTCGGCCTTCGCGAGGTCAAGAATCCCTCGGCCCTGTTTCTCAACGAGGGCGGGGAACGCGCGGCCGGGGCCGCGGTCTTTGCCGGAATCGAGGGATCCCGGCCGGTTCTCGTGGAATTCCAGGCCCTGGTCTCGCCCTCCGCCTATGGAACGCCCCGCCGGGCGGTGGTCGGCTGGGACTCCGGACGCCTGGCCATGGTGCTGGCCGTGCTTGAATCGCGTTGCGGCCTTGGTTTTGGCGACAAGGACGTCTATCTGAACGTCGCTGGCGGCCTGCGCATTACAGAGCCGGCGGCGGATCTCGCGGCGGCGGCCGCCCTGGCCTCATCGGCTTTGGATGTCGCCCTGCCCCAGGACTGCGTCGTGTTCGGCGAGGTCAGCCTGTCGGGCGAGGTGCGGCCTGTGAGCCGGATGGAGACGCGTTTGAAGGAAGCCGCAAAACTCGGTTTTGGCCGGGCGCTCGGACCGCTTTCGGGACTTCCGGACGGTGGCGGAGCCTTGCCGGTGGCCGGGGTGGCCAGGCTGGCCGATGCGGTGCGCCGGATCGGTGACGAGATCTGGGGCCAACTGACGTGACGCCCTTCGACATCATCGCCGGCCTGCTGCTGATCACCTCGTGCTCTGTCGGTTTTGCCCGCGGCGCGTCGCGCGAGCTGACCTCGGCCCTGTCCTTCATTTTCGCCGCAGCCCTGGCCCTGTTCAGCCTTCGCGTCAGCGGCCCGATCTTCCGCGACCTGATGGACCCGGACTGGGCCGCGACGGCCTGCGCCCTGCTCTTCGTGTTCGTGGCCGCCTTCGTGGTCCTGCGCTTCCTCGGCGGGCGGCTGACAGCCGGTTTGCACGAAAGTGCCCTGGGTCTGCTGGACCGTGCGGTCGGCGCAGGTTTCGGCCTGATGCGGGCCCTGGTGATCCTGGGCGTGTTCAACATGCTATTTCACATGGCCACACCGCCGGACCGCGTGCCGTCCTGGGTCGAGCGCTCGATCTTCTACCCCCTGTCGGGAGCCAGTGCGAAGGTCCTGCGCGTGTTTGCGCCTAGGGGCAGTGAACTGGCGGGCAAGCTTGCCCCGGCCATCGAAGGCGCGGTACGCGGGGCCAGCGACAATCCGCCGGACCGCAAGCCCGGCGAAACCGACTATGATCAGAACCAGCGTCAGGATCTCGACGATCTGGTGGAGAAATCGCGATGAGCTTTATCGGCCAGTCGACCGACCGGTTTTCCTCCGCGCCCTGGCGTGATCCCGAGGACGACACCCTGCGGCTTGAGTGCGGGGTGTTCGGGGTGTTCGGGGTTCGCGACGCTGCCGCTGTCGCCGCCCTGGGCCTGCACGCCCTGCAGCACCGCGGTCAGGAAGCCTGCGGGATCGCCGCCTTCGACGGCCAGCGCTTTCACACCGAGCGCCATATGGGCCATGTCGGTGACGCTTTCACCGGCAATGACCTGGTCGAGCGCCTGCCCGGCGGCATGGCCATAGGTCACACCCGCTATTCCACGGCCGGCGGCAGCGGCATCCGCAATGTTCAGCCGATGTTCGCCGATCTCGAGACCGGCGGCGTGGCCATTGCCCACAACGGTAACCTGACCAACTTCCTGTCGCTGCGCGAACGGCTGGTGCAGGAAGGCGCGATCTTCCAGTCGACCAGCGACAGCGAGGTGATCCTTCACCTGATCGCCCGCTCTCGGAAGGCCCGCATTGTCGACCGCTTCATCGACGCCGTGGCCCAGATCGAGGGCGGCTACGCCCTGGTGGCGATCACCAACAAAAAGATGATCGGTGTGCGCGATCCGCTGGGCATCCGTCCGCTGGTGCTGGGCGACCTGGACGGCCAGCCGATCCTGGCCTCGGAGACCTGCGCCCTGGACATGATCGGCGCCCGGTTCGTGCGCGACATCGAGCATGGCGAGATGGTGATCATCTCCGATACCGGCGTGAAGTCCCTGAAGCCGTTCAGCAGCCTGGCCGCGCGGCCCTGCGTCTTCGAATATGTCTATTTTGCCCGCCCCGACAGCGTGGTGAACGGCCGCTCGGTCTATGATGTGCGCAAGCGCATGGGCCAGCGCCTGGCCATCGAGACCGGGGTCGAGGCCGATGTGGTCGTGCCCGTGCCTGACAGCGGCGTGCCGGCTGCCATCGGCTATGCCCAGCAGAGCGGCCTGCCCTTCGATCTGGGCATCATCCGCAACCACTATGTCGGCCGGACCTTCATCCAGCCGACCCAGGGCGTGCGCGAACTGGGCGTGCGCATGAAACACAGCCCCAACCGGGCCGTTCTGGAAGGCAAGCGCGTCGTGCTGATCGATGATTCCATCGTCCGCGGCACCACCTCGCTGAAGATCGTCCGCATGGTCCGCGAGGCCGGTGCCAAGGAGGTCCACCTCCGCTCGGCCAGCCCGCCGATCAAGTGGCCGGATTTCTACGGCATCGACATGCCCGAGCGCGAACAGCTGCTGGCGGCCAACAAGTCGCTGGAAGAGATGGCGCGGTTCCTGGAAGTCGACAGCCTCGGCTTCCTCTCGGTCGACGGCCTTTATCAGGCCCTGGAAGCCGGTCCGCGCGATCCGGTAACCCCGCAGTTCACCGACCATTATTTCACCGGCGACTACCCCACCCGCCTGACCGACCGCGAAGTGGCCGAAGGCCGCAACGAGGCCAATGACAAGCAGCTGTCGCTGCTCAGCGCGTAACCGGGCGTGCTCAACGGACTTTCCAACCTGCTCTCCAGGCTGAAGATCGACGGCTACATCGTCCTGCTGTTCGGCATGGTGGTGCTGGCCTCGGTCCTGCCCGTGCGCGGCGAGCTCGCGGCCGGGCTGAGCCTGGTGGTCAAGCTGGCCATCGCCCTGCTGTTCTTCCTGCATGGGGCCAAGCTGTCCCGCGAGGCTGTGGTGGCCGGGGTGACCCACTGGCGGCTTCACCTGACCATCCTGGCCTTCACCTATCTGCTCTTCCCGCTTCTGGGCCTGCTGGCCGCCCGCACCGGGATCCTGTCGCCCACCCTGGCGGCGGGCCTGGTGTTCCTGGCCTGCCTGCCCTCGACAGTGCAGTCCTCGATCGCCTTCACTTCCATCGCCCGAGGCAATGTCGCGGCCGCCGTCTGCGCCGCCTCGGCCTCGAACCTGCTGGGCATTTTTCTGACGCCGGTTCTGGTCAGCCTGCTGATGCACGCGCAGGCCGGCACGGCGGGCTGGAAACCGATCCAGGACATCGTCGTCCAGCTTCTCCTGCCCTTCATCGCTGGACAATTGGCCAGGCCCTGGGTCGGAGCCTGGATAGAGAAGCACAAGCAGCTAGTGGGCTATGTGGATCGCGGCTCGATCCTGCTCGTCGTCTATTCGGCCTTCAGCGCCGCCGTGGTGGCCGGGCTCTGGAAGCGGGTCACACCGCTCGAACTCCTGCTGCTTCTGGGGGTCTGTGGCCTGCTCCTGGCTGTCATCCTGCTGGCAACGACCTTCGGCGCGCGGGCCCTGGGCTTTGCCAAGGCCGACGAGATCGCCATCGTCTTCTGTGGCTCGAAGAAGAGCATGGCCACCGGCGTACCCATGGCCGGCATCCTGTTCCCCGGGGCCACGGCCGGGGTTCTGGTCCTGCCGCTGATGATCTTCCACCAGATCCAGCTGATGGCCTGCTCGGTGATCGCCCAGCACTACGCCCAACGCCCGGCGGATGACGCCACGGACGGGCTTCAAGAAGCGCCGCTCAGCCGCTAGAACGCCCCATGGATTCTTCAGCAAAACCGCTCGCGGGCCGTATCGCCCTGGTCACCGGCGCAACCCGGGGCATTGGTGCCGCCATCGCCCTGGGACTGGCCGAGGCTGGGGCCCATGTCATCGCCCTTGGTCGCACCCAGGGCGCGCTGGAAGCGCTCGATGACGCCATTTTTGCGGCGACGGCGGAGCATGCCACCCTTGTGCCTCTGGACCTGCGCGAGCCCGACGGCCTCGACGCCCTCGGCGCGGCCCTGCACCAGCGCTGGGGCAGGCTCGATATCGTGATCGGCGCCGCCGGCGTTCTGGGGGCCCTGACCCCTGTGGGCCACCTCGATCCAAAGGGCTGGGACATGATCATGGCCACCAACCTGACGGCCAACTGGCGCCTGATCCGGGCCATGGATCCCCTGCTGCGCGCCTCCGACGCCGGACGGGCCCTGTTCCTGACCAGTAGCGTGGCCAAGAGCCATCGCGCCTTCTGGGGCGGCTATGCGGCCTCCAAGGCCGGGCTGGAAGCCATTGTCGACTGCTATGCGGACGAGATGGAGAATACTGCGGTTCGGGCCCTCTGCGTCGACCCTGGGGCCATGCGGACAAAGATGCGCTCAGGCGCGTTCCCGGGCGAGGATCCGATGACCGTCCCGGCCCCTGAAAGCATCGTTCCCTATATCATCGATCTGGTGCGCCCCGATCGTGACCCGCCCCGGGGCGTGGCGCGGTTCAAGGAGCGGGGTCAGGAATCGGCCAGCCTCGGCTGAGCCCGGATCTGCAGCGCGACAAGGCCGCTCATCAGATCTCCAGCAGGTCTCGCCCGATGATGATCTCGCCGGAAAAATGCGGCCGCACGGCGTCCAGCCAGACGCTGTCGTCAAGGAACGGATAGCCACCGGGGACAAAATGCGACAGCACCAGGGTCTTGACCCCGGCCTGGGTCGCGATCCGCCCCACCTGCTCGGTCGTGGTGTGGCTGGCCAGCAAATGGTCCTTGAGCCGAACGGCATTGGGTTCGGAGGCCAGGAGCTGTTCCAGGGCTGGCAGGTACATGACCTCATGGACCAGCACATCCGCGCCACGGGCCAGCGTGACCAGCGCCTCCGACGGGGCAGTGTCGCCCGAGATCACGATGGATCGATCGGCCGTGTCGAAACGATAGGCGAAAGCCGGCGCGACCGGCGGATGGCGCACAAGGGCGGCCGTCACCCTCACCCGGTTGTCCTGCAGGACCAAGCCGGGCCTGGTGATCTCATGCGGATGGATCAGGGGCCGCAGCGGCGGCCGCCCCTCGTCGGCGATCCGTGTCTTGATGTCGAAGCTGTTCAGTTCCAGGACCTGCCGCGTCATGGCCGCCAGGGGTGGCGGACCATAGGCGTCCACCCGATGATCCAGGTCTGCCGCCCAGGCCAGCAGCAGCAGATTGCCGTAGTCGGCATTATGGTCGGAATGGTGATGGGTGATGAAAACGTTGCGGATCGACCCGAGCTTCAGGCCGGCCGCCACGATCTGGCGCGCAACACCGTCCCCGCAGTCAATCACATAGGTCACGCCGTCGACGACGATAGCCTGGGCCGGTGCCGACCGGTTCTTCTTGGGCGTGGGGCCGCCGCCGGTCCCCAGCAGGATCAACCGGGTCCCGGTCGCTGCCTGGACCGGGCCAGATCCCGCCGTCAGGGCCGCAGCACCAAGCGCTGCGCCCTGAGACAACAGCCGACGGCGATCCAGAAGCATGACCCTTGGCTCCAGCCCTATTTGCCCTTGGGTTTCCCCGGGCCCTTGTTGCCGCGAACAATGCCGGAGCCGGCCACCGGCCGCCTTGGACCGCTCGCAGCCTTGCCGCCGGCAGCCTTGAAGCCGACCTTGTAGCTGGGCGTGCTCGACACCTTCTTCTGGGCGCGCGGCCCCTGCTTCTTCACCGACTTGACCGCGCCCTTGCCGGGTTCGGCCGCAGGCGTGGCGACAGCCGCGCTGGTGGTCTTGGCCTCGGCCTTGACGGTGGGCTTGGGGCCCCTCACCGACTTCTTCTCGGGCGGCGGCAGGCCAGCTTCGGCTGCCGCAGCCGCGGCGGCCTCGTCGGCCAGGCGCTTGGACTTCTTGACGGTGTTGCGTGAGGCGCGGATGCGCTCTTCCTCACGCTCACGGCGTTCAAACTCCCGCTTGCCGCGACCGCTGTGGCCCTTGGCCTCGCCATCGGCATAGGGATTGGCCCCGGACTTGATGGTGATGCGCAACGGCACCCCCGGCAGGTCGAAGCTTTCCCGCAGGGAGTTGATCAGATAGCGCCGATAGTGATCCGGCATCTGGTCGGCCCGGCTGGAGAACAGCACGAAGGTCGGCGGGCGGGCCTTGGTCTGGGCCATGTACTTGGGCTTGACGCGCTTGCCGCTGACGGCGGGCGGTGGATGGCGTTGCATGGCCATCTGCAGCCAGTCGTTCAGGTCACGGGTCTTGACCTTGGTCGACCAGTCCTTGTGGATCTTCAGCACGGCCGGCATGAGCTTTTCAATGCCCTTGCCGGTCTCGCCGGACAGGGCCACCACCGGCGCGCCGCGCACCTGGGGCAGCATACGCTCGGCATGTTCGCGGAAGGCCGCCAGCTGGGCGGCCGGGTCTTCGACCAGATCCCACTTGGCCAGGACGAAGACCAGGGCCCGCCCTTCCCGCTCGGTCAGGTCAGCGATCTGCAGGTCCTGGATCTCGAACGGATGGGTGGCATCCATGACCAGAAGCACCACCTCGGCGAAGGTAATGGCCCGGATCGTGTCCTGGGTGGAGAGCTTTTCCAGCTTCTCCTGAACCTTGGCCTTCTTGCGCAGGCCGGCCGTATCAACCAGCCGGACCTTCTTGTCGCCCCAGACCCAGTCGACCGAAATGGAGTCGCGGGTGATCCCGGCTTCAGGGCCGGTCAGGAGGCGCTGCTCGCCGATCAGGCGGTTGACCAGGGTCGACTTGCCGGCATTGGGACGACCGACAATGGCCAGCCGGATGGGCTTGTCGTCATCGTCCTCATCGTCGGAATACTGATCTTCCGGAAAGGCTTCCAGCATGGCCGCATAGAGTTCGGCCATGCCTTCGCCATGCTCGCCCGAGATCGGGATCGGCTCGCCCAGGCCGAGCTTGTAGGCCTCGCCGATACCCGACTGGCCGGCTTTGCCCTCGGCCTTGTTGGCGGCGATGATGACCGGCTTGCCCCGGCGACGCAGCAGGGTGGCAAAGACCTCGTCCAGTGGGGTCACACCCTCGCGGGCGTCATAGATGAACAGCGAGACGTCGGCTTCCTCGACCGCCAGCTCGGTCTGCTGGCGCATCCGGGCCTCGAGGCTTTCGTCCGAGACGTCCTCGAAGCCGGCGGTGTCGATCAGCTCCAGTTCCAGGTCGCCGAGGCGGCCCGAGGCGTAGCGGCGGTCACGGGTGACCCCGGGCTGGTCGTCGACAATCGCCAGCTTCTTGCCGGCGAGACGATTGAACAGCGTGGACTTGCCGACATTGGGGCGGCCGACGATAGCGAGTTTCAATGGCATAGGTGTGCAGTAGTCGATTTTTCCGGTTCCCGCAAAGCGGACAACCCGGGTCGGCTTGGGCCGACCCGGGCTTGGGAACCTCTGGAGATGGATCGCCGGACCGAAGAGGCCGGCGCAGGAGACTTAGCGGATCGCCACCAGCTGGGCGTCGTCAGTAACGAGATAGACCGTATCCCCGACCGCGATCGGGGCGAGCAGCACCGGGGCACCGATCTTCAGGGTCTTTTCCGTGGCCCCGGTCTTGGGGTTCAGGGCAACGGCCTGGCCGTCGCTCGACACTGTGATCAGCCGGCCCGAGGCCAGGATGGGGGTCGACCAAAGCCGTGGATGCTTGGCCAGCTTCTTCTTCTGGCGCTTCGACTGGCCCAGGCCTTCGTTGAGGTCACGGATCCAGTAAACCGAACCGCTTTCGCGCGCGACGCAGATCACCTGGCCGGACTTGTCGACGACATAGACCACGTCACCCGCGGCCCAGGGACTGGTGATCCCGGTGATCGGCAGGCTCCAGCGGGCCTGGCCGGTCCGCAGATCGGTGGCCGAGAACACGCCGGAATGGCTGACGGCGAAGACGTCGCCCTTGTAGATAACCGGTCGGCCCGGGATGTCGCGGATCTCGGACAGGGCATTGGTCCGGCTGGCCCGCGACAGGGCCTCGCTCCACAGGTCATTGCCATTGGCCGCACGCAGCGCCACCAGTTCGCCCGAGGCGAAACCGGCGACGGCCGTGTCGCCACTGACCGCGACACTGGGGGCCGACAGGATGCGGGCCGGCTCGATCAGGGCCTGGTAGGTCCAGCCGGGCGCGCCCGTGCCGGCATTGAAGGTCAGGAGTTCATTGTCGGTCGACACGACGAACACCCGTCCGTCGACCACGGTCGGGGCCGCATGGATCGGGGTCGAGGTCGTCTGGCGCCAAGCCTCAGTGCCCGTTGTCGCGTCGAGCTGGGCCACGAACCGGAAGCCGGAGGCCACGATCAGCTTGTTGTCCGGGCTCAGGGCCAGACCGCCGCCGAAGCCCAGACGATCATTCTTGACGCCACCGAGGCCGAAGAAGCCGCCCTTGCCCGGTCCGGCCGAGGGACGCAGATCCTTGCGCCAGTCGACCGAGCCGGTCTTAGCGTCAATCGCCGAGACCGTGGACTCGCCGTCCATGACATAGATCCGGTCCGCAGTTGCCACCGGCGGGGCCGTAATATGGAACTTGCGATTGCCCTTCTGACCGAAGCCCTTGCGCCAGGCGATCTCGAACGCCTTGCCGGCATCCACATGCTCGACGGACTGTTCAGCATTGCCGCCCGGCAGCCGCCATTCCGTTTGAACGGCAGGGTCCGGCAGATAGAACTCGGTACCCTTGAGCGCTTCGGCAGCCTCGACCTTCTGATCAAAGGCGATCACGGAGATGCGCTGACCCTGGGTCGCCTTGGCCTTGTCCTTTTCGGCCTTGTCGAAGGGATTCAGCTTCGAGACCGACGAGGAGACCGTGGAACAGCCGCTCACCGCCATCGCCGCCGACATCAGCGCGATCAGCGCTGTAGAACGCTTGGAAATCATGGGGCGGCTCATTGGGCGCCGGTGGGCGCGGTTTGCGGTGCAGTCGGCAGAACGGCCAGGGGCGGCAGGGCAATCGACGCCTTGACCACGGCGGCCAGATCCTTGGCCGAGCCGGAATCGATCATTTGCATGGCCGCCTGGGCGCGCTGGCGCACGCCTTCAGAATTGTTGTCCAGCAGATTGGCCAGGATGGAAAAGTCCTCGCGAGCCCCCTTCAGGTCGCCCGATTGAAGCTTGGCGAAGGCCAGGGCTTCTTTGGCGTTCACCCGGTATGGGCTCTTCTCCCCCGTCAATGGCGTCAACCTCGTTTCAGTGTCCTTGAACGAGGCCGTATCCATCAGGGCCAAGGCGGATTTGAGGCGCGCCAGATCCCCGATGACCGGATCCGACGAAAGCTTGGCCGCCTCGTCGAAGTAACGCACCGCGTCGGCCGTCTTTCCCTCGTCGAGCCGGATGCCGCCCAGATGCATCAGGGCCAGGGCGCGGTAGCCCGGCGAACCGCCCTTGGAAATCGCTTCCATGGCCGAGAGCCCCTTGGCCGCCCCTTCGCGGCCCATGGTCTCCAGAGCAGCCTGATAGGCTTCAGAGGCCTTGGCAGCTTCCTTGGTCTGATAGGCCGTCCAGCCCCAGAAGCCGCCGACACCGATGACAACCGCCACCGTGGCCGCGCCGATCCAGGGCAGCGCCTTCAGCGCGAGGGTCCTGTAACGGTCGGAGCGAAGCTGCTCTTCGACCTCGTCAAAAACATCGACCACGAACGAGGCTCCGAAACGGACGCTCACAGCGCCCTGACGCACCAGCGCCGGACGGATCCGGCGACGACGCATGGTTTACAACAGAATGCGGCCGGCAAAGGGCCGCCAGCGCAGGCGGGGAACCTATAGCGGGAAAGGGCCAGCCGCAACGGGCCCTGGCGCAAGCACTAGCTCTTCTTGGCGTAGTAGGTCTCGGCCTCGCCCGGGAAGGTCCGGGCCTTGACGTCGGACGCATAGGTCTGCGCCGCCCGCTCGATCTCGCCTTTCAGATCGGCATAGCGACGCACGAACTTGGGCGTCCAGTCGAACAGGCCCAGCATGTCGTCGGTGACCAGGATCTGGCCGTCACATCCCGCTGAAGCCCCGATGCCGATGGTCGGCGGAGCGATGGCAGCTGTAATCTCGCGTGCCAGACTTTCGGCGACACCCTCGACGACCACGGCAAAGGCCCCGGCATCGGCCGTACGGCGGGCCTCCTCGAGAATCAGGGCGCGACCGGCTTCGTCCCGCCCTTTGGCCTTGAAGCCCCCATCGACCAGCACCGCCTGGGGGCGCAGGCCCACATGGCCCATCACCGGCACACCGCGCTGGGTCAGATATTCAATCGTCGCCGGAACGGTGGGACCGCTCTCGACCTTCACGGCCTGGGCACCGGTCTCCTTCATGATCCGCACCGCATTGGCATAGGCCAGTTCAGGCGACGCCTCATAGGATCCGAACGGCATGTCGACCACGACCATGGCCTTGCGCGAGCCCCGCATCACGGCCTGGCCATGCAGGATCATCATCTCCAGCGTGACCCCGACGGTATTGGGCATGCCGTGCACAACCATGCCTAGCGAGTCGCCGACCAGCAGCAGGTCACAGGCGTCGTCGAGCGCAGCCGCCACGGGCGCGGTGTAGGCGGTCAGGCAGACGATGGGCACACCGCCCTTGCGGGCAGCGATGTCGGGGGCTGCGAGGCGGCGAACCGTCTCATCACGGTGCGAGGACAGAACCATGCTCCAGGTCAGGCCCCGATAGGGGCGAAGGCGCGCCGTTGTCGGCCAGATCGCCCCGCACTGCAACATGAACAGCGATCAGTCGATATCGCCTCAGAACTCTTCCATGGCCCGGGTCACGGCGAAGCCCAGGGCCAGAAGCGCCAGTCCCGCCGCCAGCCACAGCGCTTCCATGCTGGCGGGCGTTGCGACCACCTCGCTGAACTTGGCAAAAGCCAGGTCGATATCGGCGTTCAGATCTCGGGTTCCATTGCGCGACAGGGTCTGCAATTCGGCAGAGAAGCGGGTGGCCACCAGCTGCACTGCCGCAATCACGCCCGCCGCGACGCCCGCTCCGCCGATCAGAAGACGACGCAGCGCCCAGCCACGGTCAAGGCTGGCAGCAATCTGGGCGGTAAACAGCTCGGCGTCCGGAAAAGCCGGTGGCTCATTGAAAAGCCGTGTCAGCCGCGCTTCGAAATCGGGTTCAGCCATGAGCTTCCCTCCTCGCGCTTTCAGTCGGTGGGGCCAGTCTGGCCCTGAGTTTATCCAAACCACGTTTGACATGGGATTTCACCGTGCCGATCGGGATGTTCAAGGCCTCGGCGACCTCGGCGTGGGACCAGTCGCCCCCATAACAGAGCGAAACGCAAAGCCGCTCGCCTTTCGACAGGGCCTTGAGGGCCTCGTCCAGGTCGATCCGGTTGGCCGTCCGCGGCTCATTGAGGGCAGCAGGATCGTCACCGTCCTGGGCCTGGTCGGTGAAGATCATGCGCGCTTCACGCTTGACCTTGCGAAGATAGCCACGCGCCGCGATCCGCTTGATCCAGCCGGCAAAGGCACCATCGCCGCGATAGTCAGCCACCTGTTCGAAACCGGCCAGGAAAGCGTCCTGGGCCATGTCGTCGGCCGTCGCCGGGTCGGCCCCCATCCGGCGCAGCAGGCCCCGGACGGCCGAGCCGTGTCGCCGGACCAGCTCGCCATAGGCGCGCCGGTCGCCCGCCGCCGCAAAGGCGGCGAGCTCGACATCGTGGCCCGTTGGTGGGCGGTCCATGGACATGCCGTTCCCCCTCGCCAAGCCTCTGTCGTCAGACGCGCTTGTACTTGTTGGGATTGAAGAAGCTGAGGATGATGAAGGCCAGGCCGATCACGAGCGGAATGCAGGCAACGCCGATGCCCGGCTGGTGAAAGTCATGATCGCCGAAGTCGCCGAAGTAGCTGAATCCTGCGATGCCGATGCCGGCAGCCATCCAGATCACACCGGCGCGCATGTCGCTCAATGAGGTGGGGGCAACCTTCACATTGCGGGTCAGGGCCTCGATGACCTCGGACGGAACCGGCTGGCCCTTGTCGATGGCCGCCCGCAGCGTCGTCTGCATTTCCAGACGTTCGCGGCTCTTGAGCCAGATCGGTACGATCACGATGGCACCGATAACGATAAACAGGATGATGGGAACCCAAACACCGTCCATGGCGAAACTCCTCTTGATGGGCGCGCTCCCGTGAGCACTGCCTTCTGATGATAAGAGGCACCGGGACAGGCGTTTGGAGGCGCCCGGCGGGATGAAACTTTCGTAAGCTAGCGAGAGGCCAGCAATCGGTCGCCCACAACCAAGGCGGCCAGAGCCAGCAGCAGCATGCCCGCCGCCGGTGCCAGGCTGGGGGCCAGGCTATCGACTGCCAGGTTCAGGATCGGCGCACAGGCCCACAGGACCACGCTGGCGGCCAGAGCAGCAGAGGCACCCAGGGCCAGCCGGTCGAGCAAGGCCCGCCGTTCAACGGCCTCCATGACCTCGGCCACAAAGACGTCAGACGCCTGCGGCGCGGGCGTCTCGCCCAGAAATGAAGCCAGACGATCTTCGGGACTCATGACGGATCTCCCAGAACAGCCAGCAGTCTCTCACGACCGCGGGCAACATGCGACTTCACCGTGCCAAGCGGCAATTTGAGGACCTCGGCCGCCTCAGCATGCGACCATCCCTGACCCAGGCAGAGCGTAACACAGGCGCGCTGGTCTTCCGGCAGGGTGTCGAGCGCGGCCTGCAGGGCCAGGCGCTCGTCCTGGCCGACCTCGTCCGAGGCCTCCAGGGCTTCCTGCCCGCGCCAGTCCTCATCGCGGCGAGCCGATCGCCTCGCGCTGCGACTCTGGTCCTGGGCCTTGCGCCAGGCGATGCCATAGAGCCAGGCCCGGAACCCCTCATCGGCGCGCAATCGTCCCAGGCTCGTCCAGGCCGCTACAAAAGCTTCCTGGGCGATATCGTCGGCGTCGGCCCAGCCGCTCTTGCGAAGGAAGCCGCGGAGAGGCTTCTCATGCATCGCAACCAGTCGGGCAAAGGCCGCCTGAGAGCCACCGCGCGCCGCCCGTACGAGCGGCGCGTCCATCAGATCCTCGGACCCCGACCGACCAGCAGCGACACCAGCGAAGCCAGGCACAGGGCTCCCATGACAAAGGCGACGATCGTGAAGGCCTCTCCTGACCCATAGAGGTCAGCGAAGGCGGCATAGCTGAAACCCGCGCCAAGCACGCCGAACAGTACGGCGCGATAGGCCGGATGCTCCTCGCGATAGCGGCGGCGGAACCGGCGCGGCGTACGCCCGATTTCCTCGTCCGTCTCTTCGTTCCAGCGCTTGTTCAGTCGCGCCAGAAGTTCGGGAGGCGGCTCGCGGCCACTGGCGGCGTAGGACTTGAGCAGGTCCAGGGTGTCGCGGTTGGCGCGATAGGACAGCCAGCTCTGAAAGCCGCCGACCACAAACCAGCTCAGCGGAAAGAGCAGCCACCAGTAGGAACGGAACAGGTCTTCCATGATTTTCCCTCCGAGGACTGTCAGTTGGCTTTGAGACGGGCGATCAGCTCGGGCGGCGCTTCGCGCCCGGCCTGAGCATAGGTCTCGATCAGATCCAGAACGTCACGACGGGCCTTGTAATTCAGCCAGGCGCGCCAGGCGGCGATCAGGAACCAGCTCAGGGGAAAGACCAGCCACCAGAAGTCTCGAAACAGGCTCAGCATGATTTGTGCTCCAGAGGGCGCCAGGCTCGGCGCCGTTTTCTGAAGGTTAGTCGCCGCCGGACGCCGCCCTGGATGCAACAAGATGCGAAATAATTTCCGACGGCGATTCAAACACGATGGTCGGGCCATGCTCGGCCAGGATCGCCCGCTTGGCGGCACCCCAGGTCACTGCGCCGCTGGCCAGGCCCAGTGCGCGGGCCGCTTCGATATCGCGGGTCTCGTCCCCAATGCAGATGACCCGGTCGCGCGCGGCACCGGAGGTCACCTTGCGAAACTTGCGGGCCTTGCCGAACAGCGAGGCCCCGCAGGAGAACTGGCTGATCAGGCCCGACAATTCCGGTCCCAGCACTGCGCGGATTGTGCCTTCGCTGTTGGAGCTGACCACGGCCAGGCGAAGACCCGCCTCGTGCAGGGTCCGCAGCATGCCGGCCGTTTCCGGAAACAGCGGGATGGACTCGCACTCGGCCGCCATCAGTTTCTTGCCGTGCCGGGCGATCATCGGCAGTTTCCAGGGCGATATGCCCAGATAGCGAATGACCTCGCGCGTCCCGCGGCCGCGCAGCATGTCGATTTCTTCGTCGGTGACGGTCTTGAACCCGAACCGCTGGGCCATGGGATTGACGGCCTTGATCATCCACGCCGCGCTGTCGGCCAGCGTGCCGTCAAAGTCAAAAATGACCATGTCGTAGGACGGAACGGGTTGGGCCCCCACGGAACAGTTCCTGCACTTCTGGTTTCAAACGACGCGAGCTTGGCCGAAATAGCCCCGCCTCGCCCCGATTGTCGTCTAAAAAATCTGCCGACTCGCGTCTGGCGCAAAGCCAATTGGCCTCAAGCGGCCGCTTCGAACAGCCGCGCATAGAGATCCGGCTTGAAGCCCGCGGTCAACGCTCCATTGATGTCGAGCATGGGCCGCTTGATCATCGAGGGCTGGGCCAGCATCAAATCCACAGCCTTTGCGGCGTCCAGGTCTTGCTTCTGCGACTCTGTCAGCTTGCGGAAGGTCGTACCGGCCCGGTTCAGAACCGCCTCCCACCCCAGGGCCTCGACCCAGCGGACAAGACGTTCCCGGTCGATCCCGACGGACTTGTAGTCGTGAAAGGCGTGGACGACCCCATGGTCGTCCAGCCAGTCCCGAGCCTTCTTCATCGTGTCACAGGCCTTGATGCCATAGACGGTCACGGTCATGGATCCGCTCCCCCCGTCGCTCGTCACGCCGCCTTGGCGGCTGCCAGGCTGGCGCGAAGACGTTCAGCGACTGCGCCCAGGGTGATGGCCGACAGGGCTTCATCGACCTCTAGCGCATCATCAGTCGATGCGATCAGGGCCAGACGGTGGGTGAAGTCCGTCACCGCCGTGATGTGTTGCGCGAGAAGGTCGACGGTATGCAGTTCCTGCATGACCTGATTGCGGCTCTCCGGCGGGCTGACCGCCAGGATCTGACCCAGGGCGTCATCCAGCTTGCCACAGGCCTCTGCAGCGATGGACATTTCCGCCGACACGGCCGCCAAGATCGCGGCGATGCTGGAACCCGCGTTATCCTGTTCCGAACTCATTCTTCCCCCGACTTTGGACTTCTGACGATTTTCTGGTCCCAACACGCGTCGACGTGAGGGCCTTACGGTGAAGGTGGAGTGATCCCGGGTCCAACCGCAAGGACCATTTACACCAAACAGGCGAATTGCGACCTTCGATCCGGGTCTTCCGCCTCAGGCCTCGATGATATGCGGCACGAAACGCGCCAGGTTTTTGGTCACCACGCTGTCATCCTCGCGAATGCCGATGCCCGCCGGCCGGTTGCCCACCATCCAGGCCCCGACCACAGGATGCCTGCCGGCAAAGGTCGGTGGCGGGTGGAAGGCCTGCACTATGGCGCCCTCCCGGCCATAGCCCTGGTCCAGAACCGGTTCATTCCCGCCGATGATCTCGACATTGGCCCCTTCGCGCGAAAACAGCGGCTTGCGCACATGGCGCGGGCCCAGGTTCGACACACGCGGGTCATCTTCGAAATAGGCTTCCAGAAGATTGGGGTGGCCGGGATGCCGCTCCCAGAGCAGGGGCAGGATGCCCTTGTTCGACAGGATCGCCTTCCAGGAGGGCTCAAGCCAGCGCACGGCGGCGGTCTTCAGATGGACCGCATATGGCTCCCGCAGCATGAACTCCCAGGGATAGAGCTTGAATGCTGCCTGCAGGAGGAACCCCTCGCTGTCGACAAACTGGCCCTCAGCGTTCACCCCAATGGCATCGATCGCGACGAACCGGGGGTCGAGCCCGGCCTGAAGGGCTAGGTCCTCCAGGAAGCGCACGGTCTGGCGATCCTCAATGGCCGAGGCATCACTTGCGAAATGCACGAAGCCGCCGGTCGGGAACAGGGTTGCGAAGCGGTCCCGCAAGGCCTCGAACAGGCTGTTGAACTGATCGGTTCCCGCGGGTAGCGCGCCTGACGCCATGAGGTCTTCCAGCCAGAGCCACTGAAAGGTCGCCGCCTCGAACACGCTGGTGGGCGTGTCGGCATTGTACTCATAGAGCTTGGGCGGGCCTGAGCCGTCATAACCGAAGTCAAAGCGGCCATAGAGCGAGGGCTCGCGGGCCCGCCATGAGGCAGCGATGAAGTCCTGATGCTCGGCCGGGATCGCCAGCCGGGTCATCAGCGCCTCGCTCCCCACCGCCTCATCGACGAGGTCGAGGCAAAGCTCGTGCAGCGCTTCCGCCGCCGGCTCCAGATCGCCTTCGATCTGGGCCAGGGTGAAGGCATAGGCCACCGACTCATCCCAATAGGGCTGGCCGTCCGTGTGGTGGTAGACGAAACCGACCGCGTCGGCCTTCGCCTGCCAGTCTGGTCGGGGCGTCAGATCAAGTCGACGCACGCGGATCAGGCGTCGCTGGCTTTGGGATCGGCCGACTTCTGCTCGATCTGCAGCGGCGCTGCGGCCGGAGGGGCGAGACGCGCCAGAATGTCATCGGCCGAGGACTGACCCGGACCAATCCCGGCCAGGCGCAGCTTCTCGTCAAGGTCCGCGCCCGTACGGCGGTCTTCCAGTTCGCCGGCGGCCTTGATGCGCTCGCCACGAATGGCCTGACGCTCCTTGATCCGGGCGAGGCTGTCGGCGGCCGAACCCAGGGACGAACCTGCACCCGCGCCTCGTGCCGCCACCGCAGCCTGGGCCTTCTGAACAGATTCATTGACCTTCACGACCTCGACCTCACGGCGCAGGGTTTCAACCCGGCGATCCGTGGCGGTGATCGCCTGATGAAGCTGGTCCTCGGCCTGACGCATGCCCTCGATCTGGGGCTCCTTCAGGGCAATGTCCTGCTCGAGGTCTGCGATGCGCTGAGCGACCTGACGGGCAAGATCCATGTCGCCCTTGCCGACAGCCGCGCGGGCCGAGCCTTCGTACTTGGTCACCTGCTCGCGGAAGCTGGACACTTCCTTCTCCAGGATGCGCCGGCGGGCCACGAGGGTGGCCAGGTCGTCACGGGCCTTGCCCTGGGCGGTGTCGGCATCGCGGATTTCCTGGTCCAGGATCCGGATGGCATTGGCGTCGACGACGGCGGCCGTGGCGTCATGCGCGCCTGCGCGGCCCAGGGTGAACAGCTTGCGCCAGATGGACATCGGGGGGTCTCCGGGAACGATTTCAGGCGGGAGTGAAGGAGGAGCGCAGATCGGACGCGGCCTCGATGGCATTTTCGGCCAGCACGCGCAGTTCGATCAGAATGTCATCGAGCGACGAGGACGGTGCCAGTTCGCCGAACAGTTCGTAATAGTCACGGTCACCGACTGTGCCGATGCCGAAGTTCGACAGAGGCACCAGTTTCTGGGCCTTGAGCAGGAACTCGTTGAAGGCGTGGCGATCTTCCTGTTCGTCGACCGGCCACAACAGGACCGAAGCCGCGATCTGCTGATCGCTGGCGCTGACGAAGATCTCCAGGTCGCCCTGCTCGTGCATGGTGACCAGCAGGATCGGATCCGCGCCTTCGACGACCCGGGCCGTCAGAGCCTCGCCACCCCTTGTGGACAGGGCGGCCTGCAGCGAGCGAACAGTCCAGGCGGCGGTCGTCATGGGGATTCATCCTCTAGAGGTCATGGCGTTTCATACAAGATGGGAGGCCGAATGCCAGTCGTCGAGAGCCTCGCGAAAACCTTGCCCATGACAAGTTGGTAATGGCGCGGGCCCTTTTGCAGAAGCACCGCGCGTCGTACAGGTAGAGGGAGTCGCCACCGGGTCCGCTTTCGATGTTCAGCAAGCTTTTCGGACGCAAGGACGCTGCGCTCGCCGCGCCGGCCCTGCCCGCCATTCGCAATGTCACCCTGGGTCGAACCGTCTGGCTCGACACCCTGGCCTGGCGGCGTTTTGGCGGCGATACCCAGTTCTCCCTGGACCGCGACACGCTCGAGATCTCCGCCCAGGGCCTAGTGGACCTGAAGGACGGCGGCTTCGTCCATCGCTTCTATACCGATGATCATGTGATGTTTCAGGCTGTCTCCGACGATCGTGAAGGCCAGCGCCTGACCGACGTGACGGTCTTCATGCCCTGGGACAGTGCCTATCCCGGCGGTCGCGCCGATCGTGAGGCCTGGGCCGCCCGGCTGCAGGCCCGCACCTTCACGGCCAAGGGCCTGCCGGACTATCACCGCCTGTGGTTTGGCGATGAAGCCGAACACCAGGACCCCGTCACCTTCTGGGAAGACCTGCATGATGACCGGGACGGCGTTCCCGACCGGCGGATCTTCCAGACCTGCATGCTGTTCGCCCGCGACCTGCCGGGTGACGGCCGTGAGTTACTGCTCGCCATCGAGCAGGAGAGCGAAGACCATGAGGTCTCGTTCGAGATCATGCTCGGCATTCCGCTGGAAGCCGGCGAATTCAAAGCCTGAACGGAAAGAGACAGACCATGTTTGATCTTCAGGGGTTCGCCACCAGCGCCCTCGCCTTTCTGGTGGCCTTCATCGCCGCCGGCCTGTTCACCGTGGCCTTCAAGGTCATCTACCAGTGGGTGACGCCCTATCATGAGGGCAAGCTGATCCGGGAGGGTAATGTCGCTGCCGCCCTCGCCCTCGGCGGTGCCCTGGTCGGCTATGTCCTGCCCCTGGCCTCGGCCCTCAGCCATACCGTCTCGCTGGTCGAGTTCTGCGCCTGGGCCGCCCTGGCCGGCATCATCCAGATCGCCGCCTTCACCCTGATCCGCGTGGTGGTGATGAAGGACGTCGCTGCCCGCATCGAGCGCGGCGAACTGGCCGCCGGGGTCTATCTGGCCAGCATCTCCCTGGCCGTGGGCCTGATCAATGCCGCCTGCATGACGTCATGAGCCGCCCCATGTCCGATCAAGCCCAACCCCGCCTCAAGCGCTCGCGCAGCCTGACCCTGACCACCCTGATGGCGGGCGCAGCGGTGTCTATCACCGCTTGCGACAATGCGCCGGCTGTCACCCAGTGGGGCGATCCGCCGGCCGCCCAATCCGGACGCGCCGTCGAGGCCCGCACCTTTGCCAGTCTCGACGAGTGCAAGGCCTCGGGCGACTTCACCGCCCAGCAGTGCGAAACGACCCTGGCCCAGGCCCAGAAGGACAGTGCCGAGAACGCCCCCAAGTTCAACGACCAGCAGAGCTGCGAGGAACGCTATGGCGTCGACCAGTGCGTGCCACGCTCCAGCCAGGGTGGCGGCAGCTTCTTCACGCCACTCCTGACCGGATTCATCATCGGTCAGGCGCTCGACAACATGGGTGGCGGCTATCGCGGCGCGCCCATGTATCGCGATCGTAACGGGACCTATTACGGCGGTGGCGGCTATCCGCTGTCGCGCGACTATGTCACCGGCCGAACGCGCGTCCGTTCGGAAAGCTTTGACGCGCCGTCGCGGGCCGAGGCCCCGGCGCGGGTCCAGAGCCGCAGTTCGGTGATCTCGCGCGGCGGATTTGGCGGCGGCCGGTCGTTCGGCGGTTGACCGGCAGCATGTCCTCCCCGCTTGACCGCGCCGCCGCCGAGGCCCTGGACGCCGCTGATCCCCTGGCGGCCTTCGTAGACGAGTTCGAGCGTCCGGCCGGCGTGATCTATCTGAATGGCAATTCCCTGGGCCCAGCCCCTAAGGCCGCCCTGACCCGGGTGGCCGAGGCGGCACGCCAGGAATGGGCGACGGACCTGATCACCAGCTGGAACAAGGCGGGGTGGTTTGATCTGCCCTACCGGCTTGGCGACCGTCTGGCCGGTCTGATCGGAGCCGGGCCGGGAGAAGTCGTCCTGACCGACGGTACGGGCCTAAACCTCTATCGTGTGGTCTCCGCCGCCCTGGCCCTGCGCCCGGACCGTCGGGTGATCGTCATGGAAGGCAGCAACTTTCCGACCAACAACTATGTCGTCCAGGGTCTGGTCCAGTCGCTCGGCCAAGGGCATCAGATCCGCTTTGCCGAGCTGGACGACCTTGCCGCCGCCATAGACGACGATGTGGCAGCCGTCGTCCTGACCCATGCGCACTACAAGTCCGCCCATGTGCTGAACATGACCGGCCTCACAGCCAAAGCCCATGCCCACGGTGCCCTGGCGATCTGGGACCTTTGCCACAGCGCCGGTGCCCTGGAGGTCGACCTGAACGGCTGCGACGCCGACTTTGCAGTGGGCTGCACCTACAAGTATCTGAACGGGGGCCCCGGCAGCCCGGCCTTCCTGTTCGTGGCGACACGCCACCAGGCAACGGCCACCCAGCCCATGACCGGCTGGTGGGGCCATGACGCGCCCTTCGCCTTCGAGCGCGACTATCGGCCCGCCACGGGGATCGGCCGCATGCTGACCGGCACTCAGCCGATCCTCAGTCTCGTGGCAACCGAGGCCGGGATCGACATGATCGCGCGGGCGGGAACCGGGGCGATCCGGGCGAAATCCCTGGCCTTGGGACAGCTGTTCCAGTCCCTGATGGGCGAGCGTCTGTCTGACGCCGGCTTTATCCTGACCAGCCCGGCCCACCCGAACGACCGCGGCGGGCATATCGCCTTCGACCATGCCTCGGGCTATCCGATCATGAAGGCCCTGATCGCCCGGGGCGTGATCGGCGACTTCCGGGCCCCGGCCACCTTGAGGTTCGGCTTCGCGCCCCTGCATCTGCGGTTTGTGGATGTGTGGGATGCGGTGGATCGCCTGGCCGGGATTATCCATCAGGGCGTTTGGCGCGATCCTGCCTATGCCGCCGTCGACGCCGTGACCTGAAGGACGTCAATCCGGCCTATTGGCATCAGGGGACAGGCCTCGGTTTCGTCAGGTCGAACGATACCCGAAACAACCTCCCGGGCCGCGACAGCTGGTAGACGAAGGCGCGATCGGTCATCTCCAGGGTCCAGACATTGGTATTGGACACCGCCCTGTTCAGACGGCTGAAGAGGGCCCGGGACTCCGCATCGACCGGAAAGGCCTGAACCTCGACGGAACCGTCCTCGACCGTGTCGCCGCCATAGCGCGACAGCTCGTCCTCGACGCCATCAGGATGGCGATGATCATGCTTGAGACGCAGGCGCTGGTTGTCCAGCCGGTTGATGACCCAGGTCCGGGATCGATCCTCGCCCACCCGAAACGGAATGCGGATTTCGACGGCGTCGCAGGATGACACGGTCATTACCAGCTCGGCCTTGCGAAAGGCCTCATCGGCCGGATCACCGCTGACGACCTGGCCCATGAAACTCTGGCCGCACAGACCGCGCAACCGCTCGAAGAAACCTTCGGCGGCCGTTTGCGCCGACGCCTGGGTCGGCAGGGTCGCAAGCCAGGCCAGGGCACAAAGCGCCGGGATACGTTTCATGTCTGTCTCCTCGCGTGGCTCGGACGATTACCCACCCGGCGGGCGGCAGACGTGCGAGACTAGGATTTGTCGACCTGCACGGATCGCCGCCATGGCCGTCCCCAGTCGACAGTGTTGCCATGGCTGACGGCGCGCTGCCAGCTCAGCCCTGTGCAACGGAAAGAGCCGCACCATGAAAGAGACCAAGGGAAAGTCGAAGAAGCCGGCCCCTCCGAAAGCCAATGCCTCCAACCCCAGCGTCAAGGGCGAGATGGCCACGCTGTTCAAGAAGAAGTAGCGCCCCGCCCGCCGGCCGGCCTTCGCCCGAAGGTCCGGTCGGTGCTGCTCCAGCTGGATGCGTGGTGCTGCAAACTGGCAAGCCCAGGCCAGTAAAATTGACATAATGTTATAAATGACATTATGTCGTTTTATGACTCTGAAGCCTGCTGCCCCCAAAGGTGCCAAGCGCGCCAGAACCCGTGACGCCCTGCTCGTCTCGGCCCAGACCCTGTTGATGGAGCAGAATGCGTCAGCGCTCGGTTTGCGCCAGATCACCGACCATGCGGGGCTGGTTCATGCGAGTTTCTACACCCACTTTCCCGACGTAACGGCCCTGATCGAGGATTTGGCCGAACTGCTCGCCGCCTCACATGCCGCCGCCATGCTGGGCCTGGGCGTCGGCTTGGCCGATCCGGCCACCCGCTTTGCCCGGATCACCCGCCAGTCCCTGCGGATCATCGGCCAGAAGACGGGTCTGGGACGGCTGATGTTCGATGTTGGCCTGCCGGCCGGCGGCCTTGGAGCCGAGCTACGCCTGAGACTCCATCAGGACATCGCCGAAGGCGTGCAGCTGGGCCTCTTCAAGGCAGACGATCTTGAGATCACCGCCAGCCTGGTCGCCGGTGCCATCAGTGGACTGGCCCTGGATCTGCATCGGGGAGCCCTGCCCCTCGAGTCCATCGATGATGCCACAGAACGGCTGCTGATCCTGCTGGGCGTCGACGGGGACCTGGCCCGGCGGCTTGCGCACGAGCCCGTCGATTTCCCGGCTCCCCGCCCTATGCCGATGCGCTGGCTGGATCTGCCGCAACGTCCGACGCCAGACCTGGGGGAAACGCCGTGACACCGACCAAAACCGCTGGACGGGTTCTCAGCCAGGGCGCACCGGACTTCGATGCCGCGCTCCGGGACAGCAGCTTCAATGCCCAGGATCCGGGCCACCGACCCAAACTGATCGTCCAGGCCAGGGAGGTCGCCGACGTCGTCGCCGCGGTGAAGCGGGCGCGCGACGAAGGTCTGCGGATCTCCATCTGCTCGGGCGGACACAGCTGGGCGCAAAACCATTTCCGCGAGGGGGCACTCCTGCTCGATCTCTCGCGCCTCAACCTCATCGTCCTCGATGAAGCCAACGGCACGGCAAAGATTGGCCCGGGCTGTCTGGCCGGCGACCTCGACAAGGCCCTGGCTCGCCGCAATCTCTTCTTTCCGACCGCTCACGCCTATACCGTCGGCATGGGTGGCTTCCTCCTGCAAGGCGGCTTTGGCTGGAACAGTCGCGCGTTGGGCCTGGCCTGCCAGAGTGTCATCGGCGTAGACGTCGTCCTGGCTGATGGCTCTATCGTCCACGCCACCGAGCGCGAAAACCCCGAACTGCTTTGGGCCGCCCGCGGCGCCGGCCCAGGCTTCTTTGGTGTCGTGGTCCAGTTTCACCTGCGGCTGCATGAACGGCCGAAGTTCATCGGACTCAAGCTCCAGGTCTTCCGCATCCGCCATCTCGAAGAGGTCATGGCCTGGGCCGATGCCGTCGGCCCCGAGGTCCCCGCTTCGGTCGAGTTTCAGATGGTCATGAACCGGCGCGCCATGGGAATCTTCGCCCATGGGCTGGAGGTCTATGGCCCTGTCCTGACCAACAGTCGGCGCGAGGCTCGCGATGCCGTTCGGTTCATTGACCAGGGCCCGTTTCGCAAGAAGGCCAGCCTGACCCTGCCGCTGCTGCCCGTCTCCCTGGGTTTCATGATGAACTCCGGCGAGAAGACCCTCTTCCTGCCCAATACCCGCTGGACGACCGACAGCATGTGGATGGACACTCCCATTTCGCCCATGTTGCCGGCGATGCGCGACATCGCTGACAGCCAGCCGCCGGCCCCGAGCCATGCCTTGTGGCTGAACTGGAATCCGCCGGCCTCGCGGCCCGACATGGCCTTCTCACTCGAGGCCCGCACCTATATCGCCCTCTATGGCGGCCTGCGCGGCAAGACCCAAAGACCCGCTGACGAGACCTGGGCGACCGACCACATGCAGGCCCTGCAGCCCCACAGCCGTGGCATTCAACTGGCCGACGAGAATCTGGGCCGACGCCCGGCCCCCTTCATGGCCCCCGCCAACCTGACCCGCCTCGAGGCCCTGCGGGCGCGCTTTGATCCCGATGGCCGTTTCAACAGCTATATGGGGAGACCCGCGTGAAGAGCAGCAGGCCGGTCCCCGGTCGGTATCTGGGCTATAGGGCCGCAGATCTGGCCCAGCCCTATGCCCGCTTCTTCAGGCCGGACCTCGCGCCCCTGGCACCCCATGTCTGTGCCGCGCTTGATCGCGGCGGCGTACCGGACATCCTGATGCCCGGCCTGGATCGGGCGGCGGAGTCGCTGTTCGGCGACACCTGCGGCCTTGAGGACGGCTTCGTCCTGACGGCAGACGGCGGCATGAGGGTCAGCGTTCGGTCCGCGATGCCCGGTGTAACCCCGGCCATGGTCGACTGGTGGTTCGGCTGGCACGGCGATCAGGCGGCCAAGTACAAGCTCTGGCACCCCCAGGCTCATGTCCATGTCGCCTGGCGCGATCCACCACCCGCAGGATCTCAGGGCCGCGCCCGTTATGTCGGCCAGACGTCTCTGGTCGACGAGTACATCGGCAGCGACCTCGTGCGCGGCTCCATCCGGTTTGTCCCAACCGCAAAACTGGGCTTGCTCGATCGCAGCCTCGAGGATGATCGCGAGGCCACGGTCGTTTGCGCGAGGATCGGCCTGGGCGATGCCCCGATCGAGCTGGGCTATCTGGTGCACCATGTTCGCCGGGTGGCGGGCGGCAGCGAAATGCGCTCCAGATTCTGGATGGGCGGTGCCCACGTCGCCGGCAGAAATCTGGCCGGATCCCTCGCGGCGGCTGTGGCCAAAAAGGTGCTGAAACTGACGGAAAGCGATGCGCGCGCCCTGCTCGTCCATTGCGCCCAGGAGATGCCGCACCTGGCCAGCTTCCTTCCCGAATTGCATGCCCAGGTCAAAGATCAGGCTTGATGCTCGCCGACCGCACGGTCCTCCCTCCCGCACGAAACAGCAGAGCCTGACATGCGCCTCCGATCGATCTTCGGCCTGATGATCCTGCTCCTGGTTTCGGCGGTCGCCATCCTGGCCCTCTGGCCCACCAAGCCCAGGCTGCCGCCGCGTCCGGCCCCGACAGCGCCCTTGCGCGCCAGTCTAACGATCGCCCCACCGGACGAAGCCCTGACCTTTGCGCGCTATCACGATGGCTCAGGCCTGCGAACCATGGCGGTCCGCCGCTATCAGGACGGTGTCGTCACCGGCGTTGATCTGGCCCCGCTGATGCAGCCCGGTGAGGACGCCATCGCCCTCTATAACCGCCTGGGCTACGGGGCCGTGGCCGCCTTCATCGATGCGGGCAAACCAAGCCTGAGCCACGACGCGGCGACCCTGACTGTGCCTGTCGACCTGCGGGGTGTGCATGCGGCGGCGGCGACCAACTATCCCGAGCACGCCAATGAGGCCAAGGTCGAGGATGGCCCCTTCATGTTCGCCAAGGTGGCCCAGCCGACCGCCCCGCGCGCCGCCGTGCCCGCCATTGAGGGCCTCCTCGACTACGAGGTCGAGCTTTGCCTTGTGACCTTGACGCCGCTGCCAGCGGCGGGCGGCGCCAGGGGCGGTCTGATCCTCTGCAATGACATCACCGATCGCGCGGCCCTGCTTCGCGGCGCGGATGTCTCCGACATCACGTCGGGCGAGGGCTTCACCGACGGCAAGAGCGGCAGGGGTTTCCTACCCGTCGGCGACCTGCTGGTCATTCCGCGAGACCTCAAGGCCTTCGTGACGCCGCTTGAACTGAACCTGGCCGTCAATGGCCAGGCGCGGCAGCAAACCCGCGTCACCCAGTGGATCTGGGACCTCGATCGCCTCCTGATCGAAACCGCCAAGCGCAAGGACGCCGTCTGGACCTGGCGAGAGGGACAAGCCCGACTGCCGATCAGTGCCGCAGGCATTCTTCCCGATCGTACCCTGGTCCTGGCCGGTACGCCTGCGGGTACGGTGTTCCAGGGGCCGGGGCCGTCTACTGTCGTTCGTGGTACCCTTGACTGGCTCGCAGGACTTGGTCAGCGCAACTTCGTCCAGTCCGTGATCGAGAGAGCCATCGCTGACGACAAGGCCACGGGGGCCTATCTACAGCCCGGCGATGTGGTGACCATCCGCGTCGACCGGATGGGCACCCTCGAGAACCGTGTCGCGCCGCAGGGAGCCCCCTAAGGGCGCGCCTGCCCTATTCCCACTCGATCGTGCCGGGTGGCTTGGAGGTCACGTCATAGACGACGCGATTGACGCCCCGGACCTCGTTGATGATCCGGGTGGCGGTCTTTCCCAGCACGTCCCAGGGGAATTCGAAAAAGTCGGCCGTCATGCCGTCGGTCGAGGTCACCGCCCGCAGGGCGAGGACGTTCTCGTATGTCCGGGCATCGCCCATCACCCCGACGGTCTTGACCGGCAGCAGCACGGCAAAGGCCTGCCAGATCTTGTCGTAGAGGCCAGCTTCGCGGATGGCTTCGAGATAGATGGCATCGGCCTGCTGCAACACAGCGACCTTCTCGGCGGTGATCTCGCCGGGAATACGGATGGCCAGACCCGGCCCGGGGAACGGATGGCGACCGACGAAGGCCGGGGCCAGGCCCAGCTCGACCCCGAGGGCGCGGACCTCGTCCTTGAACAGTTCGCGCAGCGGCTCGACCAGCTTCAGCTTCATGAAGTCCGGCAGGCCGCCGACATTGTGGTGGCTCTTGATCACCGCCGAAGGGCCGCCGCGCGCCGAGACACTTTCGACCACGTCGGGATAGAGCGTGCCCTGGGCCAAGAAGTCGGCACCGTCGATCTTGGCGGCCTCGCGGTCGAAGATGTCGATGAACTTGCCACCGATGATCTTGCGCTTGGTTTCGGGGTCGCTGACCCCGGCCAGGGCCCCGAGGAACTCGGCCCCGGCGTCCACATGGATCAGCGGGATATTGTAGTGGTCGCGGAACAGGGTGACGACCTGATCGGCTTCGTTCTTGCGCAGCAGGCCGGTGTCGACGAAGACGCAGGTCAGCTGGTCGCCGATCGCTTCATGGATCAGCACGGCAGCGACCGAGCTGTCGACCCCGCCCGACAGGCCGCAGATCACCTTGCCGGTCCCGACCTGGGCGCGGATCTTGCCGACCATCTCCTGGCGGAAGGCCGCCATGGTCCAGTCGCCCTTCAGGCCGGCCAGCTTCAGGAAGTTGCGATAGACCTGAGTGCCGTTGACGGTGTGGACCACCTCGGGGTGGAACTGCACGGCGTAAATCTTGCGCGCATCATCGGAGATGGCCGCGAAGGGCGCGCCGACCGAGGTGGCGATGACGTCGAAGCCGTCCGGGATGGCGGTGACGCGATCGCCGTGGCTCATCCACACGGTTTCCAGCTCGCCGACGCCGGCCAGGCCCTCAAACAGCGGGCTGGCCTTGGCGATGGTCAGTTCAGCACGTCCGAACTCGCCGGCGTGACCGCCCTCGACCTTGCCGCCCAGCACGTCGCACAGCAGTTGCTGACCGTAGCAGATGGCCAGCAGGGGCACGCCCAGATCGAAGAGCTTCTTGCCGATGCGGGGGCTGTCGGCCTCCAGCACGCTGGCGGGACCGCCGGACAGGATGATGGCCGACGGGGCATAGTCGTCGACCAGGGCCTCGGCCTTGTCGAAGGGATGAATCTCGCAGTAGACGCCGGCCTCGCGGACCCGGCGTGCGATCAACTGGGTGACCTGGCTGCCGAAGTCGACGATCAGAACGCGCTGGTGGTGGGCGGGGGCGGTCATGGCGATAGGTCTCCGGCGTCGTTCGGGTCGGACCCTCTTCCCGGGGGAAGACGGCTAGTGAATTGTTCGTTCCAGCACGGCGGCGAAGAAGCCGTCCGTACCGGCGGTGTGGGGTGTCAGGCGCAGATAGCCCTGGTCGGTGACATGGCCCGAGACGGCTTCCAGGCTGATCGGCCTGACCGCGAAACCGGGATGCCGCGCCAGGAAGGCGGCGATACGATCCTCGTTCTCCTCGACCAGCAGCGAGCAGGTCACATAGATGAGACGTCCGCCCGGTCTGACGAAGTCAGCAGCGTCGGTCAGCACGCTGTCCTGCTCGATCTGGCGCTTGGCCAGCTGGTCCGGTGACAGACGCCACTTGGCATCCGGATGGCGGCGCCAGGTGCCGGCGCCGGTGCAGGGCGCGTCGACGAAGACCAGGTCCAGGCGACCTTCCAGACCCTTCAGCGGCTCGGCCTCGATCGGCGAGCGGATCTGCAGGTTGCGAACCCCGGCCCTTTGACCGCGACGAATGGTGTCGGCCAAACGGCGGGCGTCGCTGTCATGGGCAAAGATCTGGCCGCTATTGCCCATGGCCGCCGCCAGGGCGAGGGTCTTGCCGCCCCCGCCAGCACAGAAATCGAGCACCTGTTTGCCCTTGATATCGCCGGCCAGGGCCGCCGCGATCTGGGAGCCCAGGTCCTGAACCTCGAACCAGCCCTTGGTGAAGGCCGGAACCGCCTCGACCGAAGGCGTCCGATCTGCGGCCTGGGGCGCCGGAATGCGAAAGGCGTTGGCGAGAACCCCGGCCGGCTCGGCACCGATCAGCGCCACAGCCCTGGCTCCGCGTTCGACATCCGTCTTCAGGGTGTTGATGCGCAGATCGACCGGCGCACGTTGCGAGAGGGCTACCATCTCTACCCGCACACCGTCGCCGAAGGCGCGGACCAGGCTGGACTCGAGCCAGTCCGGATAGTCGCCCGCCACCGGTGCCGGTGCGTCGTCCAGCGATGCCGGTGCCGACAGCGCCTTGTGCTCGACCTCGGCCAGGGCACCCGGACCATGCTCCTCACCCGCCATCTGCGCGATGCGGTCTACCGGCCACGCCCAGACCTGAGACAGGACGCCCAGAACCACGGCGCGGGCCGAGGTGTCGCCCATCATGAAGCCCAGCGACCGCTTGCGGCGCAGGGCATCCAGCACCAGCCCCGAGACGAAGGCCCGATCCTTTGACCCGGCATAGCGCGAGGCTTCACCCCAGCGCTTCAGCGCCATCTTGACCGGAAAATGCCGCGCCTCGATCTCGGTCAGAACCTCGATCGCGGCGGAAACCCGTCCTCCGTCCCGCATGGGCTCAGACCACCAGGGCCAGGAGGATCGCGATGATCCCGAACAGCGACACGAACCAGGCAACGCTGCGCAACCAGGGCACACCAAAGGCATAGAGCGGCAGATAGGCCACCCGGCCGACGACATAGAGCAAGGCCCCGATCGAGGTCAGGACGCCGATGCGGCCGCCGAGATAGGTGACCACTACAGCGGCGACGAACAGCGGAAAGGTCTCGCAGAAGTTCGCCCAGGCCCGCTCCAGCCGACCGCCAAGACCGGTCAGTTCGATGCGGGCGTCACGGGGTCCGGCGCTCCACTTCAGACCCCGCTGCACGTCGCCGATAACCGCCACGCACAGCAGATGGACCAGGCCGATCAACACGGCCACGCCCACCATCTGAAGTTCGAACGCCATCCGCATGATCTAGACCGCGCTCGGGTAGTTGGGGGCTTCCCGGGTGATCATCACGTCGTGGACGTGGCTTTCGCGCAGGCCAGCGCCGGTGATGCGCACGAAGCGGGCGCGGTTCTGGAACTCTGCGATCGTCGGCGCGCCAACATAGCCCATGGCGGCCCGAAGACCGCCGACCAGCTGGTGCAGTACCGGCGCGATGGCACCCTTGAAAGGCGTCTGGCCTTCAATGCCTTCCGGCACCAACTTGAAGCTGTCGGTCACTTCCTTCTGGAAGTAGCGGTCAGCCGAGCCACGGGCCATGGCGCCCACCGAGCCCATGCCGCGATAGCTCTTGTACGAACGCCCCTGGTACAGGAACACCTCGCCGGGAGCCTCTTCGGTGCCGGCGAACATCGAGCCCATCATGGCCGTGCTGGCCCCGGCAGCGATCGCCTTGGCGAGGTCCCCGGAATACTTGATCCCGCCATCCGCGATGACCGGCGTGCCGCTTTCCCTGGCGGCACGGACGGCCTCCATGATCGCGGTCAGCTGCGGCACACCGACGCCCGCGACGATGCGGGTGGTGCAGATCGAGCCAGGCCCGATACCCACCTTTACGGCGTCGGCACCAGCGTCGATCAGGGCGCGTGCGGCGTCATAGGTGGCAATGTTGCCGGCCACGATCTGGACGCGGTTGGCTTCGCGTTTCAGACGGCTGACGGCCTGGGCGACCTGGCTGGAGTGGCCATGGGCTGTGTCGATGACGACGACGTCGACGCCGGCGTCGACCAGGCCCATCGACCGCTCGAAGCCGGCATCGCCGACGGTCGAGGCCGCGCCGACCAGCAGCCGGCCCTTGTCGTCCTTGGCGGCCAGCGGGTGAGCCTGGGCCTTCTCGATGTCCTTCACCGTGATCAGGCCGACAGCCCGATAGGCGTCGTCAACGACGATCAGACGCTCGATCTTGTGCTTGCGCAGCAGTTCGCGGGCTTCGCGATGATCGATGCCTTCGGACACCGTAATCAGGTTGTCGCGGGTCATCAGCGCCGAGGCCGGGACATTGGCGTCCCCCTCGAAGCGCATGTCGCGATTGGTCAGGATGCCGACCAGCTTGCCTGTTTCGCGTTCGACTACCGGGAAGCCCGAGATCTTGCGGCGGGCCTTGATCTCGCGGATCTCGGCCAGGGTCGTTTCCGGATTGATGGTCAGCGGATTGATGACCATTCCGCTTTCATAGCGCTTCACTTCGCGCACATGGTCAGCCTGTTCGTCCACCGTCAGGTTGCGGTGCAGGATGCCCATGCCGCCGGCCTGGGCCATGGCAATGGCGAGGCGGCTTTCCGTCACCGTGTCCATGGCAGCGGACACAAGCGGGATGTTCAGACTGATTTCACGCGTGAACTTGGTCTCGGTCGTCACCTGGGTCGGCATGACGTCGGACGGACCGGGTTCGAGCAAAACGTCGTCGAAGGTGAGCCCTTCGCGAATCTCCATGGGAGTCTCCATTTTGCGGCGCGGGTATAGCGGCGAGGCTTGGGTTTGTCGAGGCGCTCAAGACACTTCGCGAACCCGATCTAGGCCGTGGCTACAGGCCCGTCCTCGAAGAGACAGTCCAATGCGCTCCGTCCAAGCTTGGATAGCAACACCAAACCGTCACCCGGCTCGACGATATGGTCAGCGAGAGGCCTCGTGACGACAGTTCCGTTCGGGCGATTGATCTGCAGCAGGAAGGCGCTGCGGGCACGGCGCTCGATCTCGCCGACCGTCAAAGTGCCGTGGGCGACATCCTGCGGCACGACCAGGATTTCGAGATCCAGGCCGAGACGGTCAAGAGCCCGGTCGAGCGAACCGCTGGCCTGTCCGCCCCGGAAGATCTGGGCCATTTCAGGAAAAAGGATCAGTTCGGCGATCCGTTCAGCCCCGATGTGGGTCGGCAACACCACCCGGTCCGCGCCGGCCTGCAGCAGCTTGCCCTCTGTTGATGGGCGCTCCCCGCGGGCGATGATCTGCAGGTTGGCGTTAAGGCTGCGCGCCGAAAGCGTGATAAACACATTGTCGGCGTCATCGGCCAGGACTGTGGCCAGCACCTTGGCGCGCTCGATATGCACGGCCTTCAGCAAAACTTCGTCAGTCGCGTCGCCTTGCCGGCAAAGATGCCCGAGATCGAGGGCCTGGTGAGCGCGAGCTTCGTCGCGCTCGATAACCACCAGCGGCGCTCCGGCCGCAGCCAGTTCGCTTGCCAGCATCATCCCGATCCGGCCAAAGCCACAGATGATGATATGGCCTTCCAGCCGTTCGATGGTTTTTTCCACGCGTTTGCCGAAAAACTGCTCTAGCTGGTTGAGGGTCAGGACCTGGACGAGTGCGCCCGTGACCACAATGGTCCCGGTGCAGCCAAAGATCATTGTGGCGATGGTCACGGCGCGCAGATAGGCCGTGTCGACCGGGTTCACCTCTCCATATCCGACCGTGAAAATGGTGAGGGTGACCATATAGGCCGCGTCGGCGAGACTCCATCCCGCTAGGCCGTAAGCGGCCGTCGAGAGCGCGCCGACGACCAGAACGAACAGCACGGCATAGATCAGATTCCGCAGGGGACGCGAGAGAAGATCCTTCAGCATCCGCCGACCGCCCACTACCGCCCCCGGAACCCCGTTGCGACCAGGAAGACCTCGGAGCTGTCCGCCCGGCTGGCCTTGGGCTTGTAGTGGACGACCCGATCGAAGTTCTTCTTCAGCCGGGCAATGACGTCCGCCGTTTCTCCGCCCTGGAAAGCCTTGGCGACAAAGGCACCGCCGGGCTTGAGCACTTCGATGGCGAACTCGGCCCCCATCTCGATCAGGCCCACGATACGAAGGTGATCCGTCTCACGGTGGCCGACGGTGTTGGGGGCCATATCTGACAGCACCACGTCCGGCGCACCCCCCAGCAGTTCGATCAGCCTGGGCGGACAGGCATTGTCGGTGAAGTCCATTTCCAGGATGTGGGCCGGCGCGACCGGATCGACGGGCAGAAGGTCGACGCCGACCAGCTGGGTCACACCGCGCTCGACCGCGATCTGAAGCCAGCCGCCCGGGGCGCAGCCGAGGTCGATGACCCGAGCCCCCTTCTTGAAGAAGCCGAACTTCTCGTCGATCTCGCTGATCTTGAAGGCCGCGCGGCTGCGGTAGCCCAATGCACGGGCCTTGGCCGAGAACGGATCATTGATCTGACGCTCGAGCCAGGCCTGCTGCGACGTGGTCCGGCCATAGGTCTTTTTCAGGCGCGCCGGCTTGGTGCGACCAGAGTCCGTCCCGCCGACGGGCGGCTTGACCATACGCTTGCGGGGCGGTTCTTCTTCGGTCATTCGGACACCGGCTTGAACTTGGACGCCCCGCCCCGGCGTCGCCGACGCGGGCGACGCTGCTGTTCGGACATCAGGGACATCAGAAGTCCCTCTCTAAGCCCTCGATCGGCCACACGCACGCGCGAACACGGCCAAAGCTCCTGAACGGCCTGCAGAATCGCCGCACCGGCCAGGACAAGGTCCGCACGGTCGGCACCGATGCAAGGCTCCTGGGCCCGTTCGGCGGCCGTGAGACTCAGCAATCGGTCCGCCGCGATCTCGCAGTCTCGTCGGTCCATCCACAGGCCGTCGACGACGGTGCGGTCATAACGCTGGAGCCCAAGGTGCAGGCCGGCCAGGCTGGTGATCGCGCCCGAGGTGCCGACCAGATGGGCCCGCCCGCTGGCGAAAACTTCGCGCATCGGCTCGGCGTGCGGGAAGTCTGCAATCCGCGCCTTGACGTCTTCGACCATGGCCCGGAACCAGCCCTCATCGGCCCGCTCGCCCTCGGGGAAGCGTTCGGCCAGGGTCACCACCCCCACCGGGATCGACAGCCAGGCCTTGATCGGGAGCTTCCAGGCGGCGAACTGGCGCGGCTTGGCATCAAGCCCCTCACCTTTCAGATCGACCCAGGACAGTTCGGTCGAACCGCCGCCGACATCGACCACGAGGGCGGCGTCAGACTGGCGATCGAACAGGCTCATACAGCCGGCGACCGATAGCTGGGCCTCCTCGCGCGGTGTGATGATCTGCAGGCGCAGGCCGGTCTCCTCCGCCACCCGAGCGACAAAGGCCGCGCCATTGTCCGCACCCCGGCAGGCCTGGGTCGCCACGGCCTTGATCTTGATTGCCTTGCGCCGACGAATTTTCTCCGCACAGACCTTCAGGGCGGCCATCGAGCGGTCCATGGCCGCATCGGACAGGCGACCGGTCTGAGACAGGCCTTCGCCCAGACGCACGATGCGGGAATAGGCCTCGACGACACGGAACCCGCGCGGAGACGGCGTCGCCACCAGCAGGCGACAGTTGTTAGTGCCAAGGTCGAGTGCCGCATAGCACGACTGCTCGCCCGGCGGCCGCCGACGCCGCCCGTTCTCCTCACGAGGAGGTCTCGGGGCGTCGGGCGCACGCAGCGCCTCCGACATGGTCTTGCCACCTTGTCTTGCAGGTGCCGCAAATCACGACACCTCACTTCGCCGACAAGCATAGCAACGCAGGCGCAGGGCGAAAGCCTTGTTCTCCGCGTGCGGAATTCTGCGTTCAGGATTCAGTCAGGTGGTCCTGCTATCGTTGGGTCCATGAATTCGAGATTCGCCAAGTTTGCGATCGGCCAGGTGGTCAAGCACCGGATCTTTCCGTTCCGGGGCGTGGTGTTCGATGTCGATCCGGTTTTCGCCAACACTGACGAATGGTGGGAGTCGATCCCCGAGGACATCCGGCCCATCAAGGACCAGCCCTTCTACCATCTGCTGGCTGAGAACGACGAGAACACCTATGTGGCCTATGTGTCGGAGCAGAACCTGCTGGCCGACGAGACCGGCGAACCGGTGCAGCATCCGCAGACGGCGGTGATCTTCGAGTCCTTCGATCACGGTGCCTACAAGCTTCGTCCCCGGATATCCCACTAGACGCAAAATTCGTCCGAATTTTCGGATCCCGAGGCAGATTCCGAACGATATTTGCGGCATGCGGGGCGTAGCGTCATCGCATGAGCGCTGACGGTTTTTCCCCCTCACCGCCGCCCGGAGCCCGGGCGGACTGGACCATCGATCAGGGCTGGGATCGCTATTCCCAGGCCGAGCACGAGGTCTGGATCACCCTCTATGAACGCCAGACAGCCATGCTGCCTGGCCGGGCCTGCGATGCCTTTCTGCGCGGTCTCGACGCCCTGGACCTGCACCGTTCCGGCATCCCCGATTTCGCCCGGATCAATGACGAACTGCAACGCCTGACCGGCTGGAGCGTGGTCGCGGTGCCAGGCCTGGTGCCCGACGACGTCTTCTTCGACCATCTGGCCCATCGCCGATTCCCGGCGGGCCAGTTCATCCGCAAGCCCGATGAACTCGACTATCTGCAAGAACCCGACATCTTCCACGATGTGTTCGGGCACGTGCCGATGCTGACCGATCCGGTCTTCGCCGACTACATGCAGGCCTATGGACAGGGCGGCCAGAGAGCCCTCGACCTGGGCCATCTGGCCCACCTCGCGCGCCTTTACTGGTACACGGTCGAGTTCGGCCTGATGCAGACGCCGCAGGGTCTACGCATCTATGGCGCGGGCATTGTCTCGTCGCGGTCGGAGTCGCTGTTCGCCCTGGACGATCCGTCCCCCAACCGCATCGGGTTCGATCTCGAGCGGGTGATGCGCACGCCCTACCGGATCGACGACTTCCAGCAGGCCTATTTCGTCATCGACTCCATCCAGACACTGCAGGACGTCACCCTCCGGGATTTCGGGTCGCTCTATGATCGTCTGGCCGTCGCCAGCGACATCGGTATCGCGCAGATCCTGCCCGGCGACACCGTGTTCACCTGCGGGACCCAGGCCTATGCGCTTGGCGGCGGACGGCTAGCGACTGACCGGGGCTGAGACTTCAGGCCAAACAGCCACCGCACGATCGGAATGCGGCGGACGACCTCATAGCAACCGAAACAACCGGCAAAGGTGGCGACCACCAGCAGGCCGGCCTCCTGGCCCTGGGGAAGTCCCAAGGCCGCAAGGTGATGCGCCAGGACCACGATCAGGGTCTGGTGGACAATGTAGAGCGGGAAGACCGCCAGAGTCAGGTAGCGAAGGACCGGCGCATCACGGTTCAGGTGCTTGGCCCCAAAGCCCAGGATGGCCGCGATCGCGCACCACTGGTCGGTGGCATAGACGCAACGCATCACCAGTCGCAGGGCCTCGGGCGGGTTGGCGTCATCAGCGCGATAGACCCATGCATAGCTCGCCCATCCCGCCCAACAGACCAGGGCCAAGGCAAGGGCCGTCCAGCGCACACTGACCAGGCGACCGCGCAGAACCTCGGACTTGGCCAGCCCAAAGCCCAGAAGGAAGGCCGCGAATGACACGGCGTGATTGTACCAGTCATCGGTCAGGGCATGACTGATCTCGAACAGCGGCAAGAGCACGATGCGGGTCAGGGCCAGGTAGACTACGGGCCAGATCAACAGCCCTATCCCCTTAAGCACCCGCTCCAGACCGGCTTGCAGCCGATCTCCCAGCCTGGGACTGATCCTCAACAGCAGAGCCAGGACCAACGAATAAACAAGCAGATAGGCCACGAACCACATGTGGTTCCAGGTCGGGGTGACAAGGCATTTGCCCTCATCGGGGCCACACCATTGGCCCGAAGCTGTGGTGTACTTCAGCCAGAACTCGCCATAGGACTCGAACCCCGTGGCCCAGCCGGGATGAGCGGCCGCATATTCGATGACCTGGTAATAGCTCTGGGGCGGGACGATTACGAACATGGCGAAGACGAGCGGCGGAAGCAGTCTCGCGACGCGTGCCGCCGTCAGTTGGCCGAGACTGACCTTGTCGGCCATGAACCGGGTCGCCGCCCCGGACACCAGAAACAGCAGGGTCAGTCGCCAGGGATTGGTCAGTTGCATCAGGGGCTCAAGAGCCTCGACCGGATACGGGCTCTTCACGTGCCAGTCCCAGGGCACATAGAACATGCCGACGTGATACAGAATGAGCAGGAAGAACGCGCCGACCCGGATCCAGTCCAGGTCGTAGCGGCGGTCGAAGGAAGATGTCGTCGTGGTCATGAAGAGGCACCCGGCTTGAAAAGGGATGCGAAGGTCGTGCCTCGAGCCCTCCAGGCCCGCCAAGAGCGCGGGGATCGGCGGGCCCCGTCGGGGACGAGCGGAAAACCGGCCGTGACGACCGGCGCGCTTTTCGGGATGAGCGGCGACGAGCGGCGTGCGATCGCGCGGGCCTGGCTGCTGGGCATCGGCCTGATCGCCACCATCTGCGTCGTCAACATCCTGACGATCCGCCACGATGATCCGGATCTGCCACCCCTATTTCCCATCCTGTGGGAAGGCAGCAGCGCACTGGTCACCCTGGCGATCTTCGCGATCCCGGCTGCTGTCGCCCTCTGGACTCATCGCAGCGGGCCGCGCTGGTGGCAGGCCGTCCCCGTCCATCTGGTCGCCGTCCTGGCCTATTCGGCCCTGCATGTGGCGGGCTTCGTGGCGCTGCGGAAACTGGCCTATCTGCTCCTGCTTCAGCAGGACTATGATTTCGGCGATCTCACCCGCGAGTTCCCCTACGAGTTCCGCAAGGACCTGGTCGCCTATGGCATTGCCTGGTTCATCTTCCAGGTGTCCCTTCGCCAGGGCCACCAGCCGGCTACAGCCCAGACCATGGCCTCGCCCAGGACCTTCGACATCCAGGACGGAACGCGCCTGGTCCGGGTGCCCATCGACGACATCCTGGCCGTCCGCTCGGCCGGCAACTATGTGGAATTCGTGCTGGTCGACAGCCGCCGGCCTCTGATGCGCACCCCGCTGGCAACGATCGAGACAGAGCTGGCCGAACACGGCTTTGTCCGCAGCCATCGCTCCTGGCTGATCAACAAGGCCAGGGTGACCGGGCTACGTCCAGAAGGGTCAGGCGACTATGCCGTCGAACTCGGCAGTCAGGAGGCACCGCTATCACGGCGCTTTCCCGAGGCCCTCGCGCGCCTCCGACGTTAGAGCAGCAGACCCATCAGGATGTCGTCTTCGAGACGGCCATCCGGATAGCGACCACGCGCCACCTGACGCCCCTCGTGCTGGAAGCCCAGTCGCTCGTACAGACGGATCGCGCCTGGATTGCCCGCCCCGGCGGCCAGTTCGATCCGCAGGATCGGCGGCTGCATCGACCGGGCATGGGCAATCAGGGCCTCGAACAGCCTGGACCCAATCCCCCGCCCCTGACGGTCAGGATGAACCGCGACCGTCAGGCTCGACAGCACATGCGAGAACAGAGCCACCGTCTCGCGCGCCGCATGGATCTCGCCCCAGATCGTGCCGTCTGGCCCGACGGCGACGAAACTGATCCCGGCGATGCAGCGTTCCACATAGGCTTGGGTGATCTCGTCCGGCCGGCGGGCCAGCCCGTCCGGAACGGCCGCCGCAGCCTTGTGCAGGGCGATCAGGGCGGTGATGTCCTCCGGACCGGCAGGCCGGATAGTATAGCTCATGCGCCCCTCTGGAACGGATAGAAGTCACTGCCCAGGTCGAGGATGACGGTCAGTTCGTCCAGGGCTTCACGGACCTCAGTGAGTCGCAGAGGATCGGCCAGATCGCCCGGCACCAGGCGGTCGCGATAGCGACGCTCGACCCAGTCCGCCAGGCGGTCATGCAGGGCAGCATCGAACCTCTGAGCCGGATTGGCCGCCGCCAGCTCGCCCTCGGTCAGCACGACCCGCAGGCGCAGACAGGCCGGTCCGCCGCCATTGCGCATGCTCTGGCGCACATCGACATAGTCGACGCGTCCGATCGGACCATTGGAGGCGGCAAGGCTTTCAGCCACGGCATGGGCGCGAGGATTGTCGCGGGTCTCGGCCGGGGCCAGCAGGACCAGCCGATCCTCGCCGGGAATGACCAGCAGCTGCGAATTGAACAGGTAGCTGGCCACCAGGTCCGCCATCGGCAGATCGGCTTCCGAGATCTCGACAAAGGCCGGCTCGAACAGTCCGTCCGCCGCCCGACGGACCGACGCGATCATGGCGTTGCGGTCCTCGAAGGCGCTCTCGTGGAAAAACAGGCATTCGCGGGTGCCGACACAGACGACGTCGTTATGGAACGCCCCGCCATTGATCGCCGCCTTGCCCTGACGCGGGAAGATCGCCCGTGCCGCGCCGTGGCGACGTTCAACCGCCTCAAAGGCCTCGCGGGTCTGGCGGGCCGGGTAACGGCCATCCCAGTGTTCCCAAGCCTCACGACCCCAGACGAACATGTTGACGCCCGGCGCGCCATGCTCCGCACACAGGCGCACATGGTTGGCCGCGCCTTCATCGGCAAAATGGGGCTGGGCCGGCAACGGATCATGCACGGCGAACCTCGACTCGTCCGCAAACAGCCGCCGCAGGCTGCGCGTAGTCTGCGGGCCCTCCAGGCTCCGATGCAGATTGGTCAGCAGATTGGCGGGGGTGAAATGAACCCGTCCGTCCGCCGCGTCAGCGCTGGGCGTTACGGTGGCGGCATTGGCAGCCCACATCGGCGAGGCCGAACAGGCGGCGGAGGCCAGGGCCGGAGCCTCCTTCCAGGCCCGCTCGAGCACGGTGCCATCCGATCCGGAAAAACCCAACGCCTTCAATAGGCTTAGGTTCGGACGCTCATGTGGAGGCAGGGCGAACTGCGGCACGCCCCAGTCGGCGAGCTTGCGCATCTTGCCAAGACCTTCGAGCGCCGCACCGCGGGGATTGGAGACCTCGCCGGCATTCTTCTGGCTGGCGAGATTTCCCGGTGACAGGCCAACATAGGAATGGGTCGGCCCGACCAGACCGTCGCAATTGGCTTCAACTGCCGAAGTCATGCTCGCAAACCCTTGATATCACAAAATGTATTTAGGACTGCATCCGCTTCAAAACTGGCCACCGGATAGGCGCAATAGTCGGCGGCATAATAGGCGCTGGGACGGTGGTTGCCGGAGGCCCCGAGACCCCCGAACGGCATGCTGCCTGCGGCACCCGTCGTCGGCCGGTTCCAGTTGACGACGCCCGCGCGGATCCGGTTGAGGAACTTGTCCCAAAGCCCTGACTGATTGGAGATAAGTCCAGCCGACAAACCGTAGCGGGTGGCATTGGCCGCCGCGATGGCCTCCTCGAAGCTGCCGACCCGGCGCACCTGCAGCAGGGGCGCAAACAGCTCTTCGTCCGCCACATCGACGCCGGTGACATCGACAAAGCCCGGGGACACGAAGGCGTCGCTGAGACCGTCCAGACCTCCCAGGGTCCGAATGCGCTGACCGCCCAGGGCGTCCGCGCCGGCCTTGGCCAGGGCTGCGGCCCGCGCCGAGATCAGGGGCCCCATGAAGGGCTCGCTTGGACCGTTCCAGGGTCCGGCCGTCAGGCGATCCGACAGGGCTGCAACGGCCTCGATCACCGCCCTGCCCGCCGCGTCATCCGACACGATCAGGCGCCGGGCGCAGGAACAGCGCTGACCGGTGGTGATGAAAGCCGACTGCACGACCAAGGCCGCTACGGCCTCGGCGTCGCCGGCGTCCCAGACCACCAGGGGATTGTTGCCGCCCAGCTCGAGGGCCAGGATCACGTCGGGGCGATCCGCGAAGTACCGCCGGAAGAAGGCACCCGCCTGGGCCGAGCCGGTGAACAGCAGGCCGTCGATCTCTTCGGCGATCAGGGCCTGGCCGGTGTCGCGCCCACCCTGGACAAGATTGATCACGCCGGACGGAATGCCGGCTGCCTCGAGGGCCTCAACCAGCAACTGACCGACCAGCGGCGTTTCCTCGGACGGCTTGAATACCACCGTGTCGCCGGCCAGCAGGGCCGGCACGATGTGGCCATTGGGCAGGTGACCTGGGAAGTTGAACGGCCCCAGCACCGCCATGACGCCGTGGGCGCGATGGCGCAGAACAGCGCGCCCGAATGGCATGGCGTTTTCGACGCCGCCCGTGCGTTCGTCATAGGCCCTGATCGACAGGTCGACCTTGCCGGCCATCGAGGCCAGCTCCACCCGTGTCTCCCACAGGGCCTTGCCGGTCTCGCGGCTCATGGCCTCGGCGAAGGCCGGTGTGCGCTCGACCAGGATCTCCTTGTAGCGGCGCAGGATCGCGATGCGGGCTTCGCGCGGCTGATCGGCCCAGGCCGGAAAGGCGCGGCGTGCGGCGGCCACGGCAAGGGCGACGTCGGCCTGTGCCGCCGACGCTTCCCGCCAGATCGTCTCGCCCGTGGTCGGGTCGATGGAAACTGCTTCCGGTCCGGCACCTGCGCGCCAGACACCATCAATAAACACGCCGCCACTCATGCTTTCACCTGCACCATGTCGCCTTCGGAAACTCGCAGCGCCGAGGCCGCGTCGCGCCCCATGATCGCCGTTTCACCGTCAATGAACACCGGGGCCCGGACCGCCCTGAAGCCGCCGATCTCGCTGGAGGAGACCAAGGCCTCCTCGCCATAGGCATCTTCGCCCAGCTTCAGGCGCAAACGGCGCGCCTCGCGGACGGTCTTGATGTCGTCGCGCCGCGCCGCAACCGTGGGCCCGGCATCGAAGATGTCGATCAGGCCCTGGAAGCGGAAGCCCTCGGTTTCGAGCATGGCCCGAGCGGCCTCGCCCTCGCGATGCACGCGCCCCAGAACCTCGCGCGCCTCCTTGGGCAGCAGTTCGGCATAGATGGGATGGCGCGGTGCGAGGTCGAGAATGAACTGACCGTCGGTCGAGGCGCTCATCATGTCGGCCTCGTCAAACTCCAGGCGGAAAAACTTGCTGGCGACATGATCCCAGAACGGGCAGCCGCCATCCTCGTCGAACCAGCCGCGCAGTTCGGCCAGGATCATCTCGGCAAAGCGCTGCGGCTCCAGCCCGATCAGCATGTAGCGCGACTGGGCCAGAAGCCGCCCGGCCCCGCCCATCCGGCGTTCTGGCTTCAGGAACAGCGAGCCCACCTCGGACCAGCCGGCGCACTCATTGACCAGCACCAGGGCGCGGTGATCGAAGCGCTTGTCCAGGGTCGGTGAGGACTGGGCCAGGGTGACGACCCGGAACGAGAAATGCGGTCGCTTCAGACCGACGCCCGCCTTGACACCAGCGACGCCGATCACGTCCCCGGCCTCGAGGTCTTCCAGCATCAGGGTGTACCAGGCCTCGGGCGCGGCAACCTCAGCCTTGAAGCTAGCCGCCGACAGGTCCAGTCGGGCGCGCAGGGTCTGCTCGTCCTCGGGCAGGCTGGTGAAGCCACGGCCCGACAGCAGGGCCAATTCCATCAGGGCGTCAAAATCGGTCGGGCCGGCGGGGCGGACGACTAACATTCAAAGGTTCTCCATGGACGCGCGGATCGACCGTCCGTCGATCTCGCCGCTGGCCAGTTTCATCAGGATCAGGGCCGAGAGCTGGGCGCGCTCGACAAAGCTTTCGGGCCAGGCGTGTTCGGCCTCGCTGTGGATGTCGCCGCCGCGCACCCCCAAGGTGTCGACATTGGGCAGGCCCGAGGCGAATAGGTTGTTGCCCTCACAGACCCCGCCGGACGGCTTCCAGGCGATGTCCTGGCCGAGCAGGGCCCCGGCCTCCTTGACGGCACCGAACAGCTGTTGCTGGGCCGCGTTGAACGGCTTGGCCCCGCGGGTGATCAGGCCGTGCAGGTGGACATGCAGCCCCTCGCGTGGCTCCGCGACGATCCGGGCAACCTGCGCCTCGAACCAGGCGGCACCCTCGGCATCGGGGAACCGGACATTGAACCGGGCGATCGCCACATCCGGCACCATGTTCAGCGGCGCGCCGCCATCGATCCGGGCGACATTGACGGTCACACCGTCGCGCTGGCCGTTCAGTCCGTGCAAGGCCTCGGCAATGCGGGCCGCACCGATCACGGCGTTGCGCCCCGCAGCGAAGTCGCGGCCGGCATGGGCTGCCTTGCCATGCACGACGATGTGGAAATTGCCGGACCCTTTGCGTGATGACGCCAGGGAGCCATCGGCCAGGGCCGGTTCATAGGTCAGGCCGACATGACCCAGCCTGGCAAACTCGGCCAGGACGGGACCGGACGCGACGGAGCCGATCTCTTCATCCGGCGACAGCAGGACGCGATAGCCGACCCGGCCCGCATCAGGATGCCGCTCAAAAGCCTCCAGCGCCGCCAGCATGACGCTGATGCCGCCCTTCATGTCGGCGATCCCCGGCCCGTGCAGAGCGCCATCAGCCCGTGTGGTCACCGCCTGGAAACGGCTCGTCTCCGGATAGACGGTGTCATAGTGGCCCGTCAGAACCACCTGGACCGGGGCCTCCGGGCGCACGACCACGGCAATGGCCGGCGTGTGCTGCTGCTGGCCCACGCGACCGTCCGCGCCAATCACCTCGGATGCCGCGAGCGGAATCTCGGTCGGCGCGCCAGGCAGCGTCGCCACGGTTTCGAGCAAAATCTGCCTTTGGCGCTCGAGGCCGGCCAGATGCAGGCTACCGGAGTTTATCGCGCACCAGTCCACAGCCCGGTCGATAATTCGCGCGCCATCCGAGGCCAGAGCCTCCAGAACAACGCGTTCATGGTTCTCGAGTCGCATAGGCATGCCGGTCCTCCCCCAGTCACAATAAACCAAGGGCCGCGGGTAAATCGTGCTTCCTCAGACGAGGTAAACGGGCGCCCGCGCAACAGCCTTGCGCCCCTAATAGTCCTTTCGCCAGCGAACGGAAAGCTTTGCGTCGCCCTGACCGCCAATCTTTGACACCAGGGACAGGGTCCGACGGATCCGCCATTCAACCTGAGCGGCAGGACCTTCACGCCCACCACCGATGATCTCCAGATAGACATCGTCGGTGACATACTTGCCGCCCGCCACTGTCACGCCGGTGGCGCTGTTGGCGAAGGCCAGGCGATCCAGCCGCGCGAAACTGCGCAGATTGCCCATCACATCGAAACCGCCGCCGCCCGCCAGGGCCGCCAGGGCCGAGGCCAGTTGGGCGGCTTCAATCGGCGACAGCTGGGCGGCCGAGGCCCCGAAGAGCACCTGGCTGAGCACTTCATCGCTCGGCAGCTCAGGTGTCGAGGTCAGGGTGATTTCCGGCTTGGCGGCCGTGCCAGCGATCTTGACGATGGCGGTCAGCGCCGTGTCCTCACGCCGGGCGCTGAGGTTGAGACGGATGCGATCCAGCTGGGTCGAAAGCGTAACGACACCCGTACTGTCGAACTCGAACCGCTTGCCCGCGAAGTCATACTCGCCACGCACCATGCGGGCCACGCCGTCGAGACTCGGCGCAAAGGAGGTCCCGCCGACATGGGCGTCCAGCGATAGTTCGACGTCCAGGCCCCGCCCTTTCACGAACACCCGGCGCGGGGCCTTGAGGTCGAGATCCAAAGCGATGCCGCCGCCGGGACTAGCCCGCCGGGGCTGGGTGCCCTGGTCGAGGTCCGTCGGACGATTGCGCTCTATGACATCCAGATTGACCACGCCGGCCGGGGTCTTGCTCTGGGCCGAGACATCGGCCCGATCGATGACGAGGTCTCCGCTCAGCTTGACCTTGCCGTCGGCCGAACGATTGATGGTCGCCTGGCCGGTGGCAGTGGCGGTGGCCAGGTCATTGTCGATCAGGCGGAAGGCCTTGAGGTCGAGCCTGAAGCTGCTGACGCCTTCGCGGTTGAGGCTGATGCGTCCCGCGCCGGCCAGGGAACCGCTTATCCCGTCTTCCGCCGTCGCCTGGCTTACGTCGATCGCATTGTCGGCCAGCGCCATGCGCAGGGTAATGTTGCGCAGACGCAGGCCGGTACGCCCCTCTTCAAAGCCGCCGCCATCCAGGGATGCCCGCCCGACCAGCCGCGGATCGGCCAGGGTTCCGCCGAGAGAGCCCTCGGCATCGATCTTGCCGGACAGCGACCGTTCCGGCCCCAGCAGCAGATCCCATAGGGGTTTGATCTCGCCCTGGGCCTTGAAGGACCCCATGACGGGCCGGCGACGATCAATCGCCAGTCGCAACGGCGAGGCCGAGGCTTCGGCCGGCAGTTGCAGGCGCGCCTCGGATGTGAGGCCCTGACGATTGGCCCCCTCGGCCACGAGCGTCAGCACCCGGTCCTTCAGATCGCCATGGATCTGGGCGTTCAGCGACTGCTCGATCTTGGACCCGCGTTCCCGCGCGCCGGTTAGCCTGGCCTCAAACTCACCAAGCAAGGTTTCGCCCTGGCCGAAAAGATTGAACGTGCCATCAATGTCGCCGGCCAGGTCCGGATCGAAGGCCGAGAGACTGACGCCGGCCAGACGCGCCTTGAGACTGGAGCGTTCCGGACCGATGTCGGTGTCGAGGTCGGCCTGGCCGTCTCCGATCAGAAGCCGCAGCCTCGAAAGGATCGAAGCGCCCCCAAGGCGCATCACTGACGTCTCACGCGTCTTGATATCGGTCCGTCCCATGCGTCCGGAAGCGTCGAGAGACAGGGTGTAGTCATCGCCGGACTGCGCGAGCGCACCCGTTCCCGCCAGCCGCCAGCGCCCGCCGGGAGCCAGGCCCTGTGCATCGACCGTCAGGGGCAGATTGCCCAGGGATCCATCGGCCTTGATCCGAGCCGTACGCAGTTTCCAGTTGCCGCTGGCGATATCCTCGGCGGTCAAGTCAAGGGTCGCGCGGGCACTGTCGCTCCCCTCGACGATCCGGACGGAACCCGCGACCCGCCCCTGGTACAGGTAGGCGCCTGGTCCGATCGACACCAGCAGATTCGCTGAAGCCGGCCGTCGCCCGCGCAATGAAACCTCGCCGGTCGCCTTTGCCCCGCCTGCGTCAAGATCAAGGTCTGTGAGCTCCAGCCCGCCTGCCGCAAAGCGAAAGGCCGCTCCAGCTCGGGCCGGTCCCTGGAGACTCTGGGCCGTAAGCCGTGCGACCCCGTCGGAGCCGTCTGAGGTACGCTCAAAGGTTAGGGCGAGATGGGCCTGGGTCAGGGGCAGTCTCGGAAGATCGATCGAGTCAAAATCAGCCGTCAGGTCCAGCCTTGGCCTGGCCAGTGTGCCGGCGACGGTGCCATCGCCCTTGGCCTTGCCGGTGACTTCGACGGGACCGGCCGTGAACGGCCCCGTCGCCGTCCAATCCAGCTTGAAGCCCAGAGTGCCGTCACGTCGCATCGCACCCGAGGTCCGGGCTTCAGCCGCCGTCCCCTCAAGTTTGGCATTGTCGATCGTCAGGACTCCATCCTGCCACGCCCCCCGACCGCTGAGGCGCGGCGACTTGCCCAGCAGGCGATCCAGTTCCGCCAGGCCGGCTGCAAAGTCCTGACCTTTGGCATCAACGGAAAAGGCCCAAGGCCTGCCCTGGGCGCTGCTGGCCGACCACTTGGCCGCCAGATTGCCGCGCGCCCCGGCCCGGACCGGTGCAAGACTGACGACACGCGCCTCCCCCCGGAAGCTCAGCCCCCCCAGAAGGCTTCGATCGCCCTCACCCGTCACCACCAGGTTGGGTGCAGTGATCTTGGCCGAGCGGATCAGGAACGGGCCGTTCTTCAGCCGCACACCCTCGAAATCGGCCTTGGGGCTTGCCCCGAGCACCGCCAGGATTCCGGTTCCGCCCCCGCCCTGTCCGGCGGCCTGGGCCTTGATCGTCAACTCTCCCTTGGACCATCGCACCGAAGCCGGGCCGCGGGCGCGTTCCAGGTGATAGCCCAGCAGGGACAGGTCCGAGACATCGGCATCCCCCTCGACGGTGAAGCCGCCCTTTTCCAGCCGAAGCCGGCCCTTCACCTGCCCGGCCCCCATCTCAGGAATCGAAACAATCGTCTTGAGCGACCCGATCTTCGCCGTGAAAGGCAGACCGTCGGGGCCCGTGCGCCTCTTGCCGATGTCGGCCAGACCTCGCGACTCAAGAACAAGGTTCGCGGACCTGATCCGGGTGGTCAGATCAAACAGACCGCCCTTCGACTTGCGGCCTTCAAGGCTGAAGCTGGCCTCGGGACCAAACATGGCCTCCAGGCGGTGGGTCAGGCTGGAGGCTCCCAGGTCGATCCGCCCCCGCGCTGAGCCGCCTTCAGGCGTCCAGGCACCGGTAGCGTCGAGGGGTATGTCTGCCCCCGATCTCGCCGTCAGACTGAAGGCCCCGCGCGTCATCGCGCCCTCGGCCTTGGCCTTGAGATCGAAGGCCCGGTCGACCGGCAGACCCAGGGCCCCGGCTATGGCCCCGCCATCGGCTTCGACGGCTTCGGCCTTGAGCCGAAGCGTGTTCTTGCCCCCCAGATCGAAGTCCAGGTCCAGCCGGTCGCCCCTGTGTAGCCGACTGGCCAGGCTCAGCCGGCCCTTCTGACCGCCCATGCGTGCAAATTCGTAGGACCCGGCGACATTGAAATCGCCTGCCTGGCGACTGAAGGCGGACCGGGTGATCAGCCGAAGCTCGACCCTGTCCAAATCCACCGACACCGGGGCCGGTGCGGGCTTGCCTGCAGGGCCGAGTATAGGCCGGCGCAGCACCGTCACATCACTCGCCTGGATCTGCTCGGCATGAAAGCGTCGGGTCAGGAGCTCGGATGGTCTCCAGACGACCCGCACATCATGGGCTTCCAGCCAGGGGCCCTTGTCGTCCTGGATCGCGAGGCGGCGCACACCAAAGTCCCGCCAGATGTCGCCTGTCACGCCCTCGACGGTCAGTCGGCCGATGCGGCCCAGCTTCAGGCCGCTGACCCTGGACTCCAGAAGCAGGCGTCCCTGCGGGGTGGTCGGCCCATAGCGCAGACCACCGAGAACCGCCCCGATCAGGACCAGGACCGACACCAAGGCGATCAGCAACCTGCCGGGTCCGCCGCGCTTCCGGACCGGAGCGGCCGGAGCTTCGCCGGGCGGTTCTTCAGGGGCGTTTTGGGGGCGGACCTCGGTCAAAAGCTCTGCCCGATACTGATGTAGATTTGAAAGGCCGGGTCACCCGAGCGCTTGCCCAGAGGGATCGCGATGTCCGCCCGGATGGGACCAAAGCCCAGATCATAGCGAACGCCGATTCCGGCACCGAACCGAAAGTCTTCGGTGTCGGGCTTGCGCTCCGGCCCGATCGCTCCAGCGTCCACAAAGGCAACGCCGCCCCAGCGCTCGGTGAACCGATGGCGCACCTCAAAGGACGTCTCGACCAGGGATACGCCGCCCTGCGGAGTATTGTCGGCCAGTCGTGGACCAATGGCCTGGTAGGCATAGCCCCGCACGGAGCCGCCCCCGCCAGAGAACAGCCGACGCGACGCTGGTATCTCCGACACCAGGGCCCCGAATATGGCCCCCACCTTGACCCGTGCCGCCAGGACCGTGCCGGCGTCCGCGCCGAAGGGAAAGTAGGCTGCGCCCTGCACCTGGGCCTTCAGATAGGCCAGGGTCGTATCGCCAAAGCTGGTTGTCGGTTCGGCCCGGGCCTCAAAGCGCCACCCCCGGGTCGGATCCAGGATACTGTCCGACTGGTCCCAGGCCACGGCACCCAGGGTGGTCAGGGTCGCGAGGTTCAGAGTCTCCCGCACGGCGGCACCGTTTGAGGTCACCAGTTGTTGCGACTGGGCCAGGTCCAGCGCCACCCCCAGGGTTCGATAGGACGTGGTCTTGCGTCGCCGGGTCAGGTCCGCGCTGATCGTCGCGCCGGTTTCGTCATAGGCGTCCGTCGTTTCCTTGAAGACGGCACCGTTCAGCTTCAGGGTCTGCTGCGGCCGACGCCAGTGCGGCAGGGCCACTTCGCCGCCGACCCGTTTTTCCAGCTTGGCCAGCCGGACCGTGTAGGTGGTGGTGTCCGCCCGCTGCAGGCGGTTGTAGCGGATCAAGCGGGCATCCACGCCCGGCCCTTCGCTGGTCGAATAACCCGCGCCCAGTTCGACCGTCCGTTCAGGACGATCGGTCAGATTGACCACCACCGGCCTGAGCCCGCCTGGCCGGACCTTGTCGCGCGGCGCGAGGGATACCGACACCGAGTCATAGACGGCGGTATCCCTGAGGCGGCGCTCCAGTTCGGCAACATGCTCCGGATCATAGACGTCGCCCGCCTGCCAGGGGACCAACTGGGCGACCCAATCCGGATTGCTGCGGCCCTTGGTCACCACCTCCACGCCCTCAAGCCGGGTCAGTTCGCCCGCCACGATATTGAAGGTGGGGCGAACCGTATGGTCCGCATGGTCGACAATGACTTCCCGCGGTTCGGCCGCGGCGTCGGCATAACCCAGCTGCTGCACCTGGGCGATGACCCGCCCTTCAGCCCCAAGGATGGCGGCCGCGCGGCCAGGGTCGCCCGGGGTCAGACGCATAGCCGCAAGCGCGCTCTTGTTGACCCCATCCTCGGGTGGGGCCCCCTGCCAGATGATCTTCGGTTCGGCGAGAACAAAGACCGGCCCCGGGTTCACCTTGACCACACCGCGTGGCACCTCGTCCTCGGTGATGTCGGGTTCGACGGCATAGGCGTAGTAGCCCTCAGCCCGAAGCACTGCGACGACGTCGTCGCCGGCGTCGCGGGCACGACGACGTGCTTCAGCGCGGCTTTGCGGCGCAGCCTTTGAGGTCGAGAGCACGCGCAGGATCGCGTCGCGCAGAGTCTTGTCTTCTACCCCGGTGATCGTGGCCGAAGGCTCGTCAGCCCATGCGGCGCCGGCCAGCAGCCAGGCTGCCGTCGCGATCCCGAGGGCCAATCGTCTACGCACCAAGCCGTATTCCCCGCGCGGAGCGCCCCCGCTCCCCTGTAGTCGCCGACCTCGCCGCTGTCACCGTTGGAAATGCAGCGGCCCGGACGGTGGCTCCTTCCCTCACCGACCAAATGGCGCCCAAATGTTAGGCAGTCATGCGCAAAGGCGCGGCGACGGCGAAATTCGCCGACGTCAGACGCCGTGACGTTCTAGGGTTGGACACGGCACGTCAGACTCGGCGGAGCCCAAGGCAAACAGCGTGGATCAAGGCGTGGCGGCGAAAACTCAAGACCTGGAAGCACCAGCCCTTCCCCTGAACGAGGCGGCCTACCTGCCTGGTGTCGCCTATGACGAGATGTTCGCGCCCGGTGGCGCTGTACGTCCGCACTACGACCCTCTGCATGCGCGTATGTCCACGCTGGGCGGGGCAGAACTCGCGGGGCGGCAGCAGACCCTGGAGCGGTCTTTCCTGCTGCAGGGCATCACCTTCACGGTCTATGGCGGCGGCGAGACCACGACCGAGCGGATTATTCCGACCGACCTCTTCCCCCGCATCATCCCGGCCCAGGAATGGGCCAAGATTGAAGCCGGTCTGACCCAGCGCCTTCTGGCCCTGAACCTGTTCCTGGCCGACATCTATGGCGAACAGCAGATCCTCATGGACGGCGTGGTGCCGCGCGAACTGGTCCTGGGCGCGCCCTCCTACCGGCGCGAGATGCAGCACATCTTCGTGCCCCATAAGGCCTATGCCAATGTCTGCGGCAGCGACCTGATCCGCTGCCAGGACGGACAGTTTGCCGTGCTGGAGGACAATCTGCGGGTGCCGTCCGGCGTGTCCTACATGCTGGCCAACCGCGACGCGGCCAAGCGGACCTTTCCGGGGACCTATCGGGCTGCCGGCGTGCGGCCCGTCGAGCGCTATCCCGATCTGTTGCTGGCGACCCTGAAAAGCATGAGCCCCGAATGGCGGCCCAATCCCCAGGTCGTGGTCCTGACGCCGGGTGTCTACAACTCGGCCTATTACGAGCACGCCTATCTTGCCCGCCTGATGGGGGTGCCGCTGGTCGAGGGCCGCGATCTCGTGGTCCACGACAACATGGTCTACATGCGCACGACCACCGGCATTCGCCGGGTGGACGTGATCTATCGGCGGGTCGATGACGACTATATCGATCCCCTGACCTTCCGCCGGAACTCGTCACTGGGTGCTGCAGGCCTGTTCAATGCCTATCGCGCCGGCAATGTGGTCATCTGCAACGCCCCCGGCACCGGAGTCGCCGACGACAAGGCGGTCTATGCCTATGTCCCCGAAATCATCCGCTACTATCTCGGCGAGGACGCCATCCTGCCGAACATCGAGACCTATCTGTGCCGCGAGCCCGCACAGCTGAGTTTCGTTCTGGCCAACCTGGACAAGCTGGTCGTCAAGGCGGTCGGGGCCTCCGGCGGCTATGGCATGCTGGTGGGACCGCATGCCTCGCAGAAGGAGCGTGACGACTTTGCCCTGGCCATCAAGGCCGATCCGGAAAACTACATCGCACAGCCAACCATCCAGCTGTCGACGGCACCCTGTCTTGTGGATGGTCGTATCGAGCCCCGCCATGTTGATCTGCGGCCCTTCATCCTTTCGGGCGAGAAGACCATCGTCACGCCGGGCGCCCTGACCCGTGTCGCGCTGAAACGCGGCTCTCTGGTGGTCAATTCCAGCCAGGGTGGCGGCTCCAAGGACACCTGGGTCCTGGCCGAGGACCATCACGCCAACGGCCTCGGAGGAGCCCGCCCATGATGCTCGCTCGCGTCGCCGACAGCCTCTACTGGCTGGGCCGCTATATTGAACGCGCCGAACACCTGTCGCGGCTGTCCAGCGTGATGCTGAACGCCACGCTGGACCAGACCGATTCTGGCGTCCAGGCCGTGTGGATCGCCCTCTCTGCTGTCGGCGAGCCGGACGTGAGCAGCGCCGTCGGCTCGTTCGAAGCGGCTGAGGCCCTGGCCCTGGACCGCTCGGATCCCAATTCGGTGGTGTCCTCCCTAGCCCGCGCCCGCGAGAACGCCCGGCAGGTCCGCGACCAGATCACGACCGAGACCTGGGAACGGCTGAACCTGCTCTATCTGAAGGTCACCGACGAAAACGCGCGCCGCGATTTCGCCGAAGGCTCAACCACCTTTCTCCAGGACATCATCGCCGACCTCCACCTGTTCAAGGGGGCCGCCGATACCACCATGAGCCACGGGGAAAGCTGGCGGTTCATGATGCTCGGCATGTATCTGGAGCGGGCCCAGCTGGTGTCCCGCCTGCTGGAGGTCTGCTTCGCCGAAACACCCGGCCGCCAGATCAATGACCATATCGCCCTGGTCAGCCTGCTGCGTATGGCCTGTGCGCTGGAACCCTATCTGCGGGTCTATACGGCCGAGATCGAGCCGCGCCACATCCTCGAATTCCTGGTCTTCGATGAAGACTTCCCGCGCTCGATCCGCTTCGCCACATCGCAGATCGAGGCCAATCTCAGCGTTCTCGCGCGGCGGTCGGCCAGCGAAGGTGCCGGACCCGAGCGGATTGCCGGGCGTCTGAAAGCCCGACTGCAATTTGCCGACATCAATGAGCTCGAGAACCAGGGTGCCGGAGCCTTGCTGACCTCCGTGGTCAACGAGTGCGCCAGAATCCACGAAGCGATCTACGAGACCTTTGTCGCCTATCCCCTTGAGATGCGTCTTCCGGCCTAGGACCACACGCGTCCGCTCGCCAAAAACAACAGCGGTTTCACCGACCGCAACGCGACCCCGTAAGGACTGACCCAGTGCTGCTCGAAATTCGCCATGTGACCCAGTACCACTATGAGCGCCCGGTTCGGGAAAGTCTGATGGAGCTGTGGATGCAGCCCCAGAAGACGCCCCGCCAGCGCCTGATCAGCTTCGAGCTGGACCTCAATCCGGTCGCCCAGGTCTTTTCCTATGCCGACAGCTTCGGCAATGCCGTCTACCACTTCGACGTGCCACAACCGCACGACAACCTGACCATCGTCGCCCGTTCTGCGGTCGAGACCGAGGCACCGGGCGAGCGTCCGGATGCCCTGGACATGGGGGAATGGGACCGCCTGCGCAGCGAGTTTGTCCGGGGCGAGTGCTTCGACTTCCTGCGCCTGCACGGCTTTGTGGAATCGACCGAGGCCTTGAGTGCCTTCGTCAATGAACACAATCTCGATGACCTTCGCCGGCGCGATCCCCTGACCGCGATCCGCCGCCTGTCCGAGACCATCTATCAGGCCTTCGAGTACCAGCCGGGGGTGACCGACGCCGACAGCCCGATCGATCTGGCCCTGAGCGCCGGCCGTGGGGTGTGTCAGGACTTTGCCCACATCATGCTGGCCGTCTGTCGCTCCTGGGGTGTCCCGGCCCGTTATGTGTCGGGCTACCTGTTCACTGACCGCGAGGCCGGCGACCGGTCCGATCCGGATGCGACCCATGCCTGGGTGGAAGTGTTCCTGCCCAGCCTGCGCTGGGTCGGGTTTGATCCGACTAACAACATGATGACGGGTGAACGCCACGTCGCCGTGGCCGTGGGGCGCGACTATGCCGACGTCACGCCGTCACGCGGTGTCTATAAGGGCGACGCCCTCAGTGAACTGGCGGTAGGCGTTTCCGTCCGCCGCGCCCGCGCCGCCCTCGCCGAGCCAGAGTTTCTGCGGATGGCCCGGCCAAACTTCTCCGGCGGGCGCCGCCGCCCCGACAAAGCCGCCGCACTCCGGCAGGACCTGCATCAGCAGCAGCAACAGCAGCAGTAGATCAGGCCGGATAGACGTGCGCTTTCCGGGCGGAAAGCTTGACCGCGCCGGTGAACAGGTCGGCCTGGTCGCGGGATACCGTCACCTCGATCCGCTGGCCATCGACTGTAACGCCGTCGACGGCGGCCAGGGCACCTTGGACGTGCACGCGGTTGATGCGAACCTCAAAGCCGTCAGCCGCCAGGTTAAGATCATGAGGCCGAACAAAGGCCACAGCCTTGCCATCAGCCACAGTCCCGGCGGAAAGGCTCACGGCTCCCGCAGCGAAGCGCCCGCCGGAAACCGTGCCCTCAAAGCGATTGGCCTCACCCACGAACCCGCAGACGAAAGGCGAAACCGGCTCGTCATGCACCTGGGCGGGTGTTCCGACCTGCTCAATGACGCCCTGGTTCAGGATCGCCACGCGGTCGGCCAGGTCGAGAGCCTCTTCCTGGTCGTGGGTGACGAAGATGGTGGTCACGCCGGTGGCATCGTGAACCCGGCGCAGCTCCTTGCGCAGCGACTTGCGGACCGTGGCGTCCAGGGCCCCGAACGGCTCGTCCAGAAGTAGGACGCTCGGCTGTACCGCCAGGGCGCGTGACAGGGCCACACGTTGGCGCTGCCCCCCTGACAGCTGCGAAGGATAGCGCCCGCCCAGGCCCTCCAGTTCGACCAGGCGCAGCAGGTCAGCGACCCGCCTGGTGATCTCAACCTTGGACGGCTTGTCCTTGCCCTTGCGGACATCCAGGCCAAACGCAATATTTTTGGCCACGGTCATGTGCTTGAACAGAGCATACTGCTGGAACACGAAGCCCACGCGGCGTGCGGCGGCCGAGGCATAGGTGACGTCCTGGTCATGGAACAGCACCTGGCCGGCATCGGGAAACTCTAGGCCAGCGATAACCCTGAGCAGGGTCGTCTTGCCCGAGCCTGAAGGGCCCAACAGGGCCAGAAGCTCGCCATCGGCGATCTCGAGCCCGACCTTGTTCAGCGCCGGATAGCGGCCGAACTTCTTGTCGACGGAACGGATGGAGATGGTCATGGGACGGGCGTTCCGATCAGTGGCCGCCGCGCCGGCTTGCGCCGGGCTGGACGACTTCAAGCACGGTCTTGAGGACGAGGGTCAGGATCGCCAGCAGGCATAGCAAGGCAGCCACTGAGAAGGCTCCGACGAAATCATACTCGTTGTAGAGGATCTCGACATGCAGGGGCATGGTGTTGGTCAGGCCCCGGATATGCCCGCTAACCACCGACACGGCACCGAACTCGCCCATGGCGCGGGCGTTGCAAAGCAGGACGCCGTAGAGCAGCCCCCAGCGGACATTCGGCGCCGTCACACGCCAGAAGGTGTAGAGGCCCGAGGCTCCCATCGAGACCGCTGCTTCCTCTTCACTGGTCCCCTGTTCCTGCATCAGCGGGATCAGTTCACGGGCAACAAAGGGGAAGGTCACGAAGATTGTCGCAAGGACGATGCCCGGCACTGCGAAGATGATCTTGATGTCGCTCTCGACCAAATGGTCGCCGACCCAGCCCTGCAGACCAAAGACCAAAACATAGATCAGGCCGGCCACGACCGGCGAGACCGAGAACGGCAGGTCGATCAGGGTGATCAGCAGGCTCTTGCCCGGAAACTCGTGCTTGGCCACAGCCCAGGCGGCGCAGAGTCCGAACACCACATTGAACGGCACGGTAATCGCCGCCGTCAGGAGGGTGAGCTTCACGGCCGCAATGGCATCAGGATTGGAAATGGCCTCAAGAGCGGGCTGGAGGCCCTTGCGCAGGGCCTCGGCAAAGACCGCGACCAGCGGCAAGACCAGCACCAGGGCCAGGAAGGCCAGGACCAGGCTGATGATCAGCACCTTGGCCCAGGCGGGATCCTCTGTGGAAAGACGCGGAGCAGCCATCAGACGTACCTCCTCGCCCAGGCCTGGACCGCATTGATGACCAGCAGCATCAGAAATGACGCGCCCAGCATGACCACGGCGATCGCTGCAGCACTGGCATATTCGAACTGCTCCAGCTGGATGATGATCAACAGCGGCGCGATCTCGGACTTGTAGGGCATGTTGCCGGCGATGAAGATCACCGAGCCATATTCGCCAATGCCCCGGGCGAAGGCGAGGGCGAAGCCGGTCAGCCAGGACGGGCCCAGCGCCGGCAGGACAATCCGCGCAATCGTCGACAATCGTCCAGCTCCGAGGCTGGCAGCGGCTTCCTCGACATCGTCAGAGAGGTCGCGCAACACCGGCTCGATGGTGCGCACCACAAACGGCAGGCCAATGAAGATCAGCGCGATGGTCACGCCGACAGGGTTGTAGGCGGCCTTGATCCCCAGCGGGGTCAGATAGGCACCGACCCAGCCATTGGGCGAATAGAGCGTGGCCAGGGCGATGCCGGCCACCGCTGTCGGCAGGGCGAACGGCAGGTCGACCAGGGCATTGACCAGGGCCTTGCCCGGAAAGTCATAGCGGACCAGGGCCCAGGCCGTCAGCACACCGAAGACGCCGTTGATGGCGGCGGCGACAAAGGCCGCGCCAAAGGTCAGGCGGTAGGCGGCCAGGGCCCGTTCAGAAAAGGCAGCGGCGACGAACTGTGCGGGCGAGAGTTCAGCGGCCTTCAGGGCAACCGCTGACAAAGGGATCAGCACGATCAGCGACAGCACGGTCAGGGTGACGCCGAGCGTCAGGGTAAATCCAGGTATGGCGGATCGCCGCCGAAACAGCGGCTTTCTGGCGACAGGGCCAATACGGAGCGCGGCGGCGGTCTCGGCGGTCATGGTCTGATCGTCGTCCTGGTCCAGCGAAGTCCGTTGTGAAACGCCCCGGCATCCACACGGGTGCTAAGGCGACAAGTCAGGGCGCTTAAATCCCCACCAGCCCGGTGGGGTCAATTCAGAATTCCGCCGTCAAGCACCCAGAAAAACTCACCGGTGGGCCGCCGCCTGGCAAGCCAGAGGAGGTGGCAGTGACGCTTCGCCTAGCCTTGCGGTGGTTCAGCCTGCAGCCAGCCGATGGCGGACGCAACGGTCTCCCCCCAGTCGCAGGGGCGGGTCTGACGCAGGATTTCGATACTGTCGTACCAGGGACTGTCCGACCGGTCCTGCAGCCATCGCCAGTCGGGCCGCGATGCCGGCAACAGCAGCAGGGTACGCTTGCCCATGGCACCGGCCAGATGCGCCACCGAGGTGTCGACCGTCACCACGGACTCCAACTTGTCCAGGATGGCAGCGGTGTCTGCCATGTCACGGACCTTGGTATCTTCAGGGTGAAGACTCACCGCCCCGTGCATCTTCAAGAGCGGTGCTGCGTCGTCCGCCGTCAGGGATCTGTGCATGTCGTTGGCATGGCGCGGATTGCCGCGCCACACGACGCCATGCCGGATGTGGCTGGGCCAGGCCTCGAGTCGGCCGGGCGGGGCCGACAGATAGGGTCGACCCGACAGCATCGACAGGGTCAGGCCCAGGCGATGAGGCAAGGATCCGAGCATGATCCAGGCGTCGTGTCTTTCGATCGAGACCTTGCCGTCCACCGGCCTGACCTTTGCGCCGAGCCCGCTGAACAGGGCCGCCAAGGCTGGATGGGTGTAGACCGTGACCGAGATCCCGCGCGCCACCAGATCCGGCACGAACCGCGCAAACTGGATCTGATCGCCAAGCCCCTGTTCGGGCAGGACCAGCAGGCTCGACACGGCCTCCCCATGCCATTCCGGAAAGGAGAGCTTGGGTTTTGGGGTCGGACTGCTGCCCCTCCGGAATCGTACCGTTTCCCAGAGGGCGAAACCCTCGGCATACTGGCCGCTGGCCAGCAGAGACCAGGCGCGCTCGAACGTTTTGAGATCTTTATCCTTGGACATGCCCGCAGCCATACCGGCGCAGGCCCGCCGGGACCAGTAGGCCGTCGTTCAAAGATCAATGGGCTTGGCAAGAGATCGCACGCCAGGCCCCGCAAGCGGGCACAAGACGGCTCTGGTAGAAATTGGTAGGCCGGGTGGGGTTCGAACCCACGACCATTCGATTAAAAGTCGAATGCTCTACCACTGAGCTACCGGCCCGCTCACGACGCGGCGAGGCCGGTGGAAGCGGCGCGGAACATAGTCGGGGGGCGCCGCAGCCGCAAGCGGGCTTTCGTCGCTAGTTTGACATGACGGCGCCGCTTTTGACGCGTTAGGCTTGGTCCATGCGTGGTTTGCTCGTCCCCTTGGTCATGGTGCCGCTGGTTTTGGCCGGTTCGCAGGCGTTCGGCCAGTCTGCACAGACCCCTTCCCCTCCGGCTGATTCGAAAATTCAGACGACCTCGGACGCCAACAAGGATGGTTTGACCGGTGCCGTCAGCGCGCCCCTGCGCGACGTCAACATCATCCGCACCAAGATCCCGCCCGTCCTGATCAATGCCATGGCCGACCCCTATGCCAAGCCGGCCAAAAACAGCTGTGCAACCCTGTCCAGCCTGATCGCGCCCCTCGACGTGGCCCTGGGCGATGACCTCGACGCGCGCCCGCCCGAGGACAATGAGGATCTGATGGACCGTGGCCGTCGGGCGGCGGGCTCGGCAGCCCTCGGTGCCGTCGCCAGCGCCGCCCAGGACATGATCCCGATGCGCGGCTGGGTCCGCAAGCTCAGCGGTGCCGAGCGACATGACCGGCTGGTGCAGAGCGCCATAACCTCCGGCAATGTCCGCCGGGCCTATCTGAAAGGTCTGGGTGAGGTGCGCGGCTGCCCGCCACCGGCGACGCCTCTGCACAAGCCACCGACCGTGGCCCCCGTCATCGACCCCGGCATGCCGCCCATGCCCGAGGGCCGGAGGCCGCGCTTTCCGATCCGGAACTAGGCCTCAACCCGCGTTGTGTCGCCGGGCAAAGTCCTGGCGAAAGGCCTCGAACCGGCCTTCGGCAATGGCCGCGCGCATGGCGGCCGTCAGAGCCTGGAAGAAGGCGATATTGTGCCAGGACAGCAGGACCTGACCGAGGATCTCTTCGGCCTTGAACAGGTGACGCAGATAGGCCTTGGAATAGTCCCGGCTGGCGGGGCAGTCGCTGTCCGGATCCAGAGGGGTGTCATCCTCGGCATAGCGGGCGTTCTTGATGTTGATCGCCCCGTCCCAGGTCCAGGCCTGACCGTGGCGGCCCGACCGGGTCGGCAGGACGCAATCGAACATGTCGACGCCGCGGGCGACCGCCTCGACCAGATCGATCGGCTTGCCGACGCCCATCAGGTAGCGGGGCTTGTCGGAGGGCAGCATGTCGGGCGCATAGTCCAGCACCTCGCACATGGCCGCATGGCCCTCGCCCACGGCCAGACCACCGATGGCATAGCCGTCAAAGCCGATGTCCTGCAGGCGCTGCGAAGACTCGCGGCGCAGGTTTTCGAAGGTCGAGCCCTGCTGGATGCCAAACAACACCTGGCTGTCGCGGGTTCCGAACGCGGCCTTGGAGCGCGCCCCCCAGCGGGCTGACAGTTCCATGCCCTGGCGCGCCCTCGCCTCCTCGGCCGGCCAGGCGACGCACTCATCCAGCTGCATGACGATGTCACTGCCCAGCAGGTCAGCTTGGATCTCCATCGACCGCTCGGGGGAGAGGACGTGCTTGGAGCCGTCGATATGGCTGGCGAAGGTCACGGCCTCTTCGGTGACCTTGCTGATCCCGGACAGGCTCATCACCTGGAAGCCGCCGCTGTCGGTCAGGATCGGCTTGTCCCAGCGCATGAACCTGTGCAGCCCGCCCAGGCGCTTCACCCGCTCGGCCGTCGGCCGCAGCATCAGGTGATAGGTATTGCCCAGGATGATGTCGGCGCCGGTGTCCTTCACCTGATCGACAGTCAGGGCCTTCACCGTCCCGGCAGTGCCCACAGGCATGAAAGCCGGGGTGCGGATGTCGCCGCGCGGGGTCTTCAGCACGCCGGTACGCGCCTTGCCGTCAGTGGCGGAGATCTCGAAGGGGAAGGCCATAACTTAGGTCTCGGCTGGGTCGGCGGGAAACAGCAGCGAACTGTCGCCATAGGAATAGAAGCGATATCCCGTCGCGATCGCCCGCTCATAGGCCGCGCGCATGGTCGTCTGGCCGGCGAAGGCACTGACCAGCATGAACAGGGTCGACTTGGGCAGATGGAAGTTGGTCATCAGCACGTCGGCAGCGCGGAAGCGATAGCCCGGGGTGATGAAGATGGCGGTCTCATCGGCAAACGGCCGGATGACGCGATCTTCGCCGGTCGCGCTTTCCAGTAGCCGCAAGCTTGTGGTGCCGACACAGACGATCCGGCCGCCGGCGGCGCGAACGGCGTTCAGGGCGTCGGCGATCGCGGCCGTCACCTCGCCGTACTCGGCATGCATCCGGTGCTCGGACACCTCATCGGTCTTGACCGGCAGGAAGGTGCCGGCTCCGACATGCAGGGTGACGAAGTGCAGCGAAACGCCCCTGGCCCTCAGCCGCTCAAGTAGGTCCGGCGTGAAGTGCAGGCCGGCGGTCGGCGCAGCCACCGATCCATCCTCGCGCGCATAGACGGTCTGATAGTCGGCGCGGTCGCGATCATCTTCCGCGCGTTTGGCTGCGATATAGGGCGGTAGCGGCATTTCGCCGTGCCGGGCGATACCGACATCAAGTTCTGGCCCGGTCAGGTCAAAGGCCAGCAGCACCTCGCCGCCCTCATGCTTTTCCAGCACGGTGGCATCCAGGCGGTGCTCGTCCGAGCCGAACGCCACATGGTCGCCGACCTTCAGGCGCTTGCCCGGGCGCATAAAGGCTTTCCAGCGATCCGGCGCAATGCGCTGGTGCAAAGTGGCTTCGACCGGGACTGGCGCACCGTCGCCACCGCCGGTCGTACGCGCATCGCGCAGACCGGCCAGCCGTGCCGGGATCACGCGTGTATCGTTGAAGACCAGGGCGTCGCCGGGACGCAGGATGTCAGGCAGCTCGCGGACGATCTGGTCGGCGATGTCCTCCCCCGGCCGGACAACCAGAAGGCGCGCGGAATCGCGCGGCTCGGCCGGACGCAGGGCGATATTGTCCTCAGGCAGGACGAAGTCGAAATCGGAAAGGCGCATGGGGCGGCTTCAAGGACACGGCGAGGGCTGCAGGTCAAGATACTCGCCGCAAGGCGAGCGCCGTGGACAAGCGCGATCCGGTGCCGCCACTCTGGTCGACAACAAGAGTCTTCGGAGGAGGATCGCTGTGAAACACCTGCGGGTTTCAGTCGCCTTGCTGCCGTTTCTGCTGCTGGCCTGCGGTCAGGCCCCATCGAAACCGGCTGACGCCACCGCGGCCACGCCGTCCCCGACCACAGCGACAGCCTCCTCACCACGCCCCGCTTCGCCCCCGTTCCAGCATGATCCGCGCCTCGACGTCTTTGGCTATTACTTCAGCCAGACCCCAATCCAGGTCGGCAATTGGGCGCTGAAATCCGTCAATCTCGGCGCGCCCAGCGATTTCGCCGCCTGGGAAGAGGGCAAGCGCCCGAGCAACTTCGGTCCGGTCTTTCTGGAATTCGAAGACGTCACCAGCCCGACCGCCGAAAATGAACTGGGCCAGACCTATCATACCGTCAGCTTCCGGCTGCTGGCTGACAGCTACCGGGTCGGGGCGGGCCAGGTCACCTTTCACGGCAGCGACACGAGGATCGGCGAGGTCAGTTTCTCAGGCGGCCTGGACCTTGCGGGGCTGCAAGCCGCCAAGGCGGCCGGACCCGGTGGAGCCGGCAAGCCTGTCCTGACCGGCGACCTGCAGATCGGTGCCAACCGCCTGCGCAATATCGGCTTCGTCTATTTTGCAGGCGACTGAAACCATCGCCCTGGCCCGCGTCCATGATATGGGCAGGTCATGGACCTGCTGCTTCGCCTCCTGAGCCTGTTCTTTCGCGGGACCGCCCTGATGCTGGGGGTGGTCGGCACGGGGTTCGCCCTGGTCTGCCTGGGCGGTGTATTCAGCGACCGGCTGGACGCCTTCAGCCACCTGTCCCCGCTCTGGCTGGCCATGGCCACCGGAGCAGTCGTGACGGGCTGGATCTTCGCCCGCGGTGACGAGCGCAAGGCCATTGTCGGACTGGGAAGTCTCGGCCTCCTGGCCTGCGCCATCCTGATGGGGCCCGAGCTTATGGCCGCCGCCGGCAGCAAGCGGCTGGCCGCGCGCCCCGGTGACCTAAAAATCATCCAGTTCAATGTCTGGCACGAGAATGAAACGCCCGAACTGGCCCTTCGCTGGCTGCTGGACCAGGACGCCGATGTCGTGGTGATCGTCGAGGGCGGTGGCATGGCCGCCTCCGTGACCCAGGGCCTTAAGGCCTACTACCCCTTCCACGTCACCTGTGACGGCAAGAGGTACTGCGGCACCATGATCTTCAGCCGCAAGCGCATGCTGGCCCGCAATGGCTTCTATCCGGAGGGCCACGAACTGGCAGGGGCCTGGGCGACCCTGGCCGACCCGAAGGGGGCTTTCACCGTGGCCGGGATCCACTATGTCTGGCCCATTCCCGCCGGACCTCAGCAGCAGCAGGGCAAGCGACTGCTTGCAGCCATGGACCGCTTTGACCGGTCCACCACCATCCTGACCGGCGACTTCAACTCAACGCCCTGGTCATTCACCCTGAAGCGTCAGGACAAGGCCCTTGGCCTTGAACGCCGGACACGCGCCCTGCCCTCCTGGCCATCGGGCCGCTTCTCACGCCTGGCCAATGCCCCCGCGCCCTTCCTGCCGATAGATCATGTCTATGCCGGCAAGGCCTGGAAAACGGTCAGCGTCACCCGCGGCCCGGCCCTGGGCTCGGATCACCGACCGATTGTCGTCCACCTCAGGCGGGACTGAAGGCCCAAACAGAAAACGGCCCCGGATCGCTCCGGGGCCGTTTTGCTATTCAGCAGCGGCTATCAGGCGTCGGCAGCGATCTTGGCGCTGACGATCTTGCCGGGTTGGCGCGGCGGCTCGCCCTTGGGCAGGGCATCGACATGGTCCATGCCGTCCGTGACCTGGCCCCAGACCGTGTACTGGTTGTCCAGGAAGGTGGCGTCGTCGAAGACGATGAAGAACTGGCTGTTGGCGGAGTTGGGATCAGGGGTGCGGGCCATGGAGCAGATGCCGCGCACGTGCGGCTCCTTGGAGAACTCGGCCTTGATGTCCGGCTTGTCGCTGCCGCCACGGCCGGTGCCCGACGGATCGCCGCCCTGGGCCATGAAACCCGGAATCACGCGGTGGAAGACCACGCCGTCATAGAAGCCCTCGCGGACCAGTTCCTTGATCCGGTCGACATGGCCGGGGGCCAGGTCAGGACGCATCTGGATGGTGACCGGGCCGCTTTCCAGCGTCAGGATCAGGGTGTTTTCGAGGTCGGCCGACATGGTCATCCCTTGATGTGGCGGGGGCTTTTGAATGGTGATCGCGCTTCTAGCGCGCTTTTCCCCCCGCTGTGAACCTGCCGCGCTTCGGAAACAGTGACGCGCTAGCGGATATCCGCAGGGATCGACAGGTCGCAGACAGAAAAATCGGCACCCCTTGCCTCGCGCTGACGGCGGATTTCACCGGCAAACCACGGACCCTTCGGATCGATCACCCGCACGGTTGGACGTTCGGCCGAGGGGATGTCTGACAGCATGCGAACCTTGTCCATGCGGTCCTGCGGTGCGGCCACGGGCTCGCCAGTCTTGATCGCGCGGATCGCCTCAAGCCCGCTGATCACCCGGCCAAAGGCGGTGTAGCGCTTGTCGAGCGAGGGATAGGGCTGGCGCATCAGGAAGAACTGGCTGTTGGCCGAGTTGTTGTCGTCGTCGCGGGCCATGCCGACCACACCGGGGCAGTAGGTTCCCCAAGCCGAAACCTTGCCGTCGCTGGTGACCTCGTGCCAGCTCCAGTGCTGGCTGAAGACCGGCAACGAACCCAGCACACCCACTTGCAGACCCGACGGCTCTGCAGCCGGGACAAAGCCCGTGGTCTGGGTTCGGCGGAAGGTGAACTCGGCCTTCAGGTTGGGCCGGTCGCTATTGCCCTCGCCGCTGTCCTTAGGATCGCCGGTCTGGGCCATGAAGCGGTCGATCACCCGAAAGAAGGTGCGGCCGTCATAGATACCGGCCCGGGTCAGATCCCGCAGACGCGCGACATGGCCCGGCGCCACTTCGGGGATCAACTCGACGATCACCCGGCCCTTGTTGGTGTCGATGACCATCACCGTGTCAGGGTCAGGCGTGCGCCAGTCCGCCTCGGTCGGCGGCGTGACCGCACCGGTCGGCTTGGTCCGGGGGGCAGACAGGGCCGGCTGGGCCAGGACGGCCAGGGTCAGTCCGAGGGCAATGGCGGCGGATGGCTTCATTTGACCTGCACCGGGATGTCGACATCGCAATTGTTGAAGCTGGGGCCCACCTCCGCCCGGCGCTTGGCCACCAGGGCCGCAAAGGCGGGGCTGCGGGTATCCATGACCTGAACCGAAGGGCGCTTGTCGGCCGGCAGATCGGCCAGAAGCCTGACGCTGATCATCCGGTCCTGCGGATCGGGTGCCGGCTCGCCCGTCTTGATCGAGCGGATCACATCCAGGCCCGACAGGGCGCGACCAAAGGCCGTGTAGGTCTTGTCGAGCGTCGGATAGTACTGGCGCATGAAGAAGAACTGGCTGTTGGCGCTGTCCGGATTGCTGGCCCGGGCCATGCCCAGCACGCCGGGACAGAAGTTGCCCCAGGTCGCCACCTTGCGGTCGGCGGTCATCACCGCCAGGGCCGCCGGCTGACTGGTCACCGGCAAGGCACCGACAAAGCCGGTCTCGTTGCTGCCCGCCTTGCCGAGCGCGGCCAGGGGCGCATCGAGGCCGCGACGGAAAGTGAACTCGGCCGTCATGTCCGGCTTGTCCGACCCGCCGGTGCCGGTGTTGTTGGGGTCGCCCGTCTGGGCCATGAAACTGTCGATCACCCGGAAGAAGGTCAGGCCGTCATAGAAGCCGGCCTGGGTCAGTTCACGGATCCGGGCCACGTGGTTGGGCGCAGCCAGAGGATTGAGCTCGGCGATGATCCGGCCCTTGTTGGTCTCCACGACCAGCACGTTCTGGGGATCGGGCGTACGCCAGTCCGAGGTCTGGGCCAGGGCCGCGGGCGCAAGGGCGCTCGCAGCCAGAAGCGCCAGGACGGCGACGGAAGAGACAGGCTTCATAAAATTCCCCGAATATAAAGGCCGGTGGGGCGTAGAACGCCGCCGCCACCCCGACAAGCTCGTCGTGTTGAAGCCTAAGATTTCGACAGCTTCACGGCAGACCCGCGCCTCAGGCCTTGTGCAGCTTCGCAACCAGCTGCTCGCCCACCCCGGCGGGCACGAACTTGGAGATGTCACCGCCCAGGGCGGCGATTTCCTTGACCAGCCGCGAGGCAATGGCCTGGTGCCGGGGATCGGCCATCAGGAACACGGTCTCGATCTCGCGATCGAGCTGCTGGTTCATGGCCGTCATCTGGAACTCGTACTCGAAGTCAGCCACGGCCCGCAGGCCGCGGACGATCATCTGGGCCCCGGTCTCGCGCGCGAAGTGCATAAGCAGGCTGTTGAAGGGCTTGACCTCAATCACGGCCACCTTGGACAGGTGAGCCGTCTCTCGCTCAAGGATCTCCACACGTTCCTCAAGGGTGAACAGCGGCCCCTTGCCGATGTTCACCGCCACGCCGATGACCAGCTTGTCGACCAGCTTTACCGCCCGACCAATAATGTCGAGATGGCCGTTGGTGACCGGATCAAACGTTCCGGGATAGAGCCCGACCCTCATGCAACCCCCTGCGTTTCGGCGTCTTACGGGGTCTCGTCCGCCCCGCTGGCTTCGCCCTGATCGTCGTCGCTACCGCCGGCGTCAGCCAGCCGCTCCACACTCACGACATGCTCGTCCTTCGCGGTGCGGAAGACGGTTACGCCCTGAGTATTCCGCGCTGCAACACGAATTTGCGCGACGGGGCACCGTATCAACTGTCCAGCGTCTGTCACCAGCAGGATTTCGTCGCTGTCTTCGACCGGGAAGGAGGCCGCCAGACGGCCCCCGCGCTTGGAGAGGTCCTGAGCCGTCAGACCCTGACCACCCCGGCCCGTACGGCGATAATCATAGGCGCTGGTCCGCTTGCCGAAGCCCTCTGACGAGACTGTCAGGATGAACTCCTCGGCGGCACCGAGTTCCGCAATCCGTTCCGGCGTCAGGCTGGCCTCGCCGACATCCTCATCGGCCTCTTCCGGGGCCGGGGCGTCATCGCCCTCTTCACCCGCTGCACGCAGCATGGCGCGGGCATGTTTCAGATAGGCGGCACGCTCGGCCGGCGTGGCATCGACGCCGCGCAGGATGGCCATGTTGATGACGCTGTCGCCCTCGGCCAGCTTCACGCCGCGCACGCCGGTGGAATCGCGGCTGGCGAAAACCCGCACCTCGTCGGCCGAGAAGCGGATACAGCGGCCCACCGCAGTGGTCAGCAGGATGTCGTTTTCGGTGCCGCAGACCCCGACGCCGACAATACCGTCACCCTCGTCCAGCTTCATGGCGATCTTGCCATTGCGGCGGACATCGACGAAGTCCGAAAGCTTGTTGCGACGGACGCTGCCCGAGCGGGTAGCGAACATCACGTCCAGACGATCCCAGGTGCTCTCGTCTTCTGGCAGGGTCAGGATCGAGGTGATGGTCTCGCCTGGCTCGATCGGCAGCAGATTGACGAAAGCCTTGCCGCGCGAATTGGCGGCCCCCAGGGGCAGCCTCCAGACCTTGAGCTTGTAGACCTTGCCGCCCGAGGTGAAGAACAGCAGCGGGGCGTGGGTCGAGGCCGAGAACACGCGGGTGACCGCGTCCTCCGTCTTGGTCGCCATGCCCGACTTGCCTTTGCCGCCCCGATGCTGGGTGCGGTAGTTGGCAAGTGGCGTACGCTTTACATAGCCGCCCATGGTCACGGTGATGACCATGTCCTCGCGGACGATCAGATCCTCGTCTTCCACGTCGGCGTCGCCGTCGACGATCTGGCAGCGACGCGGCACGGCAAACTTCTCGCGCACCTCGACCAGTTCCTCGCGCACCACGGCCATGATGTTGGCGCGGTCCGACAAAAGCTCGAGGTAGCCGCGGATGGCTTCAGCCAGGGCAGCGGCCTCATTGCCGATCTCTTCGCGGCCAAGACCGGTCAGGCGTGACAGGGTCAGGGCCAGGATGGCGCGGGCCTGCTCGTCGGTGAGGCGGATAAGACCGCCCTCTTCATGCAGGCTGCGCGGATCGGCGATCAGCTCGACCAGGGGCAGCATGTCGCCGGCCGGCCAGGCCTTGGCCACCAGACGCTCGCGCGCTTCGGCCGGATCCTTGGACGAGCGGATGATGTGGATGAACTCGTCGATATTGGCGACGGCAATGGTCAGACCGACCAGCACATGGCCGCGATCGCGGGCCTTGGAGAGCTCGAACTTGGTCCGCCGGACCACGACCTCTTCGCGGAAATTGACGAACACCTCGATCAGCTGACGCAGGCCCATCTGTTCGGGGCGCTTGCGGTTCAGGGCCAGCATATTGACGCCGAACGAGCTCTGCAGGGCCGTGAAACGATAGAGCTGGTTGAGGATCACTTCGCCCGAGGCGTCGCGCTTCAGCTCGACCAGGATCCGCATGCCGTCGCGGTTGGATTCGTCGCGGATGTCGCTGACACCCTCGATCTTCTTGTCGCGGACCAGTTCGGCGATGTGCTCGACCAGATTGGCCTTGTTCACCTGATAGGGAATGGCGGTGATGACGATGGCCTCACGGCCCTGGCGGATCTCTTCCACCGTGGCCAGGCCGCGCATGATCACCGAGCCGCGGCCGGTCAGCAGAGCCTGACGGGGGCCCGCCCGGCCGATGATTTCGCCCCCGGTCGGGAAGTCCGGACCCGGCACGATGTCCAGCAGGGTCTCTGCACTGACCTCGGGATCGTCGACCATCGCCAGGCAGGCGTCTATGATCTCGCCCAGATTGTGCGGCGGAATATTGGTGGCCATGCCGACGGCGATGCCGCCCGCACCATTGACCAGCAGGTTCGGAATCCGCGACGGCAGAACCGTCGGTTCCTGTTCCTTGCCGTCATAGTTGTCCTGGAAGTCGACCGTGTCCTTGTCGAGATCGGCCAGCAGGGCAAGGGCCGGCGGGGCCATGCGGCATTCGGTGTAGCGCATGGCGGCCGGCATATCGCCGTCGACCGAACCGAAATTGCCCTGGCCGTCGATCAGGATGAGGCCCATCGAGAAGGGCTGGGTCATCCGGACGAGGGTGAAATAGATCGAGGCGTCGCCGTGCGGGTGGTACTTACCCATCACGTCACCGACCACGCGGGCCGACTTCACATAGGACCGATCCGGCGTATGGCCTTGTTCGTGCATGGAAAACAACACGCGACGGTGGACAGGCTTGAGGCCATCGCGGGCGTCCGGCAGGGCCCGGCTGACGATCACGCTCATCGCATAGTCGAGATACGACCGGCGCAGTTCGTCCTCGATGAAGATCGGGGCGATATCCCCTCGCGGCCCTTCGGGAGGGGTAGTGATTTGATCGTCGCTCAAGGGGATTTTTCGCCGTCAGAATCGGACACGGAACTGTTGTGAACCGTTAGCATTCCGCCAAGGATGGCGCCACCTTTCCGGGGCGGCGCAGTCCCCCGCCCGCTTGTTTTTGAAGGATTTCCCATGCGCTCCCTCCTTGCCGCGACCCTCTCCGGCCTGATGCTTGCCGGCCTCGGTGCCGCGTCCGCTCAAGCGGCCGATGCCCAGACCGCTACCGCCGTGGTGAAATCCGGCAGCGGCCAGGACCTTGGAACGGCCAGCCTGACGGAGGGACCGCACGGCGTGCTGGTCCGGCTGGAACTCAGAGGCCTTACGCCGGGCTGGCACGGCGTGCATTTCCACGAGAAGGGTGACTGCAGCACTTCGGACTTCAAATCGGCTGGCGCTCACGTCCATACGTCCGCCAGCGTGGTGCACGGACTGCTCAACCCCGCCAGCAATGACAGGGGAGACCTGCCAAACGTCTATGCCGGCCTCGACGGCCTCGCCATGGCCGAGCTCTTCACGCCGTTCGTCTCGATCAGCGGTTCAGGTGGCCGTCCGGCCCTGCTCGACGCGGACGGCTCGGCCATTGTCGTCCATGCCGCACCGGACGACCACAAAAGCCAGCCCATTGGTGGAGCCGGCGCGCGTTCCGCCTGCGGCGTTGTGAAATAGGCAGAGGACCAGGCCGGCAAGGCTGCCCCAGGGTCTCTAGACCGTCTCGGCGGTCATGGCCTCGGCGCGCGCCGCCCGCTTCTCGGTCAGGGCCACCAGGGCCACGCCGGCCATGGTGGCCGCCCCGCCGATCAGCAGCTGCGGCGTGAGACGGTCGCCCATGAACAGGATGCCGATCGTACAGGACACCAGGGGGGTCAGCAGGAAATAGGGCGTCACCCGCCCCGCCTCACGCCGCTGGACCAGCCAGAACAACAGGGCGCTGGCACCGATGGTCGAGACGATGCCGGCAAAGGCCACGCAGGCCCAGGCCAGGGGCGGAGCGCTCATCACGCGTTCGACGACGCGTGACTCGAAGGCGAAGGACATGGCGATCAGGGTCGGGGCCGCGACGATGGCCGTCAGGCCCTGCACCTTCAGCGGTTTCACCCCGGGATTCATGCGCACCAGCACGGTGGCTACGGCCCAGCAGGCGCAGGCCAGCACCACCAGGGTCACGGCGGGCAGGTCTCCGGCGCCATGGGGATCAAGGCTCATCCAGGTCACCCCGACAAAAGCGATCACCAGGCCGATGACAGCCGGAAGGCGCATGGTCTCGCCCAGCATTCGCCATGCCGCGACGGCCGTAAACGGGATCCACAACTGGCTGGCCACGACCAGCGGGCTCAGCGACTGGCCCATGCCAAATGCCACATAGACCAGGCCAAAATGGATCGGCCCCGACAGCAGGATGATCCAGAGCAGCTTCTTGGGCTCAGGAAAGGGGGGGCGGATGAAGGGCACCAGGAAGATCAGGGCCAGGCCGAACCGCAAACCGCCGACCATCATCGGCGGCAAGTGCTCGGTCGCCACCTTGGCGGCGGCATTGTTCAGCCCCCAGGTCAGGATGATCGCCAGGATGGCGAGACGTTCCAAACCGGACAGGGGGGAATTGGCGGGCATGGCCGCTTGGACCAGACCAGGCGGCGCCGGTCAATCGACGGCAGCAGTCTCGACACCGGCAATTCGCCGCACGGCCCGGGTCAGCAGGGCAAGGTCCGGGTCCGGGATCGAGAAGGCCGGGGTCAGATAGATCACCTTGCCCATCGGCCGGATCCAGACACCCTCGTCAACGAAACGCGCGCAGAGGTCGCCGACAGGAACGGGGGAAGCAAACTCGACCACGCCGATCGCGCCCAGCACCCGGACATCGACCACGCCCGGGGCAGACCGGCAGGGCTCAAGCCCCGTGGCCAGGGCGGCCGAGATCCGCGCCACGTCGCTACGCCAGGTGCCGTCCTCGAACAGGTCGAGCGACGCGTTCGCGGCCGCGCAGGCCAGCGGATTGGCCATATAGGTCGGCCCATGCATCAGGGCCGCTTCCGGATCCTCCGAAAGGAAGGCTCCGAACACCCGCCTCGAGGCCACGGCGGCCGACAGAGGCAAGCTGCCGCCGGTCAGGGCCTTGGACAGGGTGACGATGTCGGGCTCGATCCCGGCGGCCTGCATGGCGAACAGAGAGCCCGTGCGGCCAAAGCCCGTGAAGATCTCGTCGAAGATCAGCAAGACCCCATGCGCATCGGCCAGACGGCGCAGAGCCCTGAGGGTGTCGGGACCATGCAACAGCATGCCGCCCGCGCCCTGGACCAGGGGCTCGACCAGGATGGCGGCAATCTCTGAGCCCTGCTGGGCCAACAGGGCATCCAGGGCCGCTTCACCGGCGGCATCACGCGGCAGGTCGGCGATCACCTGGGCCGGCATGACGCCCGTGAACAGGCTGTGCATCCCCTCTTCCGGGTCGCAGACCGTCATGGTGGCGAGGGTATCACCATGATAGCCGCCCCGAAACGACAGGAAGCGGGTTCGCCCCGTCACGCCGCGATTGATGTGGAACTGCAGGGCCATCTTCATGGCGATCTCGACCGCCACCGAGCCCGACTCGGCGAAAAAGGCATGGTTCAGATCACCGGGCAGCAGGTCCGCCAGGCGACGGGCCAGACTATAGGCCGGCTCGTGGGCCAGCCCTCCGAACATGACATGTGGCATGCGCTCGATCTGGTCGTGCAGGGCGGCGGCGATGTGAGGATGGTTGTAGCCGTGGCAGGCCGTCCACCATGAGGCCAGGCCGTCGACCAGTTCCCGCCCATCGGCCAGCACCAGCCGCGAACCATGCGTGGCGACCACCGGCTGGGGCGGCCGGGCCGTCTGCATCTGGCAATAGGGCCGCCAGACATGGGCTGCGCCCGTCGTCATCCAGTCCGGAGTCGTCGCCGACATCTGCGATCCTCTCATTGCGCCGCGAGGGCGGCTTGCCTATGCCGTGCGGCCTGCCTTCGCAAACGGGAAACAGCATGCAGAGCCTCGACGCCTTCGCCGGCGACAAGCTGACGGCCCTCGAAACCAGGAGCCTTCGCCGCCGCCTGCAGCCGACCCGGCGGCTGGAGGGTGCCTTCGTCGAGCGCGGTGGCCGCAGGCTGATCTCGTTTTCCTGCAACGACTATCTGAACCTGTCGCAGCATCCAGCCGTGCGGGCCGCCGCCGCCGAAGCCGCCCTGAACTATGGTGCCGGGGCCTCGGCCTCGCGTCTGGTTACAGGCGACCATCCCCTGCTCGGCGATCTTGAAAAGCGCCTGTCCCGGCTGAAGGGCACCGAGGCCGCCTGTGTGTTCGGCTCCGGCTATCTCGCCAACACAGGCGTGATTCCCGCCCTGATGGGCCCCGGGGACCTGATCCTGGTCGATGCCCTGGCCCATGCCTGTATCTGGGCCGGAGCCAAGCTGTCGGGTGCCCGCACGGTCGCCTTCCTGCACAATGACCTTGCGGACCTGGAGCGTCTGCTCAAGTCCGAGCGGACGACGGCGGGCCATGTGCTGGTCGCCACGGATGGCGTGTTCTCGATGGACGGCGACCTGGCACCACTGGGTCAGATTTCGGCGCTCTGTGCGCAATATGACGCCTGGCTGCTGGCGGACGACGCCCACGGGGTCGGCGTCCTGGCTGAAGGCCGTGGCACTGCGGCACTGTTTCCCGATGCGGAGGTTCCGCTTCAGATGGGGACCCTGTCCAAGGCCCTCGGATCCTATGGCGGCTATCTGTGCGGCTCCCGGGCCGTGGTGGACCTTCTGAAGACCCGGGCCCGTACCCTGGTCTATGCCACAGGCCTGCCTCCGGCCTCGGCCGCAGCTGCCCTCGCAGCGCTCGACATCATTGAGAGCCAACCGGCCCTGACCGCCCTGCCCCTGGCCAAGGCCCGCGCCTTCTCAGCCGCCCTCGACCTGCCCCCCGCCCAAAGCCCGATTGTCCCGGTGGTGATCGGCTCAGCCGAAGCGGCTCTCGAGGCCTCAGCCCGACTCGAGGCCGAAGGCTTTCTCGTGGTCGCCATTCGTCCGCCGACGGTCCCGGACGGAACAGCCCGGCTGCGGATCGCCTTCAGTGCCGCCCATTCGGACGCTGAGGTGATGCGACTGGCCGAGGTAGTCGCGGCGATCCGCAGGGACCTGGCCCCATGAAGTCCGTTTTCGTCGCCGGCACAGGCACCGATATCGGCAAGACCCATGTCGCCTGCGCCCTGATCCGCGCCCTCCGCCTGCGGGGCCTGAGCGTCGACGCGTTCAAGCCGGTGGTCAGCGGCTTTGATTCAGACGATCCGGATGTCAGCGATCCCGGCCGCCTCGCCCAGGCGCTGGGCGAGCCGGACGCCCTGCCCCGCATCTCGCCCCGTCGCTATCGCGCCCCACTGGCCCCCAACCTGGCCGCAGCGCTGGAGGGCGATGTCCTGCGCCTTGATGATCTGGTTGGCGACTGCCGGGACCGACTGGCGCGAGCCGACCGCGATCTGCTGCTGATCGAGGGTGCTGGCGGAGTGATGTCGCCCCTGACCGACACGGCCACCAATCTCGACCTAATGGTCGCGCTGAACCTGCCGGTCCTGCTGGTCGCGGGGTCCTATCTGGGCACGGTCAGTCACATATTGACGGCGCTGGAGGTGATCCGGGCCCGAGGCCTGAGCGTGACCGCCCTCGTCATGAGCGAAAGCCTCTCTGCGCCCGACCTCGTCCAGACCTGCCAGATGCTGCGGGGCTTCGAGGCCCGCGTGCCGCTGATCCTTGTCCCGCGCGACGCGACCTGGAGCGCAACCGAGCTCGCCGACCTGATCTTCCCTCAGGCGACCAAAGACGAGGCCGCCAGGGTCCACTAGGGTGGTGCCATGCGCACAGACTATCTCGGCAATCCTGTCTCCGTCACCAGCGACGCTGCCCTGGCTGCCGTGGATGATTTCATCGCCGGCTTCCTGGCCTATGAGACCCGCGCCGCCAACATCCTGGCGGCCGCCGACGGTGCGCCAGCCGAGCCTCTGCTCAACGCCTATGCGGCCGTCCTGTGGCTGCTGCTGGAGGCGCCGGACGCTGCGGCACGCGCGGCACCCTATCTGGAACGCGCCCGGGCAAGCCTCGACGGCGCTAATGAACGGGAGCGCAAGGTCGTGGCCTTCGTCTCGGCATGGTCCGCCGACGACATCCCCGGTGCGCTGTCGGTCGCCAACGCCATCCTTGAGGCCTGGCCGCGCGATCTGCTGATGCTCAAGCTGCGGCAGTACCACGACTTCAATCGCGGCGACTTTCCCGCCATGCTGCGCGCAGCCAGTCGCTGCCTGACCGCCGCCGGCGACATTCCCCAGCTGCACGGCATGCTGGCCTTCGCCTACGAGCAGTGCCACCTGCTGGAAGAGGCCGAGGCCGCCGCCCGCCATGCCCTGTCCCTGCAGCGCAAGGAGCCCTGGGCGCAGCACGCCCTGGCCCATGTGATGCTGACCCAGGGCCGTATCGACGAAGGTGTCGCCTTCCTGGAGGGCGTGCGCGACACCTGGACGGACCTGAACTCGTTCATGGATACCCACCTGTGGTGGCACCTGGCGCTGTTCTATCTGAGCCAGGGCCGGTTCCAAGCGGCGCTGGCGGCCTATGACGAGCACTGCTGGACCCAGTCCAGGGACTATTCGCAGGATCAGATCGGGGCGGTCTCCCTGCTGGCCCGGCTGGAGCTGGCCGGCGTCGATGTCGGAGCTCGCTGGAACGATCTGGCAGGCTATCTGGCCAACCGCGCCGGTGACGTCGTTCAGCCTTTCCTGTCGCTGCAATATCTGCTGGGCCTGGCCCGCGCCGGAAGACCCGAGGCGGACCAGCTTCTGGCGGCAATCCGGCGGGCGGCCCTGGAGGCACCCGACTTCGTACGTCCCACCTGGCGTGACGTCGCCCTGCCCGCCGCCGAAGGCCTGGTCGCCCATTTGCGAGGCGACTATCCGACCGCTCTACTCGGCTTGCGCTCGGCCCTGCCGCGTATGGCCGAGGTGGGGGGCAGCCATGCCCAGCGCGATCTTTTCGACCAGATCGTGCTGGACGCCCTGATCCGCTCCGACCGCCTGTCCGAAGCCCAGCAAATGCTGGAGCTGCGCCGCAGCCTTGATCCCGACGGCCTGCCCATCAACCAGGCGCTTGCGGACCTGTACGAGCGCCTGGACCTGCCGGTTCAGGCCGCCGTAGCCCGCGAGCGCGTGGCGCGCCGACGTGAGGGCCACGCGTCTCGCGGCTCGCGGCCCTAGGCCTCGATATCGACGTCCTTGGTTTCCTTGAGGAACAGGATACCCATCACCGCCGTCACGCCCGCCACCACGATCGGGTACCACAGGCCGTAATAGATATTGCCCGTGGCCGCGACCATGGCGAAGGCCGTGGTCGGCAGGAAGCCCCCGAACCAGCCATTGCCGATGTGATAGGGCAGGCTCATCGAGGTGTAGCGGATATTGGTCGGGAACATCTCGACCAGCATCGCGGCGATCGGCCCGTAAACCATGGTCACATAGATCACCAGCAGGGTCAGGATGCCCACCACCAGAGGCTTGTTGACCAGCGCGCTGTCGGCCTTGGCGGGATAGCCGGCTGTCTTGAGCGCCGCGCCAAGCTCGGCTTCCCAGGCCTTCTTGCGGTCCTTGAACGCCGCCTTGTCCATCGTGTCGCCCGCGAAGGACGGCAGGACGGTCTCGCCGATCCTGACCTGCGCCACGGTCCCGGCGGGAGCTGCAGCGTTCGTATAGGTGACCCCAGCCTTGGCCAGATAGGATTTGGCCAGGTCGCAGGAGGTGTTGAACACCGTCTTGCCGACAGGGTCGAACTGGAACGAACAGTCGGCCGGATCTGCCACCACCGTCACCGGTGCAGCGGCCACGGCGGCCGCCAGTTGTGGATTGGCCGCTACGGTCAGACTCTTGAAGAGCGGGAAATAGGTCAGGCAGGCCAGGATACAGCCTGTCATGATGATCCATTTGCGGCCGATCTTGTCGGACAGCCAGCCGAAAAGCACGAAGAACGGCGTGCCGATCAGCAGCGAGATCGCCACCAGTCCATTGGTCAGGCCGCCATCGACCTTGAGCATCTTCTCCAGAAAGAACAGCGCGTAGAACTGGCCGGTGTACCAGACCACGGCCTGACCGGCGGTCAGTCCGACCAGGGCCAGAATGACGATTTTCAGATTGCCCCAGCGGGCAAAGCTGTCGGTCAGGGGCTGCTTTGACCCCTTGCCCTCGTCGATCATCTTCTGGAACGACGGGCTTTCCGAGAGCTGCAGGCGGATCCACAGCGAAACGCCGAGCAGCAGCACCGAGATCAGGAACGGAATGCGCCAGCCATATTCCTTGAAGGCGTCCTCGCCGATGACGTGGCGCGTGCCGAGAATGACGATCAGGCTCAGGAACAGGCCGAAGGTGGCCGTGATCTGAATGAAGCTGGTGTAGAGGCCGCGGCGATTGGCCGGCGCATGTTCGGCCACATAGGTCGCCGCCCCGCCATACTCGCCGCCCAGGGCCAGCCCCTGAATCAGGCGCATGGCCACCAGGGCGATGGGCGCGATGATCCCGATCTGCTCATAGCTTGGCAGCAGACCCACGACGAAAGTGGACAGGCCCATCAGCAGCATGGTCACCAGAAAGGTGTTCTTGCGGCCCCACAGATCGCCGAGCCGGCCGAAGACCAGGGCACCGAACGGGCGCACGGCAAATCCGGCCGCGAAGGCCAGCAGAGCGAAGATATAGCCCGTGGTCTCGTTCACGCCCGAGAAGAAATGGTGGGTGATGTAGGTGGCCAGCGAGCCGTACAGATAGAAGTCGTACCACTCAAAGACCGTGCCCACCGAGGCCGCGCCGATGACCATTCCGTCCTTGCGGCCAACGGTCACACCGTCTTTCGCCCCCTGATTGCCGCTCGTGGCCATGCTTTCCCCCCGATTTTTGTTATCGCTACCACGGCAAGAGTTGAGCGTCACCTCGCCGCGCCCCTCCATTCTCGGCATGATGTCAGAGTTTTTGGTGCCTGAGGAGGTGAAGCTTGCCCCCGGGATCGCGAAAACGCCCCTATTTGCTGGGATGACGTGACAAATCCTTCCCGTTTCGTCAGGCTCGACGCTCCTTGATTCCACATTGGATGAGCTATCAAAATGAACGTTTCCGATCTGGTCGACGCCGCAGTCGCCGCTGACGACAAGCTGACCAAGGCTCAGGCCAAGGCGATCATCGACGGCGTGTTCAAGGCCGTGACCGACGCCGCCGTAAAGGGCGAAGAAGTTTCGATCCCGGGCTTCGGTAAGTTCAAGGTCCAGGCCAAGCCGGCCCGTACCGGCCGCAACCCCGCCACCGGCGCGGCCATCGAGATCGCGGCCTCCAAGAAGGTCGCCTTCACGCCCGCCAAGCAACTCAAGGACGCCGTCAACGGCTAATCCTCGGGATCGGGACGCGATCGGCTGGCCACAGGCCGACTGGTCGCGTCCTTGCCCCTATTGGTAGGTCAGGGTCCAGGAAAGGGTCAGGGGTTCCGCAAGGCGGATCGGCCCCGTTGAACACTGGACCAGAGATGTCATGGCTCCCGTCGGCGTTCGATAAGCCACCTCATTGGTCAGGGCTCTAGACCGGCACGACTTGTAGCCACCGGTTCCAAAGACCTTCACATCGCCCTGGCTGAAGCGCGTACGGCCGCCGCTGGTGGCCGGTCCCGTCGAGAATCCTGCAAAATCGACATCGATGCCCACCGCCGCAAGCGGTGACCTGGGCGTGAACACATCGGTCCGGGTGATGCGCCCCGGCGAGAATTCATACTGCGTGCGAACGGACAGGCGGTCATCGGCGACCGGGGCAGCGCCACCCAGCCGGTCGACCTGGTCCTGCTCGAACTTCACCGTCGTTTTTCGTCCCTTGAAGCGCACCTCGGCCTTCCGGGCATAGGCCAGGGGGGCCAGGATCGTGCCATCCTCGAGGGTCAAAGTGGGCAGGAGCTGCGGGAACTGGCCATCCGCCACCCCTGACAGCATGCCCGGCGAAAAGGGCACAGGATAATAGGGCGAGTTCTCGTGCTGCCCCTTGCCGCCATTGATGACCGGCAGGCTGACCAGCCGACCCCTGTCGCGTAAGGTGACCAGCAGGCGATCATGCTCCCCGCGGGCGAACCAGGTGACGGTTTGGCGGGGCAAGGCGTCCAGCCAGGCGGCATAGCCGGGGTCCGGCACCCGGTCGGCGAAGCCCTGCTCGTTCCAGATCGCATTGGTATAGAGGTGCTGACGGGCCAGGCTGAGGGTCTCGCCCAGGATGCGGTGCTTGCCGCGATAGGCGTCGGTGCGACGCCCCCGCTCCCAGAGATTCACCGAGCCCATGGCCGGATCGAACCAGAAATCCATGTGCCGCGCGCTGACCCGGGACGAGAATGCATAGGCCATGCTCTTTTCCTGGGGAGTCAGAACATCCAGCTTGGCTGCAGCGGTCAGCACCTCGAGGAAGGCCGTTTCGCCATAGGCCCCGATGCTGCGGCCATATTCGAACCCTTCGCCACGCAGGTTCAGGCGCGGGAGCATCAGGTCTACCGACTTGCGCAGCCAGGTCTTCACCTCGGGGCTGGCCGGCATGCCCGCCTCGATCAGGCGATGGGCGATTTCCCCGATCAGCAGGACGCTGTAACGGTCATACCGCCCTTCCCCGTCGGTCTCATCGGCAAAGCCGAAGTCGCCGGAGTACTTCCGGTAATGATCGAGCGTGCGGTTCAGCAGGGCCTCGCTGGCCGAGGCATCTTCCCAACCCAGTTGATACCGCAGCCGGGCGATGCTGAAAGCCACGCCGAAATAGTTGTTGGGCAGGTTGATCAGGGTCAGGTCTTCGGTCCGGACGAACCGTCGCCAGTCCAGCTTGAGCTTCAGGCGCTCAAGGGTCGCTGGTGATACCGCCTGATCCAGCAGTCCTGCCTGCTGCAGCATCCTCAGGGCCTGGGCGTAATAGTAGACACCCCAGGTCTCGTTGGTGTCGTCGATGGTGAGGTCCGCAATACGCCGGAACCCCGCCAGATAGGTCGCGAACCGCGGGTCGTCCCGCGGGGTATCGACCAGCAGATAGGCCAGACCGATCGCGACCTTGCCGGGCAGGAACTTGTCATCGCCGCTGAACACGCGCGTGCCGTCGAGCGTCATGTCGCGCTGCTGAACCAGCAGGGCGTCCAGGAGCTTCTCCAGTTCCGGCTGCAGTCGCTTCTGTACGGTCTGGTTCATCGGCGCGACCGTGGTCAGCACCGGGCCGCGGACATCCGCCACGGCCAAAGGCGGCGCGGCGGTTGCGATCAGAAGCGACAGGGCCAGTCCCTGACGGCGGGCGAAGGTCCAGGCGTGCACAATCATCCCGTCTCTGCTCGAATTAAGATTCTGCAAAAAGAAACGCGGGCCGGAGAACCGGCCCGCGTTGGGGTCATCAGAACTTGTAGCGAACGCCCAGGACGAATTCCCGGCCCGTATGCTCGTAGTTCAGCATGAACTGGTCAGTGCTGTTGGTCCAACGCTCGTCGAACTGGTCGGTGAGGTTGATGCCTTCGAACGAGATCGTGAAGTTCTTGTTGAGGTCATAGGACATCGACATGTCGACATTCAGCGCCTCGGCCTTGCCATCGACGTCGTTGCCATAAAGCGTCGGCACCCGGGTCAGGTACTCGTCGCGATAGGTCCCGGAGACCCGCGCTTCGAACGGACCGTTTTCGTAATAGAGCGTGGCGCTCCACGACTTGGGTGACTGACCCACGATCGGTTGCCGCGAGAGCGCTCCGGTCGTGGTGTTGACGATGTAGTCGATCGCCGAGTCCACCTTGGTGTAGTTGAACAGGCCACCGAACTTGTCGAACGGGCCCGGCAGGAAGGTGAACGGCGTCTGCAGGGTGATTTCGTAGCCGTCCAGATTGCCGCCGGGGGTGTTCTGGCTGGAGGTGAAGATCACCGTGTCGCTGGCCACGACCCCGACGGGCAGGATCGAGTTCGGGAAGCCCGTATCGGAGAACAGCATCGCCTGACGCGTGGTCTGGACGTAGGAGGAGATCTCCTTGCGGAACAGGGCCAGGCTGAACAGGGCCCCCTTGTAGGGATACCATTCGATGCTGACGTCGTAGTTGTTGGCCCGGATCGGATCCAGGAACGGGTTGCCGACCGTCAGGGTCGTCTCGGAGACGCCCCGGGAAACCGACCCGCCCGGGGTCAGCTGGTTCAGGGCCGGACGCGCCATCACCTTGGCGGCTGCGAAGCGAACCATGACATTCTCATGCGGTTCGATCGACAGGTTCAGGGCCGGCAGGGTGTCGTTGTACTTGTTCTTCAGGTTCAGCGGGGTGGTGCCCAGGATGCCCGTGGCGTCGACCTCGGTCTCGACATAGCGCACGCCGAGATTGCCGCGCACCGGCATGTCCATCAGCTCGGTGCGGAAATCAGCCTGCAGGAAGCCGCCCGTCGAGGTCTCGGTCACATCACGGACTTCGCCATTGAACGGCGTCAGGCGGAAGTCGCCATAGGAGTTGACGCAGTTGCAGCTGAAGCCGATCAGGGCGTCCAGCTTGTTGATGTCCGGGATCACCCAGGTCAGGGGCGTGCCGGCAGGCACATCCAGACCCTTGCCGAAATTGGTCACCCGGGTCGAATAGTCGGCAATGGTCTTGCCGTCAGCTGCCAGCTTGGCCAGGGCCGTTGCCGGCACGCCTTCGACGGCCTTGCGGACCTCATAGACCGAGAAGCCAAACTTCTTCTTCGACAGGCCGCCCCTCAGGGTGACGGCGTCGGTCAGGTCATAGGTGAGATCGAACTCTGCGGTCTCGTAGCTGTTGACGGTCTTGTTGGGCCGCAGGCGGATGATCGAGGCGTCCCCAAGGGCGTTGGACGACATCAGGGCCCAGTTGGCCGGATTGTTGACGTCGAAGCCGTAGTTCATCCCCGGCTGGTTCTTGTCGGTGAAGTCGTAGGAATAGCCATCGACGTCATGACGGTCGAACGACAGCGTGGTCTGTTGGGGGTTGCGGCCGATGGCGCGCGAGACGCCGTACAGGGCATTCAGCTTCAGTCGGTCGCTGAACTCATGGGTCAGGCCCAGGGAGTTCTGGAAGAAGGCGGTCGAGAGAATGTCGATGCGCTGCTCGCTGCGGGCGTCGACATCGTCAAAGGTCGCCTTGATCAGGGTGCGGTTGGGACCGATGGTCCCGTTCAGCAGATCCATGGCGCGGAAGCCCTGGACGCCGGTCTCGCGGGCCGGGCTGATGATCTCGACAAACTCCTCGCTGCGGGTCTGGTCCAGCTTGGCATAGAGGGTGTCGAAGGTCAGGCGGGTCTTGTCAGAGACGTCGAACTGGATGGCACCGGTCAGGCCCAGGCGTTCGCGATCATAGCCGATGCGGCCATAGCGCGGGATACGGGGGTGAGCCGCGCCCCAGGCTGCTTCCTGGGCGGCCAGGCCGGTCACCGTCGTGCCGTCGGCCTTGGTGATGGTCCCGACCGACTGATAGCAGGACGAGGCGTTGACATAGGAGGTGATGACGCCGGCGCTGTTCTTGGTGGGCAGGCAGAGATGGTCGCCCGGAACGCGGAAGCCGACCGAACTGGCCCCTTCCTCATAGGTCTTGCGCTTGCTGTAAGCCGCCGAGAACAGGGCTCCGAGGCGGCCGTCCATCCAGCGGTTGCTGACCAGGAAGGTGCCGCGCGGATCGGTGCCTTCGGTCAGGTCGTTGTAAGACGCCTGGGTCCCCATGGCCATGACGAAGCCGGGATAGTCGAACGGCCGGGCCGTCTGCAGATCCACAGTCGCACCGAGCGAGCCCTCATTGATCGAGGCTTCCTGCGACTTGCGGACCTTGATGCTGTTGAACAGTTCAGAGGCGAAGACGTTGAAGTCGAAGCCACGGTTACGATTGGCGCGGCCACCGTCGCGGCCACCGGTCGTCGCCAGGGCCTCCAGGCCATCCAGGCGCACACGCACGAAGTCCGAGCTCAGGCCGCGGACATTGATCGAACGCCCCTCGCCGCCGTCGCGGTCGATCTGAACGCCCGGCACCCGCTGCAGGGAGTCGGCCAGATTGAGGTCGGGGAAGTCGGCAATGTCTTCGGCACTGATCGCATCGACGATCGAGGTTTCCGAGCGCTTGACCTCGATGGCCTGCTGCAGCGACTTGCGGAAGCCCGTGACGACCACTTCTTCGACCACGTCCGTCCCGGCCGGCGCGGTCTGGGCGTAGGCGGCCCCCGCTCCGACACTCAGGGCGCAAACGGCGGTCGAAAGACTGAGAATGGACTTGAGCGACATGCTTCCCCCTTTTTTCATCCCTCATTGGTGGGGACGATCATAATTTGGTCATACCATTTGCTACCGGTGTCATAGATTTTGTCAAGCCAATTAGCCACGCCGGCTCAGCCTCCACATCGGCCCACCTGATGCCGGCGGATCATGGGATCACCAGTTGAACATCGTGCCGTCTTCCAGACGGTTCACCGGCAGATAGGCGCGCCTGTAGGGATAGCGGGCGGCCAGGGCCTCATCGAGATCGACACCCAAACCCGGCGCTTCGCCTGGGTGCAGCATGCCGTCGGCAAGGCTGTAGCCATGCGGGAAGACCGCGTCCGTCTCGGGTGTGTGACGCATATATTCCTGCAGGCCGAAATTGGGGATCGACAGGTCGAAATGCAGGGCGGCGGCCATGGTCACCGGGGACAGATCGGTCGCCCCATGACAGCCGGTCCGCACATGATGAAGATCAGCGAAGGCCGCGATTTTTCTCAGGTTCGTGATGCCGCCCGCATGCAACACCGTGGCCCGGATATAGTCGATGGACTGCTCCTCGATCAGTTGCTTGCAGTCCCAGACGTGGCTGAAGATCTCGCCCACGGCGAGCGGGGTGGTGGTGTGCTGGCGGATGAGCCGAAAGCCCGCCTGGTTCTCAGCGGGCACGGCGTCTTCCAGCCAAAACAGACGGTAGGGTTCGAGATCCTTGCCCAGGCGCGCGGCCTCGATCGGGGTCAGGCGATGGTGAACATCGTGCAGCAGATGCACATCCCAGCCCAGGACCTCGCGCGCCCGTTCGAACAGCCTGGGCGTATGGTTCAGGTACTTTGCGGTCGACCACAGGTTTTCGGTCGGAAGGTCTGCATCCGCCGGCTCGTAGAACAGCTTGTCGCCGGACACCCCATAGGTGCTGGCCAGCCCCGGCACGCCGGTCTGCAGGCGAATGGCCTTGTAGCCCATGGCCTTGTATTTCTCGGCTTCGGCCAGGGTGTCTTCCACGGTTTCGCCATTGGCATGACCATAGACCGTGACCCCGTCCCGGCAGGCCCCACCCAGCAGCTGGTAGACCGGCAGTCCGGCGACCTTGCCCTTGATGTCCCACAGCGCCATGTCGACGGCCGCCAGGGCGGTCATGGCCACGGGCCCACCACGCCAGTAGGAGCCGCGGTAGAAGAACTGCCAGATATCCTCGATCCGGTGAGCGTCCCGCCCGATCAGGCAAGGGATCATGTGGTCCTGCAGATAGCTGCCCACCGCCAGTTCGCGTCCGTTCAGGGTGGCGTCGCCCAGGCCGTAAACCCCGTCCGAAGTGGTGATTTTCAGGGTCACGAAGTTGCGGCCAGGACAGGTGACGATGACCTTGGCATCTGTGATCTTGAGCATGACCCGGAATCTGGTTTGGGGCGGAGCCATATTGGCCTGACCACATTAGAGTGATTGCGCTACCATGCCTAGGGCGTCCGACGGTGGCCTTGCCGTTAGAAGTGCCCTAGCTTGCGGCCGCGCCGGTCTGACCGGACCCCGCCCTATTGAGACTGCCATGACCACTTCAACCGCCGAAACCCGCAAGCTGTACCAGCAGGTCGCCAACGCCATCGCCGAGTCTATCCGGGACGGCCAGTACCAGCCGGGCCAACGCCTGCCATCAGAGCGGGATCTGGCAGAAGACTACAGCGTCAGCCGCCCGACGGTCCGAGAAGCCATGATTGCCCTGGAGATCCGCGGACTGGTCGAGGCGCGGCACGGTTCTGGTGTCTACATCACCGAGGCACCGATGCCTGAGAGTCAGCCGCCGGAGCTGGATATCGGTGCCTTCGAGCTGACCGAGGCCCGCCGCCTGATCGAGGGCGAGAGCTGTGCCCTGGCCGCCACCACGATCACCGACCCCGAACTGGCACAACTGGCCGCTATCATGGACGACATGGTGGTCGAGAACGACCGTGACGTGAAGGGTGAGCTGGCCGACCGCCGGTTCCACGTCGCCATCGCCCAGGCCACGCGCAACAGCGCCCTGGTGACTGTAATCGAGAACCTCTGGGACCTGCGCTACAAGTCGCCCCTGTGCCGCGCCATGCTGGAACGGGCTCGCGAAGTGGGAGTCCGCCCTCTGATCGATGACCATCAGGAGATCCTCCTGGCCCTGCAGGCGCGGGATCCGAAGGCCGCACGCAACGCCATGCGGGAACATCTGGGTCGCGTGATCGACAATCTCCTGACTGCCACGGAAATCGACGCCCTCGCCCAGGCCCGGAGTGAGGTTGAGGCACGACGCCACGAACTGGCGCGTCGCTCGCGGGTCTAGACACCAAAATCTTGAAGGTTGGGCGGCTGGGGGGAAGGCCCCAGCCGCCCTTCGTCGGCAAACCTCGGGAGGAGGTGCGGGTGAAAGGAACGCATCACCCGCGCAGGTCGACGAATCTCAGGGTTCGTAGGGCGCGATCAGAAGGTCACCTGGACTCACAGAACGTGCCTTGGCGGCCAAGGATGCAGCCGCACCAAAGGCTTCATCGCCATAGGCCCAGGCGGCATAGGTCAGGAGCGGCGCAGCTGAGGCTGCCGCCTTGTGTGGCTCCAGTTCCTTGAAAGGAAAGCTCTCCTCACTTCCCACGTAAGGGGCCAGGAAGGCGAACCCCTTGCGCAGGCCGCGACCATCCGCTGTTTCGAACTGCCAGAGGTCCTGACCGGTACACCGCGCGAGGTCAGCAAGGCCCACCAGGGGCTCAAGAGCAAAATAGCTATAGTGCAGGGCTCTTGTGCGCTTCAGCTCCTCGGGCAGCGAGCCGTCCGGGGCCATCTGGCTCGCAATGCGCTGTGGCCCGACCGTCGCGATCACCCGGCGAGCCAGATCGTCCTCACGTGCAAACAGGGCGAAGGTCGCCAGCTGATAATCGTACCAGTTGCCGTGATTATTGGTCGCCGCCCGCTCTTCCCGTCCGGTCGGGCTGGCCTGCATCCAGGCGGCATAGTCGGCAAACCAGCGTTCGAGCCCGGCCTGATCCGCTGCGGTCAGGGTACCTGAAGGCCCCAGCAAGCCGATCCCCTCGACAACCCGCAGCAGCCTGAAGGTGTCGAGGACACCCTCTGCCCGCCCCGGCGTGCGCCCTGGAACGCCCTGGGCGAAACTGGCATTCGGGTTCATCCGGGTGGCGGCATCCAGGAACCAGGCCCGCAGAAGCTGGGCGGCCTTGTCGGCATAACGACGGTCGTCGGTGAAGTAATAGGCCAGGGACAGCGCCTCAACGGCACCACTCATGGCCTCGAGGTCGGAGACATCAAAGGCATCGGTGCTGCGCTCGGGATTGACCTCGCCGTCACGTCGGACATAGGGCTCGCCATTGGGCTTACCGGGGTCGGGCCACCAATAGGGGCCCATGCTCATATAGTCGTGCTTGTCGCCGCTGGGCGGCGTCTTCAGCTTGTCGACGACGGTATAGGTCGGTCCCGCCAGCGCCGCTCCGGCCCGTTTGATCAGCAACTGATAGGCTGGAGCCAGGTCAGGCCGGGTGAGCGCGCCCTTGGTAGTGGCCATCCAGTCCGGCCTGAGCCGGAACGTCCGTCGTCCGGCGAAGCTGGCGGCATGTCCCTCGCTGCCCAGGCATTGCGGCGCCGGCTTTGCCGCGCCGGCAGGGGCTCCATCCGCCCAAGCCGATCCGCCTGCGAACAGGGCCAGTGTCATCAATGCGGCTTTGACCGGGAACCGGTTCATGATCACCTTCGGAACACCTGCGGCAGAGCAAGAGGCAGACGGTCGGGGAGGCTGCTTCCAGTGCCTCCGCCAGACTCGCGGGGTCACCATAGTCGAATTGGTCGGCCGGGCAAGAAAATTGGCCTTACCAATTTCCGCCGCACGGGCGAGGACGATGACCAGTTCCTGCAAAAGCGCTCTCGGTCAGAGTGGTCAAACGCCGCTTAGATGGCTAGGCTGGACGTTTCGCCGCCGGACGCGCTTGGGCCACTGGCTTGACCACAATGGCAAGGTGCCCGAAAGCACTGCTCATCCAAAAGGGAGTTCGATGCGCGCCAGCCTGATCCTCACCCTGGCTCTGATGGCCATGACCACAGCGTGCAGCAGTGTAAAGGTGCCCGGCCCGCCCTCCCGAGCCACGGTCGCTCCGGCAGCGCCGAGAGAAGCTGATGTGCTGGCGCTGGGACGCAAGGTGGCGGACTGGCAACTCGCGCGCCTCGACAGCTTCGACTACATCCGCACCTTCAAGCACAATACGGTCGATCCGCGAGGCTGGATCCAGGGCGCGCTCTATACCGGCCTGTTCACCTTTGCCGACCGCACCGGCGATCCGAAATATGCCGAGGCTCTGCTCGCGCACGGCGTTGAGCAGGATTGGCAACTGGGCCGCCGGCCGCTGCATGCTGATGATCATGCGATCAGCCAGAGCTGGCTCTGGGCCTACGGCAAGACACCTGATCCTGTCCGGATCGCCGCCCTCCGCACCCGTTTCGACGCCATCCTGGCCGATCAGCCCACCGGGGATCTGGCTTTCCAGGACGGGGTCGGCGAGCCGCCCTGCCAGACCCGATGGTGCTGGAGTGACGCCCTGTATATGGCCCCGCCGGCCTGGTTTGGCCTGTCCAGGGTCACCGGTGACCCTCGCTATGCCGCCTATGCCGACCGTGAGTTCTGGGCGACTACCGACTATCTGCTCGACAAGGATCAGAGCCTCTATTTCCGGGACAGCCGCTACTTTACGCGTCGCGACGATCAGGGCCGGAAGATCTTCTGGAGCCGCGGCAACGGCTGGTCCTATGCCGGCATTGTCAATGTGCTGAAGCTGCTGCCTGCCAACCATCCGTCCCGCCCCCGCTATGTGGCGCTGTTCCGGGCGATGTCCGACCGGCTGGTCGACCTTCAGAAGGCCGACGGCTATTGGGCCCCGTCCCTCCTCGCCCCAGAAGGATCCCCGCCGGAAACCAGCGGCACCGCCTTCTTCACCTATGGCCTGGCCTGGGGCGTGAATACCGGTCACCTGACTGGGCCGCGTTACCGGATCGCGGCAGACCGGGGCTGGTCAGCGCTGGCCCGCGCCGTGACGCCCGATGGCAAGCTGACCTGGGTGCAGCAGGTCGGATATGCGCCCGAGCAGGTCGAGCCTGACGACACCCAGCTCTACGGGGTGGGTGCCTTCCTGCTGGCGGCCAGTGAGGTCGCGCGCAAGCCGCATTGAGCCGGCCCTGCCCCGGCATCCGCCTCGAATATCACTTGGGACTCGGCGCAGTCGGGATTAAGCCGGTTCCTCAAAGAATTGCATTCTGGCCCTGATGATCGCGATTGCACCGTCTTCAGCCCTCGTCGTGAGGCGCAAGGTCCGCCCCCGTCGGCGCAAGTCGGTCAGCACCCTGAGGCTGATCCTCCCGGCGATCGCCGTGATCGTCGGCGGTGCCATTGCCGTGCAGGCCACAATGCGTGCTGCTGAGGCCAAGTCGACACGTGTGGCGACCAACGCGCCGCTGCGGATGGAAAACCCCCGCTTCACCGGCGCAATGAAGGACGGCCGCGCCTTTCTGATCGTAGCCAAGGCCGCCGACCGCGATCAGGCCAGCCCCAACCGGATCGCATTGGTCTCGCCGCAGCTGACGCGGGGCTATGGATCCAGCGCCCCTACCCAGGTCATCGCCCGCAAGGGTACCTATGACGAGGAGAGCGGAGCCCTTTTGCTGACCGGTGACGTCCAGATCGGCAATGGCACGGACTATGCCTTCCGGACCGAGAAAGCCGTGATCGATACGCGCACCGGCCAGGTCGTCGGCGATGGCGGCGTCCAAGGGGCCAGCGGCGGCAACCAGGTTCAGGCCGACAGCTATGCCGTGTCCGATGAGGGCGATCGGGTGGTCTTCAAGGGTCGGGTGCGCTCGCGCCTCACCCCTGGCCATTGACCCTGTCGGCGCAACCGCAATGAGCCAGGCCCAGTCCGACATCTCCAGGCCCAGGGTCTGTTTTCTCTACATCGCCCAGACCCACCAGATCCTGCACAGCCTGCCGATTGCTGTGGCCCTGGCGCGAGGCTGGCCGGGCCTCGAGGTCGAGATCGCGGCCACCACGGAGGACCACCTGGACTATGCCCGGCAGCTGCTGGACGCCGTCGGTGGCGCGCCGATCAGCCTGCGCCTGCTGCCGCCGGCCTGGCTGCGCAGGGTGCGACTGAAGGAAGCCTCAACACCGCCCAAGGCCCTGATGCTGGCCGCCAATGCCCTGGCGCTCGGCCGGATGGACGCCATCGTCACGCCGGAGCGCACCACCGCCCTGCTGCGGACGCTGGGGGTCAAGCGGTCCCTGCTGGTCTATACCCAGCACGGCGCAGGCGACCGGGGCGGGGTGTTCGAGCCGCGTCTGCGCCAGTTCGACCTGGTGATGGCTGCCGGCCCCAAGCAGCGCGACCGCATGGTCGAGGGGGGCTGGGTCCGGCCAGAAAACTGCGCCATGGTCGGCTATCCCAAGTTCGACATCATCGACGCCCTGCCCGGCTCGCCCCTGCCGGTGTTTCCCGACACCAAGCCCCTGGTCGTCTACAATCCGCACTTTCATGCCAGCCTGGGCTCATGGCCGCGCTTCGGGGTCCAGGTGCTCGAACAGTTTGCAGCCGATGACCGCTTCAACCTGATCTTCGCGCCGCACATCCGGCTGTTCGATGGAGCCAGTCCGGCCATGCTGGCTGCCCTGGATCCTTTCCGCCGAAACCCCCGCATCCATATCGATCTCGGCGGCCCGGCGGCCATCGACATGACCTATACCCGCGCGGCCGACATCTATCTCGGTGACGTTTCCAGCCAGGTCTACGAGTTCCTGCGCACGCCCAAGCCCTGCCTGTTCCTCAACCCGGGTGAGGTCGAGTGGCAAGGCGATGAAAGCTTCCATCACTGGCAGTATGGCCCGGTCCTGACCTCGGTCGACCATCTGGTCGAGGCGGTTGAGGCGGCGCGCCGGAGCCATGGTGACTATGTCGCGATCCAGAAGAGCGGCTTTGCCGAAAGCTTCGACCTCACCGCCCGGCCCTCCTCGGAGCGCGCTGCCGAAGCCATAGCCGAGCGCGTCCTGGCCCGGACCACCAGGACCCGATGAGCGCCGAACGCTCTGTCTTCGCCCGGGTCCTGGCCAATGCCGGAACCCTGCTCGGCGGCCGCACGGTCAATGCGATCATCGGACTGGCCTATATCGCCCTGACGGCCCGCGGCCTTGATCCGGTCCGCATGGGTTTGCTGTACCTGATCACGACCTTCGCCCAGTTCCTGGGCGAGGTGGTCAAGTTCCAGTCCTGGCAGACCGTCCTGCAGTACGGTGCCGAGCCGCTGCTGAAGCAGGATCGCCGGACCTTCCAGCAGGTGGTTCGCCTGTCCCTTTTTCTGGATCTCAGCAGCGGCCTGGTCGGGGTGACCTTCGGCGTGATCGGAGCCCTGGCCTTCGGCTCGCTCCTGGGCTGGTCCAAGGACATGGCACCCGCCGCTGCGCTCTATGCTCTGACCATTGTGGTGATGACCTCGGCGACCTCGGTCGGCCTGCTTAGGCTGTTCGACCGTTTTCGCTATCTGGCCGGCGAACAGGCTGTCAGCTCCATGGTGCGGCTAATCGGTTCGGCGATCGCGTTCTGGCAGCAGGCGCCGTTCTGGGCCTATCTCCTGGCCTGGGCCGCCGGGCCCCTCGCCGCGTTCCTGTATGTCGGTGTCATCGCCTGGCGGGAGCTTGCCCAGCGCGGCCTGACCGACGGCTTCAGGCTTGTCGGTCCGCTTGGCAAAGACCTGCCCGGTGTGTGGAAATTCGCCTGGGCGACCAATTTCAGCAGCAGCCTGGACGTGGCCTTTACCCATGTGATCACCCTGTCGGTCGGAGCCCTGCTCGGCCCGGCCCAGGCCGGACTTTGGCGGATTGGTCGACAGGTGGCCGACGGCCTGGCCAAGCCGGCCCGCCTCGTGATCCCGGCCCTCTATCCCGAACTCGCCAAGCTCCGGGCGCTCGGCGGTGATGCCGCCATGCGCAAGCTGGCCCGACAGGTCGCCCTTCTGGGCGGGGCCGTGGCCGGCCTGCTGCTGCTGATCACCTGGCTGTTCGGCAAACCTCTGCTCGGCCTGATCATGGGCCAGGCCTATGTCGGTGCCGCCGACGTCATGACCTGGCAGGTCACGGCGGCGGCCATCGGCATCCTCGCCTTGCCGCTCGAACCGATGCTGGTGTCCATGCGCGCCGCACACCTGGCCTTGAGGGTCCGCCTGGTGGTCAGTGCGATCTTTCTGCTGGCCCTGTTCCCCCTGGTATCCAGCCTCGGCATGAACGGCGCCGGGGCCGCCCTGGTCGGGGCCGCAACGGCCATGGCCATAGGGATGTTCCTGACCCTCCGCGTGCGCCTTGCTAGCTCCGGACAGCCGGATGAGAACGAAGCCTCTTGCGCCGAGGATGCAAACGACGCCAAAGGCGACAGGTGATGATGATAACTCCGACCGGCACCTCGCGAACGGTTCGCTTCGCAGATTTCCCCACCCTGACGGCCGCGCTGGATTTCGCAGCCCGCGGCGAGACGGGCGTGAACCTCTTTTCCCTGCGCGGCGAGCTGGTCGAAGCCCTGCCCTATGCGCGCCTGCGCGACGAGGCGATGGCCCTGGCCAGGCGCCTGCTGGCCGCCGGAGCCCGGCCCGGCGACAGCGTTGGCCTGATCGCCGAGACCGACGCCGATTTCGTTCGCGCCTTCTTTGCCTGCCAGTATGCCGGTCTGCCGCCCGCTCCCCTGCCCCTGCCGGCACCGCTGGGCGGCCGCGAGGCCTATATCGAACAGATCGCCAGGATGCTGGGCTCGGCCCGGGCCTCTGTCCTGATCGGCCCGGCCTCGATGGCGGCCTGGCTGCCGGACATCGCTGCCCGCCAGCCCTTGCGGTTCGCCGGTGCCCTGGCGGACCTGCCCGAGGCCGAAGATGCGGACCTGCCGGTAATCGAGCCCGACCGCACCTGCTATCTGCAGTTTTCGTCGGGCAGCACCCGTTTCCCGACCGGCGTCGTCGTGACCCACCGCGCCCTGATGGCCAATGCCCAGGCCATTACCCGGGACGGGCTGAAGGTGCGCCCCGATGACCGGGCGATCTCCTGGCTGCCGCTCTATCACGACATGGGCCTGATCGGCTTCCTGCTGAGCCCCATGACCAGCCAGATGTCGGTTGACCTGCTGCCGACCGGGGCCTTCGTCCGCCGGCCGCTGATGTGGCTGGACCTGATGACCCGCAACGGGGGCACGATCAGCTACAGTCCCACCTTCGGCTATGAGCTCTGTGCCCGCCGGGCCGAGGCCGCGTCGATCGAGCATCTGGATCTGTCGCGCTGGCGCAGCGCCGGACTGGGCGGCGACATGATCCGCACCGGGCCGCTGCGGGCCTTCGCCGAACGCTTCAAGGCCGTAGGTTTCTCCGACTCCGCCTTCGTGGCCAGCTACGGCATGGCCGAGGCCACCCTGGCCCTGTCGATGTCACCCCTGGGCGAGGGCCTGAAGGTCGAGACCCTGGATGTCGAGCAGCTGGAACAGGGCCTGGCGGTGACCAGCACCGACGCCGGACGTTCGCGGGATTTCGCCCGCAATGGCCCAGTCCTCCCGGATCACGACCTGGTCGTCCGCGACGCGGCCGGACAATCCCTGCCCGAGCGCGGCGTTGGCCGGATCTTTGCCCGTGGGCCCAGCCTGATGCGCGAGTATTTCGAACAGCCGGAAGAGACCGCCCGGGTACTGTCGGCCGACGGTTGGCTGGACACCGGTGACCTCGGCTATCTGGTCGAGGGCGAGATCGTCATCACCGGCCGCGGCAAGGACCTGATCATCCTCAATGGCCGCAATATCTGGCCCCAGGACCTGGAATGGACCGCCGAGGCCGAGATCGACAGCCTGCGCAGCGGTGACGTCGCCGCCTTCTCGATCCCCGGTGACGGCGAAGAGCTTGTCATGGTCCTGGTCCAGGCCCGTGGCGGTGACGCGGAGACCCGCAGGGCCCTGGCCGAACAGGTCGCGACCGTCCTGCGGCTACGCCATAGCGTCGAGACCCGCGTGCAACTGGTCGGGGCCCATGCCCTGCCCCAGACCTCGTCGGGCAAGCTCAGCCGCTCCAAGGCCAAGGCCGCCTTCCTGGCGGGTGCCTATGCGGAGCAGCCCTGACAGTGGGCCGGGGCGTCGTCGCCGTCACCGGAGCCACGGGCTTCCTGGGCCGGCATCTGGTGAGGTCCTTGGCCGCCGATGGCTGGACCGTGCGCATCCTCGCAAGACGGGACATCATCGATCCTGACTGGGCCGGGCTTGAGCCCGAGCTGGTTCCCGGCGGCCTGTCCAATGCCGAGGCCCTGACCAGGCTCTGTGCCGGGGCAAAGGTGGTGATCCATGTGGCCGGCCTGATCAAGGCGCGCTCCAGGGCCGAGTTTGACCAAACCAATGTCGAGGGCGCGCGCGCCGTGGCCGCCGCCGCCAAAGCCAACGGTTCCCACCTGATCGTGGTCTCCAGCCTGGCGGCGCGCGAGCCCGCCCTCTCGGACTACGCGGCCAGCAAACGCGGTGGCGAGGATGCAGCCCGGGCGGCGTATGGTGACTCCCTGACCGTGGTCCGGCCGCCGGCCATTTATGGCCCCGGGGACATGGAGACCCTGGGCCTGTTCCGGGCCGCCCAGGATTCGCCCCTGCTGCCGACCCTGGACCCAAGGGCGCGGATCGTGATGATCCATGTCGAGGATGCTGCGGCCCAGATCGCCCAACTGGCGGCGAGCCCGACTGCGGGCGTCTTTGCCCTGTCAGACGCTCGCATCGCCGGCTACAGCTGGACCGAGCTTATGCAGGCGGCGTCCAGGGCGGTGGGCAAAAGCCCTCGCCTGATCCAGGTCCCGGCCTGGTTGATCACGACCCTGGCGCGCCTGTCTGAAGGAATTGGACGCGCCTCAGGGAAGATTTCCATCTTCACGCCTGGCAAGGCGCGGGAAATGCTGCATCTGGATTGGGGCGTCTCGCACTCGGATTTGCCGCCCGTGGCTATCGCGACGCGATACGGGATCGACTCCGGATTCTCCCAAAGCGTGCAATGGTATCGCGCCAAGGGGTTTTTAGTTGCTTCGCCTCGGCTATAGCAGCCAATTTTGACAGGAATCCGACAGTGGGACTGTTACAACCTGAATCAGTCGGACCCGCTCACGGGGGTATCAGCGAGTCGATATGAAAGCGGTTACGGATCTTACCTTAAGGGAAATCGGCCTGGCGGTGTCCACGGTGCTCGGACGCACAGTGGAAGTTGCCGACGAAACCCACATTGGTCGTGACCTACAGGTCGATTCCCTGGCCCTGATGAACATCATCATGGAACTGGAAGACGCGTTCGATATTTCGATCCCCCTCGATCGTCTGGCCTCGGTCGAGACGGCGGGCGACCTGTCCAATCTGATAAAAGACCTTCGGAGTAAGGGATAACTATGGGGCTGTTCGACAAACACCTCGCCTATCGCGACGCCTACCAGGCGATCCGGCAAGCTGGGGCCGATCCCTTCAACGTTCGACTCGACAAGGTGGTTTCACCGACCGAGGGCGTCATTGACGGCCGCCCAACGATCCTGCTGGGCACCAACAACTATCTGGGCCTGACCTTTGACGCCGAGAGCATCGCCGCCTCGGTCAAGGCCGTACAGGAGCGTGGCACGGGAACGACGGGCTCGCGGATCGCCAATGGCAGCTTCGAAGCCCATGTCGAACTCGAGCAGGCCCTGGCCAAGTTTTATCGTCGCAAGCACGCCATGGTCTTCACCACCGGCTACCAGGCCAATCTGGGCGTGCTGTCGACCCTGGTCGGACGCGGCGACCACCTGATCCTGGACGCCGACAGCCACGCCAGCATCTATGACGGGTCCCGCCTGGGCCATGCCGAGGTCATCCGCTTCCGCCACAATGATCCGGAAGACCTCTACAAGCGCCTCCGGCGAATGAAGGATCTGCCCGGCGAGCGACTGATCGTCGTCGAGGGCATCTATTCCATGATCGGCGACACTGCGCCGCTCAAGGAGATCGCCGCCGTGAAGCGCGAGCTGGGCGGCTATCTGCTGGTCGACGAGGCCCATTCCATGGGTGTTCTCGGCGAGAACGGCCGTGGCCTGGCCGAACAGGAAGGCGTCGAGGACGATGTCGACTTCGTGGTCGGCACCTTCTCCAAGAGCCTCGGTGCCATTGGCGGCTTCTGTGTCAGCAATGTCGACGACTTCGACGTCATGCGGGTCGTCTGCCGTCCCTACATGTTCACCGCGTCCCTGCCTCCTGCCGTAGTCAGTTCCACCCTTGTGGCCCTGAAGCGTCTGGAAGAGATGCCCGAACTGCGTCATCGCCTGATGGCCAATGCCCGTCAGCTGTATGACGGCCTGACCGCCCTGGGCTTCCAGACCGGACCGACGGCCAGCCCGATCGTGGCCATCACCATGCCTGACCAGGAGCGGGCCATCGGCATGTGGAACGCCCTGCTGCAGAACGGGGTCTATCTCAACCTGGCCCTGCCGCCCGCGACGCCTGACAGCCGGCCGCTGCTGCGCACCAGCGTCAGCGCCGCCCACACCCCCGAACAGATCGACAAGGTCCTGGCCGTTTTCGCCAATCTTGGGTCCGCCATGGGCCTGATCGACAACCAGCGCCAGCGCGCCACGGCCTGACGGTCAGAGAGGCCGGGACCTCAGGTCTCGGCCTTTCGCGCCCTTTGGGCACGCCACAGCCGCCACAGCACGCCCGGAGCCGCAAGCACCGGATGCTTCTCGCGCCAGGGCGTCAGGGGCACGGCCACACCCGTATGGCGCTCGATCTTCCAGGCCGCATAACGCGCGGCCCCCTCGAACGTGAAGGCCGCCTTGATCAGGCGCGCCACGTTCAGGGACTTGCCCAGCCGCCGCCGCACCTGCCAGGCGCGCCCGAACCGGCTCCGGGCCTCCTCGGTCAGATTGGGCTGCACCGAGGTCGGTGAGACGATGTCGAGCAAACCCTGCTCGCGCCAGCACGACACCAGCAGGCGATCATAGCGTCCCGCATCGAAGGCCAGGATGGATTGCTCGCGCCCGCCGCGTTCGACCCGAAACTCGGCCTTGTAGGTCTGCTGGAACAGCGCCGACCAATAGGCTTCAGAAGGGCCTTCGACGGGTCCCAGAGCGGCCGCGAAACGCGCCGCTGAATGGGTCGCCTCGGCAACGGCGGCGATGACGATGGGCTCGACCTCAGGATCCGAAGACCAGACCAGAGCCGAGGGCTGAACAAACCGCGTCCAGATGGTCGTGTCGATCTCGTGGCCTCGTGCCGCCAGATTGAACTGGTCGACAGTCATGGCCGCAACCTTGGCGCGGAGAATGCGGCCTTCGTGCTCGATCTCGTGATAGCTGACATCCGGCCAGAGCTTGCGCGCCAGCACGCCGCGCCAGCCCCGACGGGCCTGGCGGGTCAGGACATAGAAATCCATCACCCCGTCCAGGTCTCCCGTCCGCAGCACGGACCCATAGAACAGGACGGCTACCGGATCTTCAAAGGCGCTCACCAGTCGCTGGGCATAGGCCACGGCATGCGCCGGCGCGGGCGCGCGCAGTTCGGCCTCGATCATGGCCAGGACCTGGCTGGTCACGACGCCAGGAACCTCAGGGGTGCGCCCAGCTCAACGGTCATGCCACCGCTGGAGTCATAGACCTCCCCGTCGACCACGAAGGATTCGCCGGTCACGACACGGACCGACCGGGCGTCGCCGCGCCGATAGCCGAAGCGCGGAAGCCAGCTGGCGTCGCCACCGCCCAGCAGCAAGGCCAGGGCCGGAAGCAGCCGACGAGGCGGCGCATCAACGTCGAGAAACTTGAGGCCTTCGCGCGGCGGCCCGAAAGGCTTCAGACCGAGCGGCAGGCGCTTGAGCGTTGTGGCCATCAGCAGAAAGCGCGGCTGGTCCGTCTCCGGCTGCTCATCAATCGCCAGGCTGAGGGGCACGCCCGCCCGCCAGTGATCGCGCGCGCCGCCCAAAAGCACACCGACGGCCGCTCCGGCTACGGTCAGGGCGACCGAAAGGCCGTGAAACGCCCCCATGCGGTTGACGGTCCTGGACATGGTCGTACCGCGCACAAACGCCCCAAGCCCGAACACAAAGCCGCGCAGGGGCGAGCGCCCATCATCCCAAGCGACCTCAAGGGGCGCGCGATGCTTGATGACCGCCCGAGGCGAGCGGGCCGCGATCAGCACGTCCTGCAGGCTCCGGTCAGACGGTATGCCCAGGTCCACGGCCAGGACATTGGTCTTTCCGGACGGCAGGATGGCGATCAGGGGCGGCGCGTCACCGAAGGTATTGGGCAGCAGGCTCAGCACATCGCGGATGGTGCCGTCACCGCCATCGATCACCAGAAGTTCCACTCCTCGGGCGGCAAAGGCCGTGAGATCGACCGTGAGCGCCTCCAGGCTGGCCGGCCGGACCAGCATCACATCGTCGGGGGCCCACGAGTCGGCGCTACGCCCCATATTGGCGTGGCTGCGCGGGTTGTGGACGACACCAACCTTCATCAGCGGGAAAGCCAGGACGTAACGCCGCCCTTGGGCGTGAGCAGGCCCTGCACGATCTGGCTCGCATGGACAACGAAGCAGATCGCCGTCCAGGCTGCGACCAGGATGAAGCCGACGTCCGGACGACCGACCAGGGTCGAGGCGGTCAGGAACAGCAGGTTCGGGTTCCGCCGGGCGGTGATCAGCCGGAAGAAGCTGTCAAACGGGCGCCAGGCGTGCATCTCGACCTTGAACAGGCCCAGGAAGATGCCCTCCTCCACCCGTTGGGCCACATAGCCGCCAACCACAATGGCCAGCAAAAGTCCGGCATGGGGCGGCGAGAGGCCCAGGGAGCCCAGGCCGACCAGCCAGGCCCACCACCAGAAGGGAGGATGGATCAGGTCGATCCCGTGATCGAAGACATTGCCCCATTTCGACGAGGTCAGGGTCACCCGGGCCAGCTTGCCGTCGACCGTGTCGAGGAAGGTCATGATCCAGGCGCAGACCAGGCCCCAGCCGTATTGACCGGTCCAGAACAGGGCGAAGGCGGCCAGGACCATCAGGAAACTGGCGAAGGTCACCTGGTTGGGGGTGATCCTGGCCAGGGCGCACCAGCGCGTGATCACGCGGGCCGGGGCAGGCCAGACATACTTCGTCACCAGATCGGTGACCCCCTTGTAGGACCCCTTGAACAGCCGCTTCTCGACGGCGTCGACCGTCTCGGGTGTCAGGCGTTCCAGCACCGGCGGCTCGCGCTTGCGCAATTCGCTGTTGTAGGATGAACCGATGTCCAGGGCGGACAGGTGGGGAATCTCGGCCGGCAGGCCAGCAAGGTCGCCCGCCACCGCCCCTGTGGCCTGACCGACCGGCAGATGCGCCGCCACCACCCGACCGCTGTCATCCACCATGGCCACGCCCGACCGACCGGCCAGGGCGCGGATCAGCGCCTCGTCGAACACCCAGCCGGCATCGACGATCACCACCTCGCCCGAGGCCGGCAGCGCATCGGCGGTCGTTTCGGCCAGGCCGACACGTCCATAGATGCGCGAAAGGCGCTCGGCCGAGCTCATGCCCCAGATCCGCGTCGAGGCCTCGCCGATCGTGATCGCCGTCCGCCTCGCGGCGCCGTCCTGATTACTTCCGTCGGTCAATGTGCGAGAACCCTGTAAAAGCCGTGGCGATTGATAAGCCGCTTCGCGGCCCCCTGACCAGAATCCGTGGCCCAGACTTGTCTATTTTCCGTATCGCTCACCTGTCAGATCCGCATTTACCGCCACCAAAGGGGGCCTTTGGCTGGCGCGACCTGGCTTCAAAGCGTCTGCTCAGCCGGATCGCCTGGCGGCGGAAGCGGCGGGAGCATCAACCGGAGGTGCTGGCGGCCCTTGTCGCCGACATCCAGGCCCATGCGCCAGACCACATTGCCCTGACCGGCGACCTGACCAATTTCGCCTCAAAGGCGGAGTTCGATGCCGCGCGCCAATGGTTGTCCGGCCTGGGACCGGCCGAGGGCGTGACCCTCAGCCCCGGCAACCACGACGCCCTGGTCGCTAGCCCGCGATCCGACCGGTTCTCGACCTGGTCAGACTGGCTCGGCGACGGTGAGACTGGGGACTTTCCCCGCCTGCGCCTGCGTGACGGTGTGGCGATCATCAACCTGTGCTCGGCCGTGCCGACCGCCCCTCACCTCGCAACGGGCCAACTGGGCGACGCGCAGCTGGCGCGGCTGGAGGCCCTGCTGATCGATCTGGCCGATCGCGACCTGGTCCGGGTCGTGCTGATCCACCACCCGCCGGTTCCGGGCGTGGTGTCACGACGCAAGGCACTGGACGATCAGGCGGCGCTCCAGGCCATCCTGCAGCGCCATGGCGCTGAGCTGATTCTGCATGGCCACGCCCATGAGGCCCTGGTCACCACCCTGGCCGGCCCGAACGGTCGTGACATTCCGGTACTCGGCGTGCCCTCCGCCTCGGCGGTCGGGCGGGGCAAGCACCCCGCCGCGCGCTGGCATGCCATTGAAATCATCAGGGAAGGCTCCGGACCGGCCAAAATCCGCGTGATCGCCCGCGGCCTTGATCCTGTAACCGGCAGCCCCACCGAGCTGGGACGCTACAGTCTGGTCTGAACCTCAGGGCTGAAGGCTGGCCGCAACAGGATCGTCACATTCCCTGCGGATCGCCCTTCCCTGAAAAAGGCCGGGTGCCTATTGTGAATCGGCGGCGGTCAGCGCCAAGAGGCGAACCTTTTTTCCATGAGCAATCCGACCGCCCTGGCCTTCGGCTATCCCGACAACAAGGTCGCCGAAACCGACCACTGGCTGGTTCTCGTCCGTCCCAAGCAACCGACCTTCGGGTCGCTGGTCCTGGTCTACAAGGACAGGGCCGAGGCCTTTTCCGACCTGAGCCCGGCGGCCTTCAGCGACCTGAAGCTGGCGATCGACGGTATCGAGCGCCTGCTCAGACAGGTCGTGGCCTATGAGAAGATCAACTATCTGATGCTGATGATGGTCGACCGCGACGTGCACTTCCACGTCATTCCCCGTTACAGCGGCGAGCGGGTCCATGCGGGGCGTGCCTTCGTGGATGCCGGCTGGCCGGCCGCGCCGGCTCTGGGGGCTACTGTGGACCTCGACGCCGCCGCCGCTGCGGACCTCGCGGCCTTGCTCGCCAAGACCTGGTCGGCCGCGTGACCGTCTTGCGCCTGATCGATCGCTACATGCTCAAGCTGGTGGCCTGGCCGATGGTCGGCTGCCTCGGCGTGACCGTCGTCGCCCTGTTGCTGGAGCGCATCCTGCGCCTGCTCGACGCCCTGTCGCAAAGCAGTGCCCGCTTCGGCTATGTCACCGAGCTGGCCGCCAATCTGGTACCGCACTATCTGGGTCTGGCCCTGCCGGTGGCTTTCTTCGTCGCCCTGTTCATCGTCATCACCAAACTGTCCGACGATTCCGAAATCGACGCCCTGCTGGCCAGTGGCCAGTCGCTCAGCCGGATCGTCATTCCCTTCGTTTGTGTGGGCCTGGTCCTTAGCCTCTTCAGCGTCGCCCTGTTCGGCTACAGCCAGCCCTATAGCCGCTATGCCTATCGCTCGGTGATGCACGAGGCCGTCAATGCGGGCTGGAACGGTCGGCTGTCCGGCGGGGCCTTTATCGACGAGGACAACCTGCTGATGACGGCCGACGATGCCGATCCGGCGGGCCAGAGCCTGACCCGGGTCTTTATCCGCCGGCTCGACGACAAGGGCCGCGAGGAGGTCATCACGGCCGAGACCGCAACTCTAAGCGCCAGCCCGACCGGCGACAAGGTCACCCTGCTGCTGCGTCGCGGCCAGAGGATCGGCCAGGACGCTGCCGGTGCCTATCGCACCCTGGCCTTCGACCAGTTCGCCACCGAGCTGCCCCTGGCGGGCGCGGCGACCCTGTTGCGGGCCCGGGGCGGTGACGAGCGCGAGCTGACCCTCAATGAACTGGCTCGGCAGGCCGCATCAAACACCTCGGTCCTGCCCAAGGAAACGCTGCTGGCGGAGCTCTATGGCCGCCTTGCCCGGGCCGCCTTCCTGCCCTTCCTGCCGCTACTGGCCTTTCCCTTGGGCCTTGCTGCCAAGCGCGGCAATCGCACCCCGGGACTGATCGTGGCCGGTCTCCTGCTACTGGCCTTCCAGCATTCGCTGCAGCTCGGCCAAAGCCTTGCCGAGGGCGGAAAGGCCAACCCGATCCTGGCGATCTGGGGCCCGTTCCTGCTGTTCACCGGCTTCAGCGTCTGGATGTTTGTCGGCAGTCTGAAGCGCCCCGGCGACACCCCCATCAGCCGTGTGGTGCGCCGGATAGGCCAGACCCTCGATCAGGTCCGACGCCTGGTCACGCCCCGCCGGAAGGCCGCATCATGAGCCTCCAGCGCTATGTCCTGAGCGTTACCGCCACCCGGATCCTGGCGGCCGCCGCCGTCCTGATGGGCATTCTTCAGGTCCTCGACCTGCTGGAAGTGACGACCGACATCCTCGATCGCGGCCTGGGCATGGGCGGAGTGCTCTACTACGCCGCCCTTCGCACGCCGCGACTGGTCGAACAGATCGCACCGATCAGCGTCCTGGCCGGCGGCCTGTTTGCCTTTTCGCAAATGGCTCGGGAAAGCGCGATCATCGCCATGCGCGCTGCAGGCATCTCGGCCTATCGCATTGTGGCCATGGCCGCGCCGGCGGCCGCAGCCATGATGCTGCTGGACTTCACCTGCGCCCAGTGGATCGCCCCGTGTACGGATCCGATCCTCAATGCCTGGTGGGAGGCCCACACCCCCGCCGCCGATCGCAAGGCGAGCGGTCCTGTCAGCTTCCGGGTCGGCGACGACCTGGTCACGGCCGCCAGCGCCTCCGCCGACGGCCATGCCCTCGCGGCCGTGAAGGTCTATCGCCGCGACACCAGCGGACAGCTGATTGAACGGGTCGATGCGCAGTCCGCCACCTATACCGCCAAGGCCTGGAGCCTGGCGAAAGTGACGACAACCCGCTTTTCCGGCCAGAGGACCGACACGGTCACGGCCAGCCAGATGACCTGGCCGTCAGCCCTGCGCCCCGTCGATGTCCAGGCCCTGTTCTCGGACAATCCGGCCCCATCGGCGGGCTCGGCCCGGCGCGCCCTGCTCAATGGCGGCACCGACCGGCCACCCAGCTACTACGAAACCCGGCTTCTGGGGGCCTTTGCCGGGCCCTTCGGCGCCCTGGTCATGCTCCTGCTCAGCGCGCCGGTTGCCCTGGCCAATTTCCGCAGCCGCCAGGGCGCCGTCCTCCTGACCGCCGGACTGGCGGCCGGGCTGGTGTTCCTCGTCGTCGACGGCCTGCTGTCGGCCCTCGGCGAAAGCGGCGCGATCTCGCCGGTCCTGGCCGTCTTGGGCGCGCCGGTCGTGTTTGGGGCCCTGGCGATCAACGCCCTGATCAATCTGGAGGGCTGATGCCGTTCGACTCGCAAGACGCCGACCTCAGGGTCATCCCGGTTCGCACCCGCGCCCAGCTGGCGCGGTTCATCCGGCTTCCGGCCCGCCTCAATGCCGGTGATCCCCACTGGATCACCCCCCTGATGATGGAACGGGAGGAGGCCCTGTCTCCCCGGACCAATCCGTTCTTCGAACATGCCGAGGTCCAGCTCTTTCTGGCTGAACGCGCGGGCCGGATTGTCGGCCGGATCAGCGCCCAGATCGACGCCCTGGCCCCTCAGGCGGAGGGCCAGAAGACCGGCAATTTCGGCCTGATCGCCGCAGAGGATGATCCGGCTGTTTTCAGGGTACTGTTCCGGGCGGCCGAAGACTGGCTGCGTGACCGCGGCTGCACCCGGTCACTCGGTCCCTTCAACCTGTCGATCAACGAGGAGGTCGGCCTGCTGGTCGACGGCTTCGACACGCCGCCGATGGTCATGATGGGTCACGATCCGGCCTATACCGGAGCCCGGGTCGAGGACCAGGGCTATGCCAAGGCCAAGGACGTCTATGCCTATGTCTGCGATCCGACCGCAGACCTGCCGGACGTGGTGGTGCGCCGGGTCAGGCGCGGCCTGCCCGCCGGGGTCGTGCTGCGCGAACTGGACATGAGCCGCTATGACGAGGAGGTCGTCTCCCTGACGGCGATCCTGAACGACGCCTGGGCCGGAAACTGGGGCTTTGTCCCCACGACCGAGGCCGAGACCCGGCAGCTGGCCAAGGCCCTCAAGCCCGTCATCGAGAAAAGGATGACCCTGTTTGCCGAGATCGACGGCGAGCCGGCCGGTTTCATCGTGCTGCTGCCCAATGTCAACGAGGCCATCGCCGACCTGAAAGGCAAGCTGCTGCCCTTCGGCTGGGCCAAGCTGCTGTGGCGGCTGAAGGTTCGGGGCCTGACCTCGGCGCGGGTGCCGCTGATGGGCGTCAAGCGCAAGTTCGCCGAGACCATGCGCGGCCAGCTATTGCCCTTTCACCTGATGAACGCCGGGCGCACCGCCTCCCTGGCCCTGGGCTACAAGCGGTTCGAATTCTCCTGGGTCCTGGAGGAAAACCTGCCGATGCGGCGGATTTCCGAAGCCATGGGCGCGACCATCTACAAGACCTATCGCATCTACGAGAAGGCGCTTTGAGCGCTTCCGAAGGGATCTTTCAGGCCCTGGTTCTGGCCGGTTCGCGCGGCGGGACCGATCCGGTCGCCGCCTATGCCGGGGTCAGTCACAAGGGCCTGATCGTGCTGGGCGGCGAGACCCTTCTGACGCGGGTAATCCGGGCTCTGGATCAGGCCGGCGCAACGCGGATCGGGGTATCGACCTCCGACATCGCCGTGGTCGAAGCCCTGGCCGACCTTGCCAAGTCCTCTCCCCTGCCCGCCGCCGGCGGTCCCAGCCAGAGCGTCCATGACGCCGCCAGCCTGATGGGCACGCCGCTGCTGGTGACAACCGTCGACCATGCCCTGCTGCAGGCCGAATGGATCACCGAGTTCCTGGCCAAGGCCCCGGCCGACGCAGACATCGCTGTCCTGATGGCACCGGAAGCGGTCGTCCGCGCGGCCGCGCCGGAGACCAAGCGCACCTACTGGCGGTTCAGGGACGGCGGCTATTCCGGCTGCAATCTCTTCCTGCTGAAGACCGAGACTGCCCTGAACGCCGTGGCCTTCTGGCGCAAGGCCGAGGCCCTCCGCAAGCAACCCTGGAAGATCGCCGCCCTGCTCGGCCCGGTCATGCTGGTCCGCTACCTTTTGGGCCTGATGACCATCGACGAGACATTGGAGCGTCTGGGCCGGGCCGCAGGTGTCAAGGCCGCCATCGTGCGCTCGTCCTACGGCCTGGCGGCGGTGGATGTGGACAAGCCGTCGGACCTGGATCTGGTCCGGACGATCATCGAGCGCTGAACGTCGCGAACCCAGGGAAGACGCCCATGACTGACCTGCCCCAACTGCACCCTGCCGCCGCCAGAAGTCTGGCGGCCTGGCATGACATGGTCGCCAAGGGCGACCTAGGCGACCTGAGATCCATCGTCCATCCCGACGCGACCTTCCGCTCGCCGGTGGCTTTCAAGCCCTACAAGAGCGCCGACGCTGTGGTCCTGGCGCTGAGCACCGTGCTGACCGTGTTCACCGACTTCGCCTATCACCGGCAGGCCACGACCGAGGACGGGATGAACGTCGTGCTCGAGTTCAGCGCCAGGGTCGGTGACAAGGCGGTCAAGGGGATCGACTTCGTCCGCTTCGACGAAGACGGCCGGATCGTGGATTTCGAGGTCATGATGCGGCCGCTAAACGGCGTTCAGGCCCTAGCCGAGGAGATGGGCAAGCGCCTGGGCGGGATCATTCCGGCCTACAAATAGGCCGGAGCGACCCTAGGCCTCCACCCGCTCTGCCACCCACGAGGCCGCGAGCTCGCGATTCCGCGGCAGGTCTTCGGGGAAGTCCATCTCGGCCCAATCCAGCCCCTGGATCGACTGCACGCGCACCACGTCATGGTCCTGGGCGATCTGGTTGATCACGCTGAGATACCAGCGCTTAAGGCCTTCGGGCGTCCGCAGAGCGGCTTCGACAATGCCGGTGAACAGGGTCGCGCCCTCGGGATCGAAGCGCAGGAAACCGATCGACTCGGCATCAAAGGTTTCGATGGTCTTGCCGATGGCCCGCAGGGACAGGCCGTCGGTCGCCACCTTCATGTCGTCGGCATCGTAGCCGGCCTTGCGGTCGATGGTGACCGTGATCCGGGCCGGCGGGGCCGAGATCAGTCGCTCGGCGATGGCCGGCTCGAACAGGGTGTCGCCGTTGAGCAGCAGGAAATCGCCGACCATTTCATGCCGGGCCAGCCAGCAGGTGGCCAGGTTGTCGGTCAGGCCGAAGAAGGGATTGAACAGGGTCCGCACGGTCATGCCGGGCAGATCCAGTCCGGCAATCTCGCGCTCGACCGTGTCAGCGGCAAAGCCCGTCACCACCACAACCTCGGTGATGCCGGCCTGGCCCAGATGGCGCAGCTGCCAGTGCAGGACAGTGCGGCCCGAGAGCTCGACCAGGCATTTGGGCCGGGTGTCGGTCAGGGGCGACAGGCGCTTGCCCTGGCCTGCGCTCAGGATGATGGCTTTGGTCGGATGCGCCACGGCGACTCGATTCACTTCTCGCCGCACGTGTCGGCATCTGATTCAGAACGGGAAACTACAGGATAGCGACGCCACCACCTAGGGCCAGCGAGCTCGCCCGACAGGGAGCGGAAAACCTCCTTCAGGCCCCACCCGCTACGGCCGCCGACGGCGCGTTCGGAGGTGCGGCGTCACCCCGGGCCTTCCGTTCGCTATAGCGATCGACCAGATGGTCGGCATGGCCACGGGTCAGCAGGGTGAACTTGACCAGTTCCTCCATCACATCGACCACGCGGTCATAATAGGATGAGGGCTTCATCCGGTCGTTATCGTCAAACTCCCTCCAGGCCATAGCCACGGACGACTGGTTCGGAATGGTGATCATCCGCATCCACCGGCCCAGCAGACGCAGGGTGTTGACCGCATTGAAGGATTGAGACCCGCCGCTGACCTGCATGACAGCCAGGGTTCGCCCCTGGGTCGGGCGCACACTGCCCATCTCCAGCGGAATCCAGTCGATCTGGCTCTTGATCACGCCGGTAATGGCCCCGTGGCGCTCGGGACTGCACCAGACCTGGCCCTCGGACCAGAGCGACAGGGCGCGCAATTCCTGCACCTTGGGATGGCTGGCATCGACCGAGTCTGGTGCCGGCAGGTCGCGCGGGTCGAAGATCCGGGTCTCGGCCCCCAGGCGTTGCAGGATGCGGGCGGCTTCCTCGACAAGCAACCGACTGAACGAGCGCTCCCGCAGCGATCCATAGAGCAACAGGATCCGCGGCGGATGTTCCGGTCCGGCCGGGGCCAGGGCGGCACCATCGGCCTGGGCCAGATAGCGGGGATCCAGGGCGGGGAAATCAGTCATGGGCACTCCACAGGACAGCTTCACAATGTCATATACTTCGACTATCGTCGAAATATGGAAATGAACAGCGCCGTTGCAAGTCTTTCAGCCCTCGCCCATGGCGGACGGCTGTCGGCCTTTCGCATGCTGGTCCAGGCCGGGGCCGCCGGCCTTGCTGCCGGTGAGATCGCCCGTCGCCTGGACATGCTGCCCAACACCCTGTCTAGCCATTTGTCGATCCTCGATCATGCCGGCCTGATCCACGCCCGGCGTGAAGGCCGCTCAATCATCTACACCGCCGACTATGGTGCCATGCAGGGGCTGCTGGGCTTTCTGATGGAAGACTGCTGTGGCGGCTCGCCCGAGATCTGCGCCCCGCTGAGCGACATTCTCGCCCGGGCCACGGCCTGCGATGGAACCTGCCTGACCGAACTGGAGACCGCATGACGGCCCAGGTCCGCCTCAACGAAATCGGCAAAATCCAAGACTGATGGCCTTCTCCCTGACCCGCCGCCTCGCCGCAGAGGCCCTGGGAACGGCGCTGCTGCTCGCCGTCGTGGTCGGCTCCGGCATCATGGGCCAGCGTCTCTCCGGTGGAAATGACGCGATCGCCCTGCTGGGCAACACACTGGCGACCGGCGCGGCCCTGATCGTGCTGATCACGGTTCTCGCGCCGATCAGCGGTGCGCATTTCAACCCGGTCGTGACCCTGGTCATGGCCGCGCGACGCGAGATCTCGGCGCGCGATACCGGTCTCTATATCGGCACCCAGCTTCTGGGTGCCCTGCTTGGGGTCTGGATGGCCCATCTGATGTTCGAGACGCCTATCCTGCAGGTCTCGACCAGGCTGCGCGACGGCCCGGCCCAGGTGTTTTCGGAAGCCGTGGCGACCTTTGGCCTGCTGGCGACCATACTGGGCGTCTCGCGCTTCAGCCCCCAGGTCGTCCCCGCGGCCGTCGGCCTCTACATTACCGCCGCCTACTGGTTCACCGCCTCAACCGCCTTCGCCAATCCGGCCGTCACCCTGGCCCGCAGTCTGACCGACAGCTTCGCCGGCATAGCCCCGACCTCGATCCCGGGCTTTCTGCTCGGACAGGCCCTGGGCGCTGCGGCGGCCGGGCTTGTCTTCTCCTGGCTCCTGAAAGAAAACTCCGTACAATGAGCAATGCTGACTTCCCCGTGGTGATCTTCCACAACCCCGCCTGCGGCACCTCGCGCAACGTGGTGGCGATGGTCGAAGCCGCCGGCTACACGCCGTCGGTGATCGCCTATCTTCAGGCCGGCTGGACCCACGAACAGCTGAAGGACCTGGCGCGCGAAGCCGGTGTCACCCTGCGCGACCTGATGCGTGAAAAGGGGTCGCCCGCCGCAGAGCTGGGCCTGCTGGAGGCCGGCGCGACGGAGGCCCAGATCCTCGACGCCATGGTCGAGCACCCGATCCTGGTCAATCGCCCGATCGTCGTGACACCCAAGGGCGTGGCTCTCTGCCGACCCTCCGAACGGGTCTACGCGCTGCTGGACAAGGCCCCCGAGACCTTCACCAAGGAAGACGGTGAAGTGGTGACGCGCGAATAGGGTTTCCTGGTTACGGCAACGAATCCCTCCGACTACGGAGGAGATGTCGCGAAACCGTCATCAAACTGTGACATTAGCCCGCTGACCAAGGCCACGGATGCCGCCGGCCGACGATACGGGATACATGTCATGAACAAGCTTCTGGGAGCCACCGCCGCCCTTGCGATGCTGGCCGCCGCCGATTCCGCCTATGCCGCGCGCGACTATGTCTGGGCCGCTGGGTCCTCGACAGTTTTCCCGTTCTCGACCCGCGTGGCCGAGAACTACGCAAAGAAGACCGGCAAGAAGTCGCCCAAGGTCGAAAGCCTGGGCACCGGCGGCGGCATCAAGATGTTCTGCGGCGGCATGGGCGAGAAGTATCCCGACATCGCCAATGCCTCGCGTCCGATGAAGAAGTCCGAGTTTCAGGCCTGCCAGAAGGCGGGCGTCAAGGACATCGTCGAGCTGAAGATCGGCTTCGACGGCATCGTCGTGGCGATGGACAAGAAGACCCCGGACTTCAATTTCAAGCTGGAGCATCTCTATCTGGGCTTGGCCGACCAGACCCTGCGCGGCGGACAGTTGGGCAAGAACAGCTTCAAGACCTGGAACGAGGTCAATTCGGGCCTGCCCAAGACCCGGATCCTGGCCTATGGCCCGCCGCCCACCTCCGGCACCCGCGATGCCTGGGTTGAACTGGCCATCGAGAACGGCGCTAGCAAGCTGCCGCCCCTGGCCAAGCTGAAGGACAGCGACGAAAAGGCTTTCAAGGCCAAGGTTTCACCGATGCGCGGCGATGGGGCCTGGATCGATGCCGGCGAGAACGACAATGCCGTCGTCGGTACCATCCAGAAGACCCCCAACGCCCTGGGCGTGTTCGGCTATTCGTTCCTCGAGCAGAACGCCAACACCATCAAGGCCGCCAGCATCAACGGCGTAAAGCCGACGGTGGCGACGATCGCCAACGGCACCTACCCGATCTCGCGCTCGCTCTTCATCTATGTGAAAAAGAGCCAGATCGGCGTGACCCCGGGCCTCAAGGAGTTCGTCAACGAATTCACCTCGGACGCGGCCACGGGCCGGGGCGGCTATCTGCAATCGCGGGGCCTGATCCCTCTGCCCCCCCAGCAGCATGACGCCAACAAGGCCAAGGCCAAGACCCTGCCGGTCATGGCGGCCCCGAAGTCCTGATCTGGCGCGTCATCCCGGACCCAAGCTCCGGGGTGACGCCGCCCGCCGGGCGTAAAGCAGGCTGAGCCCGAGAGGACGCTAGTTGGTCGGCTGATCCGTCGCCGGGCGCGAGGTCATGCCGGCGGCAGCGGCGTCCTCGGCCATCTGGGCATCGACGGGTGGTGTTTCCCGGACCGGGGTATCGACAACGGCGGGCGCGGGCGCGATCACGGGGGCCTCGACCTTGCGGGGTTCCGGGCCCGCGCGTGTGGCAACCAGGGCCTCGGCGGCCGCCGAATCGGCGGCCGTGCGCTGCTCGTCCGAGCCCTGATCATAGCCGCCCAGGCCGGCCGTCAGGAACAGGATGGTGCCGAAGGTCGCCATGACGCCCACGACGAAGCCCAGGAAGATCCATCCGAACGGATTGCTACGACGCTCAGCGCTCATTCCAGCCCCCTGCCCTTGCGGGCTCAACTTCCCTGCCAGCGCCGGACCGGCCCGACATCGACGTGCACGAACTTGCTGTCGGGATAATAACCGACGCCACCACGTTGGAGATCGAGTGCGGCGGCGCGCAGATGCTCCAGGGCGACATCTTCCAGATAGATGTCCATGGCCTTGCCGTCCATGTGCAGGCTGCGCTTGGCGACCTCGCCACTGCGCTCCGACAGCAGGCGGTTGCTGGTCGGCGAACGATAACCGGAAATCACCTGGAAGGCGGCCGTCGTCTCTGTCTTGCGATGCAGATCGGTCAGCAGGTCGAACAGCTGCACGTTCATCGGGGCCACCTCGCCGGTGCGATGGTCGCGAAGCACCCGGTTCAGAGCCTCGAGAGCGTCGGGCACATAGGTCCCGTTCTCCCAGTAGACCGCCTGGAGCTTTTCCTCAGTGTGCAAGTTGTGCAGAGCGATCTGCCGCGGCGCAGCGTCAACGGGCGGACGGAGCACCGCGGGCCGAGGAGAATTCGCCTCGAGCAGGGCACCGATGATGTCTTCCTGCGCCTGGGCCGAAGGGGCCACCGAAACGGCCCCCAGGGCGCTCAAGCCCAGCTGAAACAGCCTCCGCCGTGCGATCATGACGCCCTACTCCGACACTCTACTGCCGGCAGGACACCCCAGGCGAACCAGAAGGTCAAGCTGAGCCGCTCAGGGCTGCGGCGATCCGCTGCACCAGCAGGCGGTCCCAGCCATAGGGGTCGTCGCGGAAATTGACCTGGCCGTCCGGGGTCACATAGGCCGTCCAGTACAGGAGATAGACGGCCATCTGCTGCGGGAGCGGAACCCGCACGGTCTTGCCGCTGGCGATGGTCTCGTCCACCAGCTGCGGCGTCCAGACAGGGCTACCCTCCAGCACGGCCCGGGCCAGGTCGACGGGCTTTTCCACCCGCACGCAGCCATGGCTGGCCAGCCGGCTGAAGCTGGCGAACCGCGCGCGGCTGGGCGTGTCATGCAGATAGACGCCATAGGGATTGGCGAAATCGAACTTGATCAGCCCGAGCGCCGCCTTGGGTCCCGCCTTCTGCTGCAGACGCGAGCCCCCGCCTTCCAGCGGGATGACGATGAAATCATTGCGGGCCAGATAGCCCGGATTGGCCCGCTCCTTGGGCCAGAGCTCCCGCGAGGCGATCGAGGACGGCACGTTCCAGGGCGGGTTCAGGACGAGGCTGTGGATGCTGGACGACAGCATCGGGGTCTCGTCCCCCGGACGGCCGGTCACGGCCCGCATGGTCAGGGTCGGAACATCATGGTGGAAGACCGACAGGACCGCAGCGGCGATATTGACCTGGATGCGGTCGGCCGGCAGCACCTGGGGCAGCCACCGCCAGCGTTCCATATTGGCGACGATCTGGTCCAGACGCCGCTCGACCGGGGTATTGAGGGCGTCGAGCGTCTTCTTGTCGAGTACGCCGTTGGGATTGAGGCCAAAGCGTTTCTGGGCCCGCATCAGGGCCTGGGTCAGGGCCTCGTCGAACAGGGCGACACCATCGACGGCAACCGTGGTGTCCTCTGCAGCGAGGCGCGCCTCGAGGGCGATGACCCGGGGATCGGTGGACCCCAGCTTGAGCTCCGGGCCCGCCGGCAAAAGGGCCCAGCCGCCCCGCGCCGCGATATCGCGATAGGTTACCAGGCCCCGGCGCAGGGTCTGATAGCCGGTATAGGGCGGTGGCAGGGTGTCCAGCCAGGCCGCCAGGCGGTCCTGGGCGACAGCCTGCACAAAGTCGGGACCCGGGTCATAGGGGGTTGGCCGCAGGCCCCAGTCATAGGGAAAACTGGCCAGCGGCAAGCGGCCCGAGCGAACGGACCGGGCATAGGCCAGGGTCAGGGCGATCAGCTGGGTCTGCCCCGCCTGCCGGGCCGCAACATCGCGCGACGCCAGCAGGGCGAGGGCCTGGTCCGGGACATAGGCCGTCGACTCGAATCCATGAGTCGGAGCCTCGGCCAGGATCCGGCCGAGCAGCTCGATCTGATCGCTGCGCAAGGCCACAGCATAGGGACTGGTGGGAAAGGCCAGCGGCTGCTGCGGCGTCCCCGGCACCGGACGCAGGGCCGGTAGAGACGACGCTTGAGGCTGGGCCTGCACGCCCCCTCCCGCCACAAGACACAGCGCGGCCAGGGCCAGCGCACACCCAACTCGGGACAAGCCGTTCACTGTCACAGGATCTCGTAACACCTTGCCACGCGAACCGTTCGCGCGTTTACCAAATGGCGGTTCGAACGGGTCGCCGTCAACGCGAGTATCGTGAAAGGCGAACCCCTGGCCGGTCGAGGGGGTTGTTTTTGCGCCGCAGGAACCGGGAAGCCACACAGGGGTTTGGGTCTGTACTCCCGCCGCCCCGCGCCCGGCCTCACCCTGCAGACCGTTTAACCGCGAGCCTTGCTCGGCTCACGACCAGGCCCTTGCTGCATCTGCACCTTGAACAACCTCACCCAGGTTCAGTGACACGGCGATACTTCGATGCCCGGGAGTCCTGGAGGCCAAGGCACCGGCCGCGCGGCTCGGCTTTAGCCTTTGGGGTCGCCGGCTTCCCCATGGCGCGGAGCCCGCAAGACACCGCTGCGCAGGATGGGCAGCAGGAAGGTCACCAGCAGAAACAGGTTCGGCAGGGCGTTCAAACCGTAACCGGTGGCGATCGACATCGGGGTGTCGATGATGAACCAGGTCAGAACACCGGCGGTCAGCCAGAGCCAGACCGGCCGGCCGCGCTCGCCCAAAAGCAGTCCAGCCTGGATCATGCCGGCGGCAGTGACCGCCCACCCGATGGAAACCGCGCCCATGAGGGCCAGGCTGAAGCGCATCTGGGCGTTGAGATCCAGCGGCATGGGTCCGTCCAGAAAGCCAAAGATCAACCGGACCGGCCCGCTCGTGGCCTCGAACCCGCCGCCCACCAGCACCGCGCCGAACAGGACGACCGACCCGCACCAGGCCATCAACCAGTTACGCCAAAACCCAGACATCGCTCTCTCCCGATTTGAGTTGATACCCAGGCTGTCGGATCGGCCGCAGTTGAACAATTACCTGCCAGGTCATGCTCAGGTCGACGGCCGGATCTGGGCTCGCGCCCCGGCCTAGGGCTCGAGTGACACGGACATACGGGCAAAGACCACCACCTCCGGCCAGATGACCGCGGCGGCGGCCGGGCGCGGCGGGCCGAGGGGCTGCGCTGTCCAGGCCGCGACGGCGGCCGTCAGACTCAGCGCCGTGACCAGGACGCCCCCCAGGGCCGCGCGATGCAGAGACGGCTGCGGTCGACCCAGCATGGCCACCCGTTCTTCCAGGGGATGGGGCTCGCCCGCCGGCCAGTGGCAGCCCAACGGCAGCCCCCTCGCACCGAGCTGGGTCTTCAGCAGGGTTCGCGCATAGAGGCCCCGCGCGCGCCATTGTCGGCCCATGACCCGGGCGTCACAGGCCAGCTCCTGATCAAGGCGCGCCTCCCGTACGGCCAGATGCACCAGCGGATTGAACCAGCCCAGGCACTGGATCAGCGCCATCAGGGCATTGATACGGGGGTCCAGCCGCTCGATGTGCGCGCGCTCATGGGCACGGATCAAGCCCCGTTCGGCCTCGGAGTAGCGCGACTGATAGTCGTCCGGCACCACCATGCGCGGTGCAAGGATGCCGACCACGGCCGGCCCGGCCTGACCAGCCCGCGCACGGCGCAGAAACTGGACCTGGCTCCAGGCCAGAAGGATCACAGTCAGGCCGATACCGGCCAGCCAGACACCGCCCAGCATCGGCGCATGTTCAGTCGGGATCGTAAACCGGGGTGTCGCCATGGCGCCCGGCTCTGCCGCCCGCGCCGGCAAGAGGGCCGCGAGTCCGGCTGCCAAGGGCAACAGCCACAGCAGATAGGCCACCTCCGCTCCGAACAGGCCCCGCGCCGGGCGGCGGAGGCCCAGCACCAGCAGGATCGCCAGGCTGGAGGCGAGGCTGCCAAAGATCAGATGGGTCAGAATCTCAGCTGCCATCTTCGAGCTCCTCGATCAGACGTTTCAGCCGTGCGATCTCCTCGGCCTTCAGCGCGCGATGCTGGGCGAAATGACTGATCATCGGGGCCAGTTGGCCTTCGAAAAGGCGGTCCAGAAGACCCTGGCTTTCAGCCTGGACATAGACACTGCGGGCGATCATCGGCCGGTAGCCGTGCTTGCCCTCGGCCCGCTCGGACTTGATGGCCTTCTTCTTCAGAAGCCGGTTGATCAGGGTCTTGACCGTCGCCTCGCCCCAGGACTGGCTGGTCCCGACCTCGGCCACCAGTTCATCGGCCGTCAGTGGCTCGCGCCGCCAGAGCGCTTCCATGACGTGGCTTTCGGCTGAAGTAATATGCATGGCTCATTACATCCGTAATTCGATCAGACGCTATACCTGCATCCCAGCCTGTCAAGCGATCGCGGCGGGACGACGGCAAAGGGCCCCGCAGGATCGCCGGATCTGGCTTTGTCCACCGGTAACCATCCTCCTCATTGTCAATGACACCGGTTTCCATTACAGACGTTTCAACCCCCGAAAACGGGTGACTGAGTGACGATAGGGAGGAAAAGCGGCGTGACCGTTTCAGCGGCCAAGAGCGACGTGTTCGCACCGGCTTCGATTGCTTCCCAGTTCGTCAAGGCCCGCCTCGCCGGCACGTCGGTTGCCGGCTATCCAGGCGGCGTGCTGCCCGAGACCATGGCCGAAGGCTATGCGGTACAGGACCTTGCGATTAACGCATGGCCAGATGAACTGGTCGGCTGGAAGGTCGGCTATGTCCCGCCGCAGCATCAGGCCCGACTTGGGGCCGAGCGTCTCGCCGGCTGCATCTTCAAGAATAAGCTCTGGGAAGCGGCCGCGGCCCCTACGCCCTTCCGCGCCATCGAGGGCGGCTTCACCGCCGTCGAGGCCGAGTTCATCGTGCGCCTGGGCAAGGATGCGCCCGCCGACAAGACCGACTGGACCGCCGAAGAAGCCGCTGACTATGTCGGCGACCTGATCCTGGGCGTCGAGATCGCCGGCAGCCCCCTGGCCACGATCAATGTCCTTGGCCCGCCCATCGTGGCCTCGGACTTCGGCAATAATGACGGCCAGATTCTGGGCCCGGTGCTGGCCAACTGGCGGGACATCGCCTGGGAGGACATGGCCGTCGAGACCACGATCAATGGCATCGTCGTCGGCACGGGCACGGCGGCCTCGATCCCCGGCTCGCCCCTGGCCGCCCTGGCCTTCCTGTTGGGCCATGTCGCTGCGCGCGGCCGGCCGCTGAAGAAGGGCATGCTGGTCACAACCGGGGCCAGCACCGGCATCCACGATGTGGTCGCCGGGGATGCTGCACGGGTTAGCTTTGGTGCCCTGGGACAAGTGGAGTGCATCGCCGTCCCGGCACAATAAGAAACGACAATTCAGGGTAAGGAGACGAGTAAATGGTCATCCCAAAGGCCCCCGAGCCCTCCGAGAAGATCGGTCGGTATCGATGGGTGATCGTCAGCCTCTTGTTCGTGGCGATGGTCATCAACTATGTCGATCGGCAGACGATCGGCATTCTGAAGTCGGACCTGTCCAAGGAGTTCGGCTGGAGCGAAGGCGACTATGCCGACCTCGTCTTCTACTTCCAGCTGTCCTATGCCGTGGCCTATCTGGTCTGGGGCAAGATCATGGACAAGATCGGGGCCCGCTGGGGCTTCGGCATCGCCTTCCTGATCTGGCAGGTCGCCCACATCGCCCATGCCGGGGCCAAGGGTCTGAACGGCTTTATCTTTGCCCGGATGGGTCTGGGCATCGGCGAGGCCGGTGGCTTCCCGGGCGGCATCAAGGCCGTGGCCGAGTGGTTCCCCAAGAAGGAACGCGCCTTCGCCACCGGTATCTTCAATGCCGGCACCAATATCGGCGCGATCGTCACCCCGCTGGTGGTGCCGGCCATCGTGCTGACCTGGGGCTGGCAGATGGCCTTCATCGTCACCGGCGTTGTCGGCCTGGTCTGGCTGCCGATCTGGCTGATCATGTACCGCACGCCGCGCCAGCATAAAAAGATCGGCGCGGCCGAGCTGGCCCATATCGAACAGGACGAAGCCGATCCGGTGGAGAAAATCCCCTGGATCAAGCTGCTGACCAAGCGCGAGACCTGGGCCTATTCGATCGGCAAGTTCCTGATCGACCCCATCTGGTGGATGTTCCTGTTCTGGCTGCCTGACTTCCTGGGCAAGCGCTACGGCCTGGACCTCAAGACCTTCGGCCCGCCGCTGATTGCCATCTATCTGCTCAGCGACGTCGGCAGCGTCGGCGGCGGCTGGATGTCCTCCAAGTTCATGAGCATGGGCTGGAGCATCAACAAGGCTCGCAAGATCACCATGCTGATCTGCGCCCTGCTGGCCGTGCCGGTCATGTTCGCCTCCTTTGCGGACAGCGTCTGGCTGGCCGTGCTGATCATCGGCGTCGCCACCGCAGCCCACCAGGGCTTCTCGGCCAACCTCTACACCCTGCCCTCCGACGTCTTCCCACGTGCAGCCGTCGGCTCGGTGGTGGGCATCGGCGGCATGCTGGGAGCCGTCGGCGGCATGGTGTTCTCGAAGTATATCGGCAAGGTCCTTGAGCAGATCGGCACCTACACCCCGATCTTCATCGTGGCCGGCAGCGCCTATCTGGTGGCCCTGCTGGTGGTGCACCTGCTGACCCCGAAGATGGAGCCGGTGAAGATCTAGATCTTCACGGCATCCAGAAATGCAAAGCCCCCGGTGCCAACGCGCCGGGGGCTTTTTTCTGGTCCCAGGCCGAGTCACGACCTATGCCGGGCCTCGACGTCAGGAGTTTGCCATGTCCCCCGCCCCGCTGAAGGTCGCACTGGTCGGCTACGGCCTCGCCGGCAAGACCTTCCACGCACCCCTGATCACCGCCACCGACGGTCTTGAGCTGCACACGGTCGTCTCAAGCGATGCGGCCAAGGTGCGGGCAGACTTTCCGGAAGTCGCGGTGGTCGCCGGCGACCTGAAACGGGCCTTAGCCAATCCAGAGATCGATCTGGTGGTCATCGCCACACCCGACAGCCTGCACGCGGATCAGGCCCATGCCGCTCTCGAGGCCGGCAAACACGTCGTCATCGACAAGCCCTTTGCCGTGACCCTCGAGGCGGCCCGCGCCGTCGCCGACCACGCCCGCAAGGTCGGCCGGCTGGTCAGCGTGTTCCAGAACCGGCGGTGGGACAGCGATTTCCTGACCCTCAAGGCTCTGATCGACCAGGGCCATCTGGGCGAGATCGTCCAGTACGAGAGCCATTTTGACCGCCACCGTCCGACGGTCCGGGACCGCTGGCGTGAAAAGCCTGGCGCCGGCGTGCTGCTGGACCTCGGCCCCCACCTGATCGACCAGGCCCTGGTGCTGTTCGGCAAGCCCCAGGCTGTCTATGCCGATGTCGCAATCCAGAAAGAGGGCGGCGTCGCCGGCGACTATTTCCACCTGCTCCTGCGCTATCCGCGCCTGAGGGTGCTGCTGCATGCCAGCCAGATGACCCAGGCGACCAATCTTCGCCTGGCCGTGCATGGAACCGCCGGCAGTTTCATCAAGAGCGGCCTGGACGCCCAGGAAGATCAGTTGAAGGCCGGCATGGCCCCCGGCTCACCGGCCTATGGGGCCGATCAGCGGCCAGGCGTCCTGATCCAGCTGGAGGACGACGAACCGATCAGCACCGCGGTCCAGCCCCTGCGGGGGCGCTATGACCACTTCTATGCCGGCATCCGCGAGGCGATCTGCAAGGGCAGCCCGCCGCCCGTGACGCTTGAAGAGGCACTTCTGGTCATGGAGGTCATCGACGCAGCCCAGCGCAGCGCAGCGGAGCGACGCGAGATCGATCTTTGACCACCTGCGGCCAAGACAGCGAGAGCTCTGGACCCTAGTGAGCCCGGCCGCTGATCTCCCGTCGGCCTGATATGTTCAGGCCGGCATCAAGGCCGCGCCGCCACAGCAGTTCGGCGTCATAGATCACCACACTGTCGATCAGAGTCAGGCGCAGCAGAAGCCGGGTCGGCAGCAGGAGGGTGCGCCGCATGGCCACCCGGGCCCCAAAGGCGGTCAGGTCCAGAACCGCCACCGGCTCGGCCCGACCTCCTCCAATGACCACATCTCCGCGCAACAGACAGGCCCGGCGGCTCTCGGCGCGCCGCTCAATGGGCTGTTGCAGGAAGGAATCCACGTCTGACATGGACCATACCGTAGGGCGGCAGGTGTCTAGGAAGCGTTCGTGAAGGTCATGAGTGAAACCTTAAGGCCGGGCGGGTTTGCGGTGAGGACTGCATCTTGCGGCGGGCCAGCCCCGAGCCCTAAGTAAACAATGACAACCTATTGGAACTAGCCCTTGCGAGCCCACCGACAGGCCCTACAAGGAGGGCCAGTTCAGTCGTCCACGGGCCCCAGGCGAATGGCCCGCCCCCAGAGTTCGAGTATGGTGCCGACCCGCGTAACAAGACCCTCTCCGTCGGAACGTGCCGCCGCGCATCTTGGCAATCAGCAGTGGGAGCGCGCCCGGGACATCTACCGCAAGATGCTGCGACAAGACCCGGCCAATGCCGCCGCCATGAACGGCCTCGGAGTCCTTGCCCTGGAACGGCGCGACGAGACTGCCGCCTTACGGCTGTTCCGCCGGGCCGTAGCGGTCCGCCCCACCTTCTTTGAAGCGCACCTCAATCTGGCGCGCGTGCTTCATCACGGCAACCAGCTGTACGAGGCGCTCGCAGCGGCTCAGACGGCGGCAGCCCTCAGGCCCGATGCGCCGGAGATCCACCGGCTTTTGCATACGATCTACAGTTCGGGAGGGCGGCCGGACCTTGCCCTTCCGGCCATTCGACGCGCGCACGCACTGGATCCAGACCATCCGGCCAGCCTGCCCAGCCTGGTCGGAGTCAAACGCTCCTCCTGTGACTGGAGCGACTTCGATCAGGAAGACGACCGCCTCCGGGACCTGGCGGCGACCGGTCATCGGCTCAATCCCTTCACCCTGCTGTACACCCGTGCGGACCAGGCCGAACAGCAGGCCTGCGCCCTGGTCTGGGCCGGAGCCTTTGAGCTCCCACATGAGCAGAGCTTTCCGTCGCGCCCGGCCAGGTCCGGCGACCGTCTGCGCCTGGGCTATCTGTCCGGCGACTTCCACGATCACGCCACCTCCTATCTGACGGCCGAACTGTTCGAACTTCACGACCGGTCGCGGTTTGAGGTCTACGGCTATTCCTACGGTCCGCGGGACGACACGCCGATCCAGGCGCGTATAAGGGCCAGCTTCGATCACTTTCGCGATCTGGAGTCCTTCTCGTCCAGGGATGCCGCCAAGGCCATTCACGCCGACCAGATCGACATCCTGATCGATCTGAAAGGCTATACGGACCGTGCCCGCCCCCAGATCCTCGCCTACCGCTCGGCCCCCATCCAGGTGAACTATCTGGGCTTTCCCGGCACCATGGGGGCGAGCTTTGTCGACTATCTGATCGCGGACCCTGTCACGGCTCCGCCGGGGACTGAGGCCTATTGCACGGAACGGCTGGTTCGCCTGCCAGACGGCTTCCAGCCCAATGACAGCCGCCGGGCTGCGGTCGGCCCGGTCCCTCCCCGCGATGCTCTGGGACTGCCCTCCGCCGGCTTTGTTTTCTGCGCCTTGCATGCGGCCTACAAGATCACGCCTGCCATCTTCGATATCTGGATGCGTCTGGTTCAGGCCACGCCAGGGTCAGTGATCTGGCTGCTGGGAATGAACGCATTGCAGGAAGACAATCTGCGCCGCGAAGCCCTGGCAAGGGGTGTTTCCGATGACCGGATTGTCTTCGCGCCCCGAGTGCCCCATGCCGAGCATCTGGCGCGCCTGCAGGCGGCGGACCTGATGCTCGACACCCTGCCGGTGGGAGCTTTCACGACAGCGAGCGACGCGCTCTGGGCGGGCCTGCCCCTCTTGACCTGCCTGGGCACGACCGCCGCCGGGCGGGGCGGAGCCAGTCTGGTGCAGGCGGCCGGCCTGCCGGAACTCGTGACGGACAGCCTTGCCGACTATGAGCAAGAGGCCATGCAGCTGGCGCGGGATCCCAAACGCCTGCAGAATCTGCGCGATCGCCTCCGGCAGAACCGCAGTACAGCGCCCCTGTTCGACATCCCGCGCTTCGTGCGCCAGCTGGAAGACGCCTATCTGGCCATGACGCCCCGGCCCTAGGCGGGTCCGGCATGGCCGGGGGGCCTGGCCTCAGGCGCCCCTCAGGTCTTTCTTCGTCGTCCTGTAGGCCTTCTGCAGGGACAATTGCCGCCGCCGCTCGGCCTCCCGGGCGATCCGCTCGGCCTTGTCCTCCACGGCCGCCAGCTCCTGGCCCAGCTTCTGGAACGAGGCCCAGCGCTCAGGGTCGAGCGCGCCATTCTCCAGCGCGCCGCGCACCGCGCAGCCCGGTTCGTTGGCATGGCCGCAATCGCGAAACCGGCAGGCCTCCGCCAGGCGCTCAATGTCATCGAAAACGACGCCCAGCCCCTCCTCGGCGTCGATCAGCCCTACTTCGCGGATCCCCGGCGTGTCGAGGATCAGCCCGCCGTCCGGCAAGCGGAACAGCTGGCGGTGGCTGGTGGTATGGCGCCCCCGGGCATCGTTTTCACGGATCGCCTGGGTCGCCATGCGGTCTTCACCCGACAGGTGGTTGACCAGGGTCGACTTGCCAACCCCGGACGAGCCGATCAGGACGCAGGTCTCGCCCGGCGCGATATGGGCACGCACGGCGTCGAGACCCACCCCTTGGCGCGCCGAGACCACAATCACCGGACAGCCCCCCGCCAGGGCCATGACCTGGTCGGCCAGGGCCTGCGGGGCGTCTGACAGGTCCGACTTGGTCAGCAGCACCACCGGCCGCGCCCCGCTCTGCCAGGCGGCAGCCAGATAACGCTCCAGCCGGCGCGCATTGAAGTCGGCATTCATTGAGGTGACCACGAAGGCCACGTCGATATTGGCGGCAATGACCTGCAGGGTCTGGACGCTGTCGGCCGCCCGGCGGACAAAGGCCGTGCGGCGCGGCAGGACCGCATGGATCGTGGCCAAACCTTCAGAGGGGTTGGGGACCAACGCCACCCAGTCGCCAACCACGGGCACGCCTCCTTCGCCCGCCTCATGCAACAGGCGGCCGGACGGCTTGGCCCGCAGTTCGCCCTGGTCGGTCGCAACCCCAAAGGCGCTGCGCCGCTGAACGATCACCCGCCCGGGGCGATAGCCTGCGCGCGCATGCGGTTCAAAGTCCCGCGCCAGGGCGTCGGACCAGCCATAATGATCGATCAAGGGCGGCATCTTTCCATACAGGCGAGCAGTCTAGCACCCCGCACCCGACAAGGCTTCATCCCGACCGTCGTTCGGGGCCGATCCTGTATCCCCCCTGCTATCCGCGCCTAACCCCCTGAAATCCCTGGCCTGCAGAGCGCCAAGTCCACGGAGATCCGCACCGCCATATACTGGCTTCATCTCGGGGCGATGGGGAGGGCGCGCGGCCAGCGACCTTTGCGGCCCCGGGGTGTGGTCGAGCGGGACTGGGGTCGAGGGGGATACTCGACCGGTCCGGGGATCTGGTTGCTGGCCAGACCCGCCCGCCGTAGGCGTGGTTGAAGGCAAAAGGGCGTGTCTGGCTGAAAGCCCGTCCTCTTCGACCGTCGGAGCGCGCTGGAAACGGCGAGGTCCGGGTCCCGGTAAGGCCTTAACAGGGCCACCCGTCGGGAGGCTGACGTTCAACGATCGCGCGGGGTGCCTGGCTTCGTCGAAACGGTAATCTCTATCTCTCATCCGGACGTCGTCCGGGCGCCCCGCATCCCTCCCCACCCTCGCGGTTTCCGCCGCGAGCCTATCGTCATGCCCGGAGAATCCGATGCCCCTGCCCCGCCAGCACCACAAGAAACCCGACGCCAATGGCACGCGCGCCAGCCGGCGCCACTTCCGGGACGTCGCCTGGCTACAGGCCACGCTCCTCGAGCGCGTCCATGCGCTCGCGGCGCAGCTTGAGCAGCGAAAACAGTGGACCTACAGGGGGGCTTACGGGGTGATTAGCTACTTCCAGCCAGGAGAAACGATCCCGCCGGGCTACCAGAAGGTCGAGTTTGATGAAAACGGCCGGGAGACGCCGCCCTACGTCAAAGAAAAAGCCCCCGGTCTTTCGGCCGAGGGCTTCAACGATCTTGTCATCCCGGCAGAGGAGCCGAGACCGCCGCAGATCCGGCGACTGACGGACTAGCGGATGACCCGCGCGCCCTTGCCCTTCATCACGGCCTCGACCTCTTCCTTGCGCACCATTGAGGTGTCGCCGGGCGTGGTCATGGCCAGGGCACCGTGAGCCGCGCCGTATTCGACGGCGGCCTGGGGGCCCTTGCCTTCCATGAAGCCGAAGGCCAGGCCCGAGGCAAAGCCGTCGCCGCCGCCGACCCGGTCATAGATCTCGAGGTTCTCGCGCATCATCGAGGCGTAGAACTCGCCGCCGGCATAGAGGATCGCCGACCAGTCATTGACCGAGGCGGTCTTGGCATTGCGCAGGGTGGTGGCGGCGACCTTGAAGTTCGGGAACTGCTTTACGGCGGTCTCGATCATCTTCTTGAAGTTGGCCGGATCGATCGAGCTGATGTGCTCGTCCAGGCCTTCGACCTCAAAGCCCAGGCAAGCAGTGAAGTCCTCTTCGTTGCCGATCATCACGTCCACGTACTGGGCGATGTGGCGGTTGACCTTCTGGGCCCCTTCCTTGCCGCCCTGCGACTTCCAAAGGCTGGCGCGGTAGTTCAGGTCGTAGGAGATCACGGTGCCGTACTTGCGGGCCACTTCGACCGCTTCGATCACGGCTTCGGCCGTATTGCTGGCCAGGGCCGCGAAGATGCCGCCGGTGTGGAACCAGCGCACGCCTTCCTCGCCGAACAGCTTTTCCCAGTTCACTTCACCGGGGCGGATCTGCGAGGCGGCCGAGTGACCCCGGTCGCTGCAGCCCAGGGCCGGACGGACGCCGAAGCCCTTCTCGGTGAAGTTCAGACCGACGCGGGTGTTGCGGCCCAGGCCGTCGAAATCACGCCAGATGATGTGGCTGGTGTCGACACCGCCCTGCATCATCAGATCCTCAACCAGCCAGCCCAGGTCGTTCACCGGCAGGGCGGTGACGGCCGTCGAGCGCTTGCCCCAGCACTTCTTGAAAGCGCGGGCGACATTGTATTCGCCGCCGCCTTCCCAGACGTTGAACTGGCGCGCATTGCGAACCCGGCCGAAGCCCGGGTCGAAACGCAGCATCACTTCACCGAAGCTGGCGCAGTCCCACTTCGTTTCCGAAGCCGGGCGGATGTTGAGGATCTGATCAGTCATTTAGGCCTTCCCACGAACCTTCTTGATGAGTTCAACCGTCTCGCGGACCTTGGCGGTGATGCCCGCATAGTCGCCCGCGTCGAGCAGTTCCTGTGTGATGAGCTTGGAGCCCATGCCGGCCGCGACGATGCCAGCGCCGAACCACTTCTTCACCGAGGCTTCGTCGGGATCGACGCCGCCGGTCGGCATGATGCGGGTCCAGGGCATCGGGCCCAGAACCGCCTTGATGAAATCGGGACCGCCGACCGACGAGCCGGGGAACACCTTGACGATCTCGCAGCCCAACTCTTCGGCATAGGAGATTTCCGAGGCCGAACCGCAGCCCGGCGAGTACGGGATCTTGCGGCGGTTGCAGACCTTGGCGACATCGGCATTGAGGATCGGGCCGACGACGAACTTGGCCCCGTTGGCGATGTAGATGCCGGCGGTCGGCGCATCGACGATCGAGCCGACGCCCATGATCACGCGCGGATCGGCCGAGGCGAAGTGCTTGGTGACTTCGTAAAAGACGTGGCTGGCGAAATCGCCGCGGTTGGTGAATTCGATACAGGGTGCGCCGCCGTCGGCACAGGCCTGGATGACCTTCTTACAGACCTCGACGTCCGGGTGATAGAAAACCGGAATGACGCCCTGGTCCATCAAGGCAGTCAGCACCGCCATACGGTCTTTCACCATCACATAGTCCTCCAAAAGCATCGTTCTTGCGCAGAAGCCCCCGTGGGACGTCATCGCAGGGAAGATTTCGCCGAAATTGGCTCAGGGCGACCGTTTAGACCGCGTCGCGCGCGGACGCCACTCCGTGGCTGCCGCTGCGTCAAACAAAGGCGCGTTCGCGCCGCCTTGTTTCCTTCCCCAATTCCATCCCGGGGTCTCGCCAGGGCAAAAGTGAGGGCGTCGAGCAGGCTCGACGCCCCGAAGTTTGCGCAGGAGCGAGCTCCAGAGAGCCGCAACGAGACGGCGCGAACAGATCGAACCGAAACGTTATGATACCGGTGTCATTTCGAGGCAGCCTCGTGGCGCCACCGGTGTCATCGCGCACATAATCAGAAACCCGTGGTTTAGGCAAGCGCCGTCAGACGCTTCGGAAATCGTAATAGATCTTTGAAATCGTGAAGTATTTAGTCAAGCGGAGCTTAGCCGGTATTGCGCAGCCCTGCTGCGATGCCGGCCACGGTCAACTGAATCGCCAGCCGAACCGCTTCGTCCTGGTCGCCTGCCCGCCGCCGCGACAGCAATTCCAGCTGCAGGTGGTTGAGCGGATCGACCGACACGCTGGCCAGGGCGACGGACTCGGCGAGCTCCGGCTGGTTGTCCAGCAGGCTGGTCCCACCCCGGATTGCCAAGGCCAGGCGTTGAGCGGCCTCATGTTCGACCTTGATGGTCTCGAAGATCCGGGTCGCATTGGCCGGATCGGGTGACAGGGCGACATAGCGAGCTGCAATGCCCATATGGCTCTGGGCCAAGGCCAGTTCCATGTTCGACAGCAAGGAGGCGAAGAAATCGAAACCGCCGGCCAGATCCTGCAGTTGCGGGATGGAAAGACCAGCACGCTCTACACCCGAGGCAAAGCCGAACCAGCCCGGCAGCATGAACCGCGACTGCGACCAGCTGAACACCCACGGGATGGCGCGCAGGTCCTCGATCTTGCGGCTGGCCGTGCGGCTGGCAGGTCGTGAACCGATATTGAGGCCGACGATCTCGCCGATCGGGGTCGCCGACCAGAAGAAGTCCTCAAAGGCCGGATCCTCATAGACCAGGGCCCGATAGCCCTCGAACGAGGCCTGGGCCAGGGCGGTCATGGCGGCATCGACCTTGGGGTCAGGCCGCACGACCGGACGGTCACTCGCCATCAGAACGGCAGCGGCCAGGCCGTCCAGATTGCGACGCGCGGTCGGCTGGTCACCGAACCGTCGGGCGATCATCTCGCCCTGCTCGGTCATGCGAATGCGGCCCTGGACCGTGCCGGCCGGCTGGGCCATCACCGCCTCGGCAGCCGGCCCCCCGCCCCGTCCGACGCTGCCACCCCGACCATGGAACAGTTGCAGGCCGACTCCCATGCGGTCGGCTTCGAAGGCCAGGGCCGACGCACCCCGGGCGACGCCCCGACGCGACGCGACATAGCCGCCGTCCTTGTTGCTGTCGGAATAGCCGAGCATGATTTCCTGCACGGGGCGATCCCCGAGGATCGTCCGGCTGATCGGCAGCTCCAGCCACTGACGCAGGACACGGGGTCCCTGCTCCAGATCCTCGATGGTTTCGAACAGCGGGCTGATCTTGACCGAAGACCGCGGTGCCGCGCCGCCCCAGACCAGGCCCACCTGCTTCAGCAGGACCAGAGGCTCGAGAATGTCCGAGAGGGTCGCCGACTTGGAGATCACATAGGCACCGAGGCAGCCATGACCATAGTCGCGCACAGCCTGGGCTGCAGCCTCCATGGTCGCCAGCTCGCGCGTCGTCTCCTCGCCATAGGCGGTGAACGGCGAAACCAGCGGCCGTTGGTGCGACAGCTCCTCGATCAGGGCCTTGCAGCGCTCCGCCTCCGGCAGGTCGAGATAGCGCAGACCGGTGCCGGCCCGCTGGAAGAGTTCGTCCAGGGTCCGCTCGTGCACGTCGGCGTTCTGGCGCAGGTCGAGCGACATCAGATGGAAGCCGCAGGCCTTGGCCACCTCGACCAGGGTGCGCAGGGCGGTTCCGACCAGCCGCTCGCCGCCGTTTCGCTCCAGGCTGTCGATGACGATCGCCAGGTCGGCGACAAAGGCGTCCGGATGGCCATAGGGCTCGACATCGGTCGCGCCATTGGCATAGGCCACGGGCTGGCCGGTCAGCTTCTGGGACACGGCGGTCAGGCGGTCAAAGACCAGCTCCAGGGCCAGACGGTAGGGCTCGTCGATGCGATGTACCGAAGGGTCCTTGGCCTGCCCCGCCAGGGCCATCAACTCGGCCGAAACCGGGGCATAGGCCGTCGAGATCGCCAGGTTGGACCAGAGCTTGCGGACCTCGCTGGCGTACCAGTCGAGGATCACCCGCGACTGCGAACTCAGGGCCAGTTTCAGGGTCTGGCCATTGACGCCTGGATGGCCATCGCGGTCACCGCCGAGCCAGGAGCCCATCTTCAGCAGCGGGGCCAGTTCGGCATTGTGGGCGATCTGGGCGGTCCAGTCGCCATAGAGGTCGATGATCGCCGGAAGGATGGAGGTGCGGACAATCGACAGGGCGTTACGGATCTCGTCCTTCACCGTGATCCGTTCGGGACGGTAAAGCCGGGTGCGCCACATCAGGGCGATCTCGCGGAACAAACGCTCCCGGATGTCGCTCTCAAGATCGGCCGGGAGATGGTGGCGCCGCAGGGCCATGAGCCGCGAGATCTCGGTCTCGCGATCGACCATGCTCCGGCGACGCACCTCGGTCGGATGGGCGGTCAGGACCGGCACGACATTCATGGCCGCAAAGGTCCGGGCGATGTCCTGATCGGACTTGCCACCGGCCTTGAGGGCGGCGACGGCATCGACCAGGGAGCGCGGACGATCGTCTCCGGGCTGGGCTGCGGCTTCGGCATGGCGGCGGCGTCCCGCGACGTCCTCGCCGATATTGGCCAGCAAGGAATGACTGGCAAAGGCCCGCGCCAGGAACACGGCCTGTTCGTTTGAGAGGTCAGCGAACAGGTGGTCCAGAACCGGCGCTGCGCCCGTCTCGTCTTCGCCGCTCGAGGCCTTGCGCGCCTGGTTTACCAGGGCGGCCGCCTCTTCGCCTTCCAGATAGGCAATGGCTTCGGACAGCAGATCGCTGAGCAGGTTGGCGTTCTGACGGACGTTACGGCTGGTGGGGCGATCACCGCCGAGCGACAGGGCCGGGTTACGCATAAGCGAGCTCCGCTGACGCCAGAGGCGCCGCTACAGAAGGATGAACCTGAACGCCCTGCCCTAACCGGCGCTGACGTTGCGGCGCCCTTAGCCTGCTTCTCTGGCCGGGAAAACCCGGCAAGCATTATGTTTGCGCTACCATTCGATCTTTGCGTGAAATTTTGCCGTCAGCGGGCCAGCCAACCGCCATCCACGGGCAGAGTAATCCCCTGGACATAGTCGGCCGCCGAAGAGGCCAGGAACACGGCAGCTCCCCCGAGGTCGCTCGGCTTGCCCCAGCGACCCGCCGGAATACGGGCCAGGATCGAGGCATTGCGGTCGGCATCGTTGCGCAGGGCCTCGGTGTTGTTGGTGTCGAAATAGCCCGGCGCGATGGCATTGACGTTGATGCCCTTGGTCGCCCACTCGTTGGCCAGGATCTTGGTCAGACCCGCCAGGCCACTCTTGCTGGCCGTATAGGACGGCACCCGGATGCCGCCCTGGAAGGACAGCAGGCTGGCGATGTTGATCACCTTGCCGGCGACGCCATCGACCGGGCCCTGCTTCAGGGCCTGCTTGGCGAAGGCCTGGGTCAGGAAGAAGACGACCTTCAGGTTGGTATCCATCACCGCGTCCCAGTCGGCCTCGGTGAACTCGATGGAGTCGGCGCGGCGGATGATCCCGGCATTGTTGACCAGGATATCGACCTTGCCGAACGCGGCAACGGTCTCGTCGATCACGCGCTGGACAGGTTCGATCGAACCGAAGTCGGCCTTGATCGACAGAAACTTGCGACCCGTGGCCTCGACAGCGGCCTGGGTCTCGATCGGCGCACTGCGACCCGCAGCGGCAATATTCGCGCCGGCTTCGGCCAAGGCTACGGCCACGGCCTGACCCAGACCGGTATTGGCACCGGTGACGAGGGCAACCTTGCCTTCGAGGCTGAACGAATTGGCCATGGTGAGTTCCTGTTCAAAAATCTTGTCATCCCGGACGGCCTGAAAGGCCGATCCGGGACCACCGCAAACGCAGGCGCTTGTGGCGGTCCCGGCTCTTCGCTTCGCTCCAGCCAGGATGACAGGCCGGGAGCGCGGGAGCCGACGCCCCTATTTCAGCTGGCAGATGTCCAGCACGTTCATGTCGGTGTAGTCGAGGTTCTCGCCGCCCATCGCCCAGATGAACGTGTAGTTCGAAGTGCCCGAACCCATGTGGATCGACCACGGCGGGCTCATCACGGCTTCCTCGTTGGCGATCACGATGTGACGCATCTCGTCCGGCTCGCCCATGTAGTGGAAGACCCGGTCATTCTCGCCCAGCCCGAAGTAGAAATAGGCTTCCGATCGGCGGTCGTGCAGGTGGGGCGGCATGGTGTTCCAGACGCTGCCCGGCTTCAGGACGGTCATGCCCAGCAGCAGCTGGGCCGACTTGCAGGTCGTCGGCACGATGTACTGGTAGATGGTGCGCTCGTTGGAAGTCTCCAGCGCGCCACGCTCCAGCGGGACGGCGTTGGCGAATTCGAGCTTCTTGGTTTCGAAGGCGGCATGGGCCGGCAGGCTGGTCAGGTAGAAACGGGCCGGGTTGGCGGCGTCGATGCTTTCAAACACCACGTCCTTGGCACCCATGGTGACATAGATCCCGTCGCGCGGCTCGATGTCGTAGACGACGCCGTCAACCGTGACCTTGCCCTTGCCGCCGCCGACATTGATCGCGCCAAGCTCCCGGCGCTCGAGGAACGGGTGGCCCGCTGCCGAAGCCGGCTCAGTCTGATCGGGGAGCTTGACGCCAGTCGAGACCGGGGCGACGCCGCCGATCACGAAGCGCTCGGCGTGATTGTAGTGCAGGACAATCTCGTTATCGGCGAACAGGCCATCCATCAGATAGCGCTCGCGCAGGTCGTCATTGCTGACCGCGAACATCATGTCCGGATGCGTGGCGTGATAGGTCTTGGTGAACATGAAGAGCTCCGATGGGCTTATTGGGCGGCTTGAACCGATGACAGATTCAGCCTCGGTTGATCGAGTTTGTAGGCGCGCTTGGGCAGGGTGTAGGTCAGGTCAACAATCAGCTCCTGGGCTTCGACGAGGTCCATCCGATGCTCGGCGACCAGGCGGGCCAGGAAGCCGCTGTCGACCCGGCGGGCAACGTCGTGGCGAGCCGGGATCGACAAGAAGGCGCGGGTGTCGTCGTTGAAGCCCACCGTGTTGTAAAAGCCCGCCGTCTCCGTGACCTGCTCCCGGAACCGCATCATGCCCTCAGGGCTGTCATGGAACCACCAGGAGGGGCCGAGCTTCAGGACAGGATAGTGGCCGGCCAGCGGGGCCAGTTCGCGGCTGTAGCTTGTCTCGTCCAGCGTAAAGAGGATGACGGAAAGGCGCGGATCGTTGCCCAGCTTGCTGAGCAGGGGCTTGAGCGCCTTGACGTATTCGGTCTGGCCCGGAATGTCGGCCCCCTTGTCGCGACCATGGCTGTCCAGCAGGCCAGCATTGTGGTTGCGGTGCGAGCCAGGATGGATCTGCATGACCAGCCCGTCGTCCAGGCTCATCTTGGCCATTTCCGTCAGCATCTGGGCGCGGAAAAGCTCAGCCTTCTCAGCCGTGACCTCTCCCTTGACCAGGCTGAGGAAGAGCGCTTCAGCCTCACCGTCGGCAAGGTCGGCTGTGGCGGCCGTGGGATGGCCGTGATCCGAAGATGTCGCCCCGGCGTCGATGAAGGCTCCGCGGCGGATGCGGTGAGCTTCCAGATAGCCCTGCCAGCTATAAACATCCTGCCCGGTAACCTCGGCGAAGCGCTCGAAGGCCCGTCCTGATCGCTCGTCCTCAAAATCGATGACGGCATCCGGTCGATAGGCCGTAATGACATGGCCTCCCCAACCACTCTCGCGGATGGCGTGATGGTGCTTCAGGGTTTCGTGCGGACCTTCAGTAGTCGCCAGGGTCTCGATGTTGAAGCGGTCGAACAGGGCGCGCGGCCGGAAGGCGTCGGTGGCAAGCGCTTCGTTGATCGTATCAAAATAGAAGTCGGAGGTTTCGCCCGAGAGGAAGACTTCAATACCGAACACCTGGCTGAAAACGTGATTCAACCAGATCCACGACGGCGTGCCCCGGAACAGATGGAAGTTGTGGGCCAGCAGACGCCAGGCTTCGCGCGCATCCGTCGCCGGAACCCCGGACTTGGAACGAACCTTCAGCGCATCCAGTGAGATCCCCTGGCTGTAGAGCATGCGGTAGAGATAGTGGTCCGGAGCCAGCAGCAGGTCGGTAGCGTCCTGAAAGGGCGCATTGCTCGCGAACCAACTGGGGTCAGTGTGGCCATGCGGGCTGATTATCGGCAGGTCTCGGACCGTCGCATAAAGCTCACGCGCTATGGAACGCGTCCGCTCTTCGGCTGGAAACAGGCGATCGTCATGGAACATCAGGGGCCTGACCATGGACTTCTCCTGCTTCCTCTCCTGCCGGCAGCTTCGCCCGTGGCCGCATCTGACGTGCGCTTGGTAACCGGTGTCATGCCTGCTTGCAAGCCTGACCTTAGTGGGTTTGGCCTAAACTACGGGGGCTGGCCCCGATGATTGGCGAACAACAAGGGTGGGTTCGGTACGGGCAGGATCACGCTCCTCGCGCCGTTCGCGGCGCTCGGCATCGATGAGCTTCTCAGCAGCCATTCTTCCGATCTCACGGGTTGGCGTGTGGATGGTCGTCAGCGGAGGCCATACGGCTTGGGCGATCTGGAAATCATCAAAACCAACGACCGTGAGATCGGCAGGAACACTCAACCCAGCCTTTCGAGCGGATTGCAGCACACCAGCCGCCATCTCGTCATTGCCGGCGAAGATCGCTGTCGGACGCGGGGTTCGCGCCAGAAGCTCATCCCCGCAGGCAACGCCAGACTCAAAGGTATAGGCCCCCTGAATGATGTCACTGGGCTGCAGCGTGAGGCCGCGTTCGGCAAGGGCTGCTTCAAAGCCGCCTCTCCGCTCATGCGAAGAGCGGAATGTCGCAGGCCCCGAAATGAAGGCAATGCGACGGTGGCCCAGATCAAGAATGTGCCGCGCTGCCTGGGCACCGCCCATGCGATCGTGGCCGACAATCATGTGCTCAGGCTTGTCGAGCTCTACCGAGGCAATTCGGATATAGGCGCATCCGATTTCATTGAGCAGTTTTGCCACCCTTTCATCTTCAGAAACCGAAGGGGGCAGGACGACACCGTAGAGCTTTTGGCGCTCAACGAATGTTCTCACATCCGCGAGAAAGGTCGGGCTGGCGCGATTGCAGGGATGCACGACCAGCTCGAAGCCAGAGCCCCGCATGCCGTCCAACAGGCCCAACTGCATGTTCACAACATACTGTGGATTTGGGTTGTCATAGATCATGCCGATCAAGAAGGACCGGCGAAACGCTAGGCCTCGCGCCTGAGGATCCGGAGCATAGCCCCACTCGGCAATCACAGCTTCAATCCGTTCGCGCGTTTCGTCGCGCACGAAGGGCGATTGATTGATCACCCGCGAAACCGTCTTCTTGGACACACCCGCTAGCCTGGCGATGTCATTGATCGTGGCGCGCTTGCGTCCGCCTTCAAGTCCGCCCTCAGGTTCATGATCGCTCGAAGGCGGACTTGGCAGTTTGGGAGAATTCACGGCGTTTCCATGCAGCTTTCAGCGCTTGCATTTGTCATACTCCAGACGCACCGACCTCGCCACCAATGGGCGCAACTGCCCTGTTGAGGGAGTTTGACACCGGTTACCGGCTGGGTGGATAAGGTTTCACCGTCCGACTAGCCGCCGCGTGAAGGCACGAATGACCCAAGTTAGCTGTGTCCACGACGAATCGATTCACGATGTCGATCCTCGCGATCATGTCGCCACAGCGCTGCGTGACATCGTCGCAGGTGAAACGCTCGAACTGCGCGGCCGCAGAATTGTGGCGCGATCTGATGTCCCCAAAGGCCACAAGATCGCTATAGCCGCCGCCAGTATCGGCGAAGACGTCATGAAGTATGGCTGGCCCATCGGCCGGGCGACGGTCAGCATCGCCGTTGGCGACCATGTCCATGTCCATAATGTGGAAACCAAGCTGGCCGGCCTCGAAGGCTATGATTGGCACCCACCTCAGAGGCGTCTGATAAAGGCACAGCCAGTCCACAGCTTCATGGGCTACCGGCGCACGAACGGACGGGTAGGCACGCGGAATGAGATTTGGGTACTTTGCACTGTAGGCTGCGTCGCCAACACCGCCCGTCGGATCGCGGAAAAAGCCAATCTGCGCTTCGCCGGTCGTACCGACGGGATCTTCGCCTTCCCCCACCCGTTCGGCTGCTCACAGCTTGGCGATGATCTCTCGCATACCCGCAAGCTTATCGCTGCCCTGGCGGCCCATCCCAATGCCGGCGGCATACTGATCCTGGGCTTGGGCTGTGAAAACAACCAGCTGCAGGCCCTGCTCGACAGCGCCCCCGACTTGAATCCAACTCGCATGCGGGCGTTCACCACCCAATTGGTCGAAGATGAACTTGAAGACGGCCTTGCCGCTATCGAGGACCTTGTCGCCATTGTGGAAAAAGACCAACGAGAGACCTGCTCGATTTCCGATCTTGTCATCGGACTCAAGTGCGGTGGCTCAGACGGCTTTTCCGGAGTGACCGCCAATCCACTGGTTGGCCGCATCGCCGATCGGATAGCCGATGCTGGCGGCACTCCGATCCTGACCGAGATTCCTGAAATCTTTGGCGCGGAACAGATGTTACTGGCCCGCGCCGGCTCTCAGGCGGTGTTCGATAGCGCTGTTCAACTGGTGGATGACTTCAAGCGGTACTTTATCGACAACAATCAACCTATACACGAAAATCCATCGCCGGGAAACATTGCTGGCGGCATCACAACACTCGAAGAGAAGTCCTTGGGTGCCGTGCAGAAAGGGGGGCGCTCTGAATTGATCGGGGTGATCCGTTATGGCGAGAAAGTGGGGACCCACGGCCTTACCCTGCTAGAGGCCCCGGGCAATGACGCCGTTTCCTCAACCGCCCTGACGGCTGCAGGAGCCACCCTGATCCTGTTTACCACCGGTCGCGGTACACCCCTGGGCTTTCCAGCCCCGACCCTGAAGATCGCCTCCAACAGCACGCTTGCCACGCGCAAGCCCGGCTGGATCGACTTCGATGCGGGGATAGTCTTGTCCGGCCACACAATCGAAGACGCGGCTGACGCCCTGATGGATCTCGTTGTCGAAACGGCATCCGGCAAACGGACCAAGACCGAAGCGAATGGTGAACGTGAAATCGCAATCTGGAAAAGCGGTGTAACCCTTTGACTGCAATGCCCCTCTCCTCCCCGTTGCGGCTTTGCGCGACAAGCAGTCCCGCCGCGTTGCCGGGGGTCTTTCAACCAGATTACGATCGTGACCGGGTCTCGATCGGCATTGTGCACCTGGGTCCCGGCGCATTTCACAGAGCGCATCAGGCTTTCTACTTCGATCAGTTGCTGGCGCAGGACCCGCGATGGGGCATCTGCGCCGTGTCCCTGAAGAGCACCGGCGTTCGCGACGCCCTGGCACCGCAGAATGGCCTGTACACCCTCGCCCAACTCGATGATCAAACCACTTTCCGGATCGTGGGGTCGATTGTGGAGGTGCTGGTTGCGCCAGAGGATCCGCCGGCCGTCTTTGCGCGTCTGGCTTCCCCCATGACCAGGATGGTCACCCTGACGGTGACAGAAAAGGGCTACTGCCTGTCTCAGGAGGGCAGCCTTGACCAAGCCCATCCGGATATTCGTCATGACCTAGCCAACCCGCGAGACCCCGTCAGCGCCATTGGTTATCTGGTCGAAGGCTTGCGTCGTCGCTTCCTGGCCGGCCTTCCGCCCTATGCCGTCGTCGCCTGCGACAATCTGGCGGACAACGGCTGGCGGCTAAAAGCGGCGGTCATCGCCTTCGCGACCAAGGTCGATTCCGAACTCGCCGCCTGGATTGACGTCAATGGCTGCTTCCCACGGACCATGGTCGATAGCATTACGCCCGCCACGGATGACGCCTTGCGAGAGCGCACCGTAGCGGCAACCGGACTTGACGACGCTTGGCCTGTTCAGCGCGAAGCCTTTACCCAATGGGTGATCGAAGACGTACTGGGCCCGCACGCGCCAGACCTCGCCAGCGTCGGGGTCACCCTGACCGATGATGTCCGAGGCTTTGAACGTGCCAAGTTGCGCCTTCTGAACGGCGTTCATTCTACTCTCGCCTATGCGGGAATTCTGCGCGGCCATGTCACCGTCTTCGAGGCGATGAACGACCCTATCTTGGCCAAACTGGCCGAGGATATGATGGCCCTGGATATCATTCCCACCTTGATTGCTCCGCGGGGCCTTGATCTTGGGCTGTATGCCGAGGCGATCCTGAAGCGCTTCCGCAATCCAGAGATCCGCCATCTGCTGGCCCAGATCGCCTGGGACGGCTCCCAGAAGCTGCCGTTCAGAATCCTGGGAACAATCGCCGATGCGCTGGACGCAGGGCATTCGGTCGAACGCTTGGCTATTCCACTGGCGGCCTGGATGCATTTCGTGAGGCGGCAGGCGGCTGCCGGAACGGCCATCATCGATCCCTTGGCCGACCAACTCGTTGCTGTCGCTAAATCCTGCTCCAACGAGACCCAAGCTGACGTTGCGGCGTTTCTGGCCCTGAACACCGTTTTTCCGGCAGATCTGCAGAGTAATGAGGCCTTTGTCGCAGCTATCGAAAAGGCCTATTCGGCCCTGACCTAACCGGAGCTAGCGCGTCACACCTTGGCCAGTCAGGACAGGCAGGACAGTTCTCGCCAGGATCATGAGATCGAACCCGAACGAGCGGCGCGCCAAGTATTCTGCATCGAGCGCAACCTTGTCTGGAATGGACAGTTCGTCGCGACCGTTGATTTGAGCCCAGCCCGTTACGCCCGGCCGCAAGCTGTCGACTCCTGCCTGCCGTCGCGCAGCAATCAGATCGTCTTGATTGAAAAGGGCGGGCCTTGGTCCAACCAGACTCATATGGCCGACAAATACGCTCCAGAGTTGCGGCAACTCATCAAGGCTAAGCCGACGAAGGGTCGCGCCAATAGGCGTCAGCCAATGATCCGGATCCGCAAGCAGGTGCGTCGCGACCTCAGGCGTGTCGGTCCGCATGGTGCGGAACTTCGGCATTACAAACAGCGTGGAGCAGCGCCCTACCCGTTGCGACCAGTAGAGCGCCGGCCCTGGAGACGTCAGCCTGACTAAAACCCAAAGCACAAGCAACGGCACCAGCAAGACCATTAGCCCTGCACAAGATGCCGCCACGTCGAAAGCGCGCTTCAACATCCGACAGAGACTACGCCAGATCGCCGGTCGCAGCATCCAGCAACAAATAGGCCCGGCCAGCATCCGAAGACAGCAGAGCGGCGACCAGGAAGCCTTCGCGGTCCTGCCCGCCGGCTTCATCGATCATGCCCGCATATCGCTTCAGGAACCGCTCGGCATTGGCCCGAAGGGTTGCGTCCGAGAACAGGCGCCGTACCAGCCGTCGAATGGCAGCGGGCGCCAGTCGCTTCACGACTTCACGCGCACCCGAAGCATCACGAGTCTGGATAGCGGCCGCGATTTCGTCGATCCGGCCGCGAGGCAGAAGTGCATGAGGATCAATGCCCATCGCTGAAATCTCAGCGGCCAGTTTTTCGCCTAGAGCCGCATCGCCCGGCGAGCTGTTCTCTATGCCCGAGAGCAAGGATCGCCACGACCAGTTTTGGCCCTCAGGCCCATCCTGGACGGGGGGAGCAGCGCGGCCGCCAGCATTGTCGAACACCGATCGGAACTCATCGTCCGTAGCCGTAGGCGTGAGACGCAGGCGAGGCCGAGCCCCTGGATCATCCGCGAGCAGGTCATCGTCAGGATCCATACCCGCGCTCGGCATAGTCGGAGCTGGCGGCGGGACGGATTTCGAGCGGGAGACCTGCGCTGGAGCCGTTCGTGCGGGGGTCGGTCCTCCCATTGCCGCAGCGGCTTCACTGAGGGCGTCATAGTTGCGACGCACACGATCCTGGAAGGCTTGATCGATCGCCGCCGTCTCTTCCGCCGTGCGGCGGGCTGCGGCCATCAATTCTGCGATGCCTTTTTCGATCGACGCCCGAACCTCGACGGCTTTCTGCATGGCTTCGACAGGCATTTCGGCCGTGCGCTGCCCAACCTCGTCGAGCATGGCTTCCAGTTCACCCAGGGTGCCACGTGCTGTCAGGACCGCTTCAGCCAGTTTCTGGGCGGTGCGGGCTCCGGCCTGTTCCACCATTTGAGCGGACTGCTCGATCAGATCTCGCGCTTCTTCCATGCGCGACTCGAAGACGGTGTCGGCCTTCTGACCTGCAGCAAAGGCGATCTCGTTCAACTGGTCCACGCGACCGCGCGCCGACTCGACGCGTGCATCAACACCCTCGCTGGCCTTGAGTGCTGCAGCCGCAAGGGCCTCCATGGCCTGCTTCAGTTCGATCTCCAGCCCTTCGCGCTGGCCTGCTGCGGCATCCGAAATGGCGGTGAGCACCTTGTTGGTCTCATCGACCAAGCCGTCCCGCTCCGCCTTCGCCGTCTCCGCCATGTCCTTGAACTGCTCTGACGCAGCCGCAATCAGGCCACGCAAAACCTCCGCCCCCATTGCCGCAACGTCGCTGAGCTCGGTCGCGCTGACACGGGTATAGGAAACGAATTCCGTGAGCTGTGCGGTTCGTGTCTCCGACTCCGCAGCGAAATCTTCCTGCTCCGATCTCAGGGACTGGCTGGCGGCGACCAGAGCCGCCCTTTGCTGCGCCAGATTCTTTTCAACAGAACTCATCTGGTCGCCAAGGCCCTGTCCCGCCGTCTCAAGGCGGGCGATCTGACGCGAGATATCCTCTGCGCCGACCCGGGCCGCATCAGAAGCTTCCGCTGCCGCAGCGGCGAGATCTGCCGCGCGGGCCGCAAGAGCGGCCTCGGCCTCACGCAACTGGGTTTCCGCCAGATCGGAAGCCTCCGCCACCATGCGGGCCTGACTCCCGATGGCATCCACAACGGCCGTAGAACGCGCATCCAGCATGACCGACAGGGTCTCAAGGGCCTGACGCTCATGACCCAGACCTTGGGAAAGCTGATTGGCCATGCGGGCAGAATCCGCAGCCGCCTCTGCCAATCGCGCGGTCTCCTCAGCGAGCGACTGGCGCAGTGACAGGATACGCTCCCGCGCCTGTGTCGCAGCGATGGTCGCGCCGTCGATCTGACTGCGGATCGCTTCTACGGCCCCGGCTGCACCGGCCGCCGCCAGGACGGCGGGCGTAACCAGGCGATCGGTCATGGTCCGGTTGCGGCGCAACTCCGCCGAAACACCCTGAGCCTGCCGCAGAAGATAAGCGCCCAGAAGAGTGAGCAGCGCCGGGCCAACGGCCAAGCCTGCGAATACCGCAAGCGCAAAGCCTTCAACCTTTAGCGCAGGAACACCCTGGGCATAGCCCAGAGCGAAAGCCAGGGGAGCCAGGGCCCAAAGGGCGGCAGCCGCAACGGCAAAAGTCCAGAACAGCGCCGCCGGCATAGGACGTCGTTCGGCAGGCTCCGCTCGATCGAAAGCACCGGCAGAGGCGGCCAGATCAAGAGGCGCATCCGCACGTTCGGCCTTGACCGGCGTTGCATCATAACCGGGCTCGAGCACCGGCGCGGGCGGCTGGGCAGCACTGGTGGCCAGTGACATCGGCGCGAGCGACGGCGCTTCATCTGCCAAGGGCGACTGTGCGACTCTGCCACGGCGTGAGGCCGCTCGTGCGCGCGGCGAGGAGGGCTCTGGCGCAGGCAGGTCCAGGTCCAGGTCGGCTGCACCCATGGGGGCATCGACCGGCATGGCAATGCTCTCCTCCGGCTCCTCAGGAGCTGGGGATTCTGGCGCGGAGATTTGATCCTCTGCGGACGCCTCCACAGGAACGGCGGAGAAATCGAGCGGTTGGCGCTTCTTAGGCTTCATACACAGCCAGGGTCCCAAGGCGGTCAGCGAAGGGCAAAGACAATCAACGCGCGCCCTGCCCCTATATCGCGTAGAGAATGAACCTAGCGGCGAAAAGCCCGCGCGCAAAGCGGCTTCGGTTGAGTTTTAGGGTTACACGTCGTCGCGGAGCGATCCAGGGCCCGTTCCCGTCATCGAACCCGCTGAGGCATCCGGAACGGCCGCCCTCGGAACCTTCAGTCCTTCACGCGGCGTCCGAGAGACTGTCCGTTCTGGCCTGGTGCTGATCCGGGGATCAGCCTTGATGTCTATGCCCAGATGGCTCAACGCCATGGCTGATAGCCAGACGACGACAACTGCCAGCAATTCCGCAAGGACGCTCATGGTCAACCCACCGTGCGATAGCGGTGTTATGCGATGAATCCAGTCCTGGGCCGAGTGAACTTTTGGTCATGCACACCGGGACCGGTGCCACTCAAGCTGACAGCGCCTCCAGAATTCCAATGCTTGCCCCCTCGGCCTCCACTGCCTAGGTCGCCAGGAAGCAAGTCCGCGCTGGCTCGATCCAGGGTGGATCGGACTTTTTCTGTTTGCGGACCCCTGTTTTGGCCCCTACCCAGCTTGAACCGATCGCGCCCAGCGCTTTGCCGGAAACATTCATGACCGAGATCTCGCCGGCCCGCTTGACCCATCTCCAGCGCCTCGAGGCAGAGAGCATTCACATCCTGCGCGAAGTCGCAGCGGAATGCGATCGCCCGGTAATGCTGTACTCGATTGGCAAGGACAGCGCTGTGATGCTGCATCTGGCGGCCAAGGCCTTCTTCCCGTCGCGGCCGCCCTTTCCGCTCCTGCACATCGACACCACCTGGAAGTTTCAGGCGATGTATGCCCAACGCGACAAGGTTGCGACAGACCTGGGTTTCGACCTGCTGGTCCACAAGAACCCGGAAGCCGAGGCCAAGGGCATCAATCCCTTTGACCACGGCAGCGCCCTGCACACCGACATGTGGAAGACCGAGGGCCTGAAGCAGGCATTGGCCAAACACGGTTTCGATGCTGCCTTTGGCGGCGCGCGCCGCGATGAAGAAAAGAGCCGCGCCAAGGAGCGCATCATCTCCTTCCGGTCAGCCGAGCAGCGATGGGATCCGAAGAACCAGCGGCCCGAACTCTGGAAGCTCTACAATACGCGAAAGCACCCCGGTGAAAGCCTGCGTGCATTTCCGATCTCCAACTGGACCGAACTCGACGTCTGGCAATACATCCATCTGGAAAACATCCCGATCGTGCCGCTCTATTTCGCGGCGGAACGGCCGGTGGTCGAGCGCGATGGCGCGTTGATCATGGTGGATGACGATCGGTTCCCCCTGCGCCCCGGCGAAACCCCGACGATGAGGAGCGTGAGGTTCCGCACCCTGGGCTGCTACCCTCTGACCGGTGCTGTTGAAAGCACGGCCTCAACCCTGCCCCAGATCATCCAGGAAATGCTGCTGGCGACCACGAGCGAGCGGCAAGGCCGCGTCATCGACCATGACCAATCCGCGTCGATGGAGAAGAAAAAGCAGGAGGGCTATTTCTGATGGGTAAGGTGTACACGCCCTCCGACCTGATCGCGGACGACATCGACGCCTATCTGGTCGCACACCAGCACAAGTCGCTGCTTCGCTTCATCACCTGCGGCAGCGTCGACGACGGCAAATCCACCCTGATCGGCCGGCTGCTCTATGACAGCAAAATGATCTTCGAGGATCAGCTTGCGGCCCTTGAGGCAGACTCAAGACGGGTCGGCACCCAGGGCGGGGCGATCGACTTCGCCCTTCTTGTGGATGGCCTGGCCGCCGAGCGCGAACAAGGCATCACGATTGACGTCGCCTATCGCTTCTTTGCGACCGACAAGCGCAAGTTCATCGTCGCCGATACGCCGGGCCATGAGCAATACACGCGCAACATGGTCACGGGGGCATCGACCGCAGAGGCGGCGATCATCCTGATCGATGCCCGCAAGGGCGTACTGACCCAGACTCGCCGCCACGCCTATCTGGTTAGCCTGCTCGGCATCCGCCACATCGTGCTGGCAGTGAACAAGATGGATCTGATCGGCTGGGACCAGCCGCGCTACGACGCCATCGTGTCGGACTTTCGCGCTTTCGCGGATCAAATCGGTCTTTCTGTCTTCACCCCCATCCCGATCTCGGGCCTGGGCGGAGACAACATCGCCAGCCAAAGCGTTGATACGCCATGGTTCAAGGGTCCAATCCTGATGGACTGGCTGGAGACCATTCAGGTCGAAGATGATCTGCAAGCCAAACCGTTCCGCATGCCTGTCCAATGGGTCAATCGACCGAATCTCGATTTCCGCGGCTTCTCCGGGCTGATTGCGTCCGGCGTCGTCAAGCCAGGCGATCGCGTGCGTGTCCTGCCGTCGGGCCAGGAAAGCACCATCGACCGCATCGTCACGCTGCCTGACGACCTCCCGCAAGCTGTAGCCGGTCAGTCCGTGACCCTGACCCTGTGCGACGAGATCGATATCTCCCGTGGCGACCTGATCGTGGCGGCGGCAGCCCCCTGCCCGGTCGCCGGGCAGTTCGAGGCGACCGTTGTGTGGCTGGACGAGGACCCCCTGCCTCCAGGACGGGCCTATCTGTTGAAGATCGGCACTCGGACCGTGGGGGCTTCCGTCACCGAGATAAAGCACCGGGTGAACGTCAATACGCTGGAACGGACGGCCGCCAAGCGGCTGGCCCTGAACGAAATCGGTCTGGTCAATCTGTCGCTCGATCAACCGGTGCCCTTCGAGACCTATGCGGATAACCGCGAACTGGGCGGATTCATCCTGATTGACCGGATCAGCAACCGTACGGTCGGTGCCGGCATGCTGAACTTCGCGCTGCGAAGGGCAGATAACATTCACTGGCAACATACGGACGTCACGAAACAATCTCGCGCTGCACTAAAGAGCCAGCGCGGTCAGGTTGTTTGGCTTACCGGCCTTTCGGGCGCAGGGAAATCGACCATCGCCAATCTGGTCGAGAAGCGACTGCACGCCCTGGGTCGCCACACCTACCTTCTTGACGGCGACAATGTCCGTCACGGTCTCAACAAGAACCTGGGCTTCACGGAAGAAGACCGGGTAGAGAACATCCGCCGGGTGGCGGAGGTGGCCAAGCTCATGGTCGATGCGGGCTTGATCGTACTGACGGCCTTCATCTCGCCGTTCCGCGCTGAGCGGCGAATGGCGCGCGAGATCCTCGAGGACGGTGAGTTCATCGAGGTCTTTGTAGACACCCCGCTCGCCGTGGCTGAAGCCCGCGACGTCAAGGGCCTCTATGCCAAGGCGCGCGCCGGTCAGCTAAAGAACTTCACAGGCATCGACAGTCCCTACGAAGCGCCCGAGGCACCCGAATTGCGCATCGACACCACTAGCATGAGCCCGGTTGAAGCGGCCGAACGGATCGTCGAATGGCTTGAAGGGCAGGAAAACGACTACACCATCTGAACGCGCCCGGTGCGGCGGTTAAGGGCAATGGCTCCAACCAGGCCCAAGGCTGCCATAACCGCCATGGCCAGATAGCCAAAGGCGTTGCTGGCATCGAACAATGGACCGGCAAGCAGGGTGGCAATGCCCAGCGTGAAGCCGCCGGACAATGCCGAGTTAAGCGCCTGTGCGGCCGAAGCGTTGGCGGGCGGGGTCAGCTTTTCGATCAGTCGCAAGGAGGCCAGAAAGCTCGCGGCAAAGGTCAGGGCATGGAGGCCCTGTAGCGGGAACAGCAGCCACAGCGGCGGAGAGAATGCATAGGCCAGCCAACGCAGGACCGCCGCGATCCCCCCGAGGATCATCAGCTTCTCGGGTCCGATGCGGCGGCGCCATGGCTCCAGGAACCACATGAACGCCACCTCTGCCGCGACGCCGACACCCCACAATAGCCCAATGACCGGCTCGGAAATGCCCTGCCCGCGCCAGAGGATTGTAGAAAACCCATAGTAGAAGGCATGAGCCCCTTGGATCAGGCCCGCTGTGACCACAGCCAGCAGGAAGTTGCGGTCCTTCAGCAGCGCTCCGAGGCCCTTCCAGCGATCAGCGCCGATGGGTTTGGCCCCATCGGTGTGGACGGGGTCCGCCGGAATGACCAGACGGGCCGCCACGGCCGTCAGAAAGGCTGAAGCCGCGATCCATACTGGAATGACCGTTGGCACCGCCACAGTCAGGACGACGCCCATGATCAGGTTGGCGACAATGAAAGCGGTCGACCCCGTCCCGCGGGGCAGGCCGTAGTTGAACGATTCAGCGCGCGCCCTTCGCAAGGCCATGACGTCGACCAGCGGTGAGACCGTCGAAAGCAGGGTCTGGCCAATGAACCATGCGATCGCAAGACCCAGCGCGCCAGGCGCGATCAGCAGGGCGGCATAGCCCAGGCCCGCACCCAGCGACAAAAGGATCATCGGCGAGCGGCGCAGGGTGAACCCGTCAGCCCATACCGCCAGAGCCGGCCCGGTGAATGGCCGGGCCAACATCGGAATGGCAAGGATCAAGCCGATCGCCGCGCCACTCATCCCGCGATCGCGCAGATAGGTGCCGATGTAAGGCAGGCTCACACCGGTCCCGAGATACATCGCGACGTAGAAGATACTCAGCCGCGTCAGGCTACTCATCGGCCAAGGTCGCCCGAACGGCCGGCATACCTGACGCCCATGAAGATCACGCCTCTTCGGCTCCCCCAAAGCGGCCTGCCCACTCGGCGATCATGTCCTCGTCAATCTTCCTGAACAAAACCTCAGGCGCACGGACCGTCAAACCGACCGGAAGAGACGAGAGCTCATGCCTTGCATCGCTGGTGGGCCAGGCGGCCGGCAAAGACAGCGAGAAGGCTTCGGCGATCTTTTCTGAGGCAAACGGGATGAAGGGCGAAGAAATTTTCGCGTAAAGCGCAGCCAGGTTGAGCGCTGTTCTGACAATCACAGCGGCTCGATCGCGATCTGTCTTGATCGCCGTCCAGGGCGCGGCCTCTTGCAGATACTCGTTGCCGACCACCCAAAGGGCCCTGAGCGCCTGGGCGCTCTTGCGAACCTCGATGGCGTCCATCTGTTCGGCAAGATCCGTGAGGCGCGCGGATACGTCGGCGAAGAGCTTCTCTTCCAGGGGTCCAGGCGTGCCACCTTCAGGCACGACTCCGTCGAACTTGCCTTCGGTGAACTTCAGGATGCGATTGATGAAGTTACCGAGCACATCGGCCAGATCGCGGTTCACGGCGCTGGCAAACATCTCCCACGTAAACGCGGTATCGCTGCTCTCAGGCGCGTTCGACGTCAGATACCAGCGCCAGAAGTCGGGTGGCAGGATTTCCAGAGCCGCGTCCATGAACACGCCGCGCTTGTTGCTGGTCGAGAACTTGCCGCCATACCAGTTGAGCCAGTTGAAGGCTTTGAGCATGTCGACGCTCTTCCATGGCTCTTCCGAGCCCAGGATGGTCGCCGGGAAACTGACGGTGTGGAAGGCGACATTGTCCTTGCCCATGAACTCGACATAGCGAACATCGGCTGCACCTTCGTCGGTCCGCCACCAGCGCTTCCAGTCGCGGCCCTCTTCGGCGTCGGCCCACTCCTGGGTCGCGGCGATGTATTCGATGGGGGCATCAAACCAGACATAGAAGACCTTGCCCTCCATGCCCGGGCGTGGCCCGCCGTCCTTGACCACGGGCACGCCCCAAGCCAGGTCGCGGGTGATGCCGCGATCAATAAGGCCCTCATCCAGATGCTTGTAGGCGATCGACTTGGCCAGCTGCGGCCATTCGGCGTGGCTGTCGACCCAGGCCCGGATCTTGTCGGCCATCTTGGTCTGCAGAAGATAGAGATGGCGGGTGTCGCGCACCTCCAGGTTCCGCGAGCCCGAGATCACCGAATAGGCGTTCTTCAGGTCGGTTGGATCCAGCAGGTTGCCGCAGTTGTCGCACTGGTCGCCACGCGCCTTGTCGAAGCCGCAGTGCGGGCAGGTGCCCTCGATATAGCGGTCGGGCAGGAAGCGCTTGTCGTCGATGGAATAGACCATCTGGTCGACGCGTTCCTCGATCAGGCCATTGGCCTCCAGCACTTCGGCAAAGTGTTGCGTAAGCTTGCGGTTCTGCGGCGAGGATGACCGACCAAACCAGTCCCAGGACAGGCCAAAAGCTTCCGCCACGTCGCGCTGCAGGACGTGCTGTTCGGCGCAGTAGGTCTCCACGTCCTGGCTGGCGGCGGCGGCGGCCAGTTCAGCCGGAGTTCCGTGTTCGTCTGTCGCGCAGATATAGAGCGTTTCGTGACCCCGGGCCCGCTGGAAGCGCGCGTAGACATCCGCCGGCAGCATGGATCCTGCCAGATTGCCCAGGTGCTTGATGCCGTTGATGTACGGCAAGGCGGAAGTGATCAGGATACGAGCCATGAGGCGGAAATCTTCCGGGGGAGTCGGGGATCAAGGAAACAGGCGTTCGCATATAGAAGGGCGGGCCGCGAAACAAAAGCGCCGGACCGTTGACCAAACAAAGTTATGCAGGCTCCCTGCCTCTGGGGAGAACCGGAGACACTGATCCGGCATCGTGGGAGGTTGACCTGTGAAGACCATAAACTGGCTGGGCTGGGTTGCGGCCCTTGTCGTCGGGCAAGTCATCGGCATTCTCTGGTATGGCATTCTCCTCAGTGCCGCCTGGATGAAGGCGATGGGGATGACGGAAGCGGACTTCGTCGGGACCGAATGGCGAATGGGCCTTGGGATCCTCAATATGGCGATCATCCTGATCGGTCTGGACTGGCTGATCCGTCGGCTGGAGGCACGCACCTGGCTAGGCGGTGCCAAGGTTGGTCTGGCCGCTTGCGTGTTCTTTGACCTGACGGTGGTCGCGCTGGACTATGTCTATGCGGCAGGAAATCTGTCTCTGTTTTGGATCGACGGGGGCTACCAGTTGCTGACCTACACCTTGGGCGGAGCCCTGCTCGGCGGATTGAAGCTGAAGCCGCGCGCCGGTTGAGAAGGCCGCCCCCAGACGATAGCTACGGAATGCCACTTACGACCCCTTAGTGACGATACGGGACCATCGCATGTCAGGCCACCTCGGTTCCCTCAACTCGAGCCTGGCCATGGTAGAATGCAGCGCCGGTCAAAGTCGCTCAGCGCAGCAAACCACTAGACTGGGAGATCGTTCTGAACTTGCCGAAGGTCAGGGTTTCGACACCAAAGCCTAGGTAGCAGTTGCCAAGGGCATGGCAGCCCGACTAGAGAGTAGCCCGTGCGTGGGTGTGTTCCGACAACAGTCGCGCGACAGCCTGAAAACACCAATGTTTTCAAAGATGCCGGTTTAGCTCAGCTGGTAGAGCAGCGGTTTTGTAAACCGAAGGTCGCGGGTTCGATTCCTGCAACCGGCACCAATTTTTTCAATAGATAAGACCGTAGCCTGAAGTTGGGTCATCCGATCGGCCCACACCTAGGTTACAGCACCGTGGGTTAAGAACGGCCAGCGGTCACGGCTCTCCTTCGTGAGAGGCTGGAAGACAATCGGATTGCTGAAGCGCCCCCGCTAGGGGCAACTGCATATCTCCGATCGACCCTGAGAGCGCGCGGGGTCTCAATGGACGCCTCTCCCGCCAATGCTGGCGTCAGGTCGGCCCTCCCACTTGTTCGCCAGCCGGGCCGCGCAGGCCGTCCACCGAGCACTTGATCGGCCGGCCGCCCTTGGGCGTAACCCCTTGGGCGGCCCGAACACTCGGTGCCCCTCTAGGTTTGCGCGGATCGTTGAGAGCCCCCTGCATGCCGATAGAGGGCCGGCAGGACCAGCAGCGTCAGCAGGGTCGAGGAGATGATCCCGCCGATCACCACGGTCGCCAGCGGCCGTTGAACTTCAGCGCCGGCACCGACATTGAACGCCATCGGCACAAAGCCCAGGCTGGCGACCAGGGCCGTCATCAGCACCGGCCGCAGCCGGCTCAGAGCGCCCTCAGAGATTGCCTCCTCGATGGACCGGCCCTCCGCTAGCAGGCTGCGGATGAAGCTGACCATGACCACGCCGTTGAGCACCGCCACACCCGACAACGCGATGAAGCCGATGCCCGCCGAGATCGACAGCGGCAGGCCGCGCAGGAGCAGCGCCGCGACGCCGCCGGTGAGGGCCAGGGGCACACCGGAGAACACGATGGCGGCGTCCTTCACCGATCTGAACAGAGCGAACAGCAGGCCGAAGATCAGCAGTAGCGCGGCCGGTACGACCAGCTGGAGCCGTTTGGCCGCCGAGATCAGCTGTTCGAACGTGCCGCCGTAGCTGACCCAATAGCCGGTGGGGATTTCCACCTCGGTGCCAACCTTCTGCTGGACCTCGGTGATGAACGAGCCGAGGTCGCGACCGCGCACATTGGCGGTAATGACAACCCGGCGTTTGCCATCCTCGCGGCTGATCTGGTTTGGGCCGATGACCGTCTCGACCTTGGCCACGTCCTGGAGCGGTACGAAGCCACGCGACCCGTCAGAGGCCTGCGGCAGCGGGACGCGAAGCCGGCCAACACCATCGACATCGCGGCGAATCGCCTCCGGGAGTCGAACGACAACGTCGAAACGACGGTCGCCTTCGAAGACCTGGCCCACCACCGCGCCGCCGATCGAGGTGGCGACGACCTCCTGCAAGTCCTGCACGTTCAGACCCAGTCGGGCCAGGGCGGCGCGATCTGGAGTGATCTGCAAGACCGGCAGACCGGTCACCTGTTCGACACCGACGTCCTGAGCGCCCTCGATGCCCTCGACCACGCTGCCAACGCTTTCGCCGATTTCGAGTAGCTGGTCGAGGTCGTCGCCGAAGACCTTTACGGCCACGTCGGCGCGTACGCCCGACAGCAGTTCATTGAACCGCATCTGGATCGGCTGGGTGAACTCGTAGTTGTTGCCCGGGATGGTGGCCACGGCCGCCTGGAGTTCGGCCACCAGTTGGGCACGTGGCTTACGCGGATCGGGCCAGTCCTTGCGGTCCTTCAGCATGATGAAGGTGTCGGCAACGCTGGGCGGCATGGGATCGGTGGCGACCTCAGCGGTACCTATCTTGGCCACCACGCGCTCGACCTCCGGCATCTGCTTGATCCGCGCCTCCAGGGCCGTTTGCATGCGGATGGCTTGGGTGAGGCTGGTGCCGGGGATGCGCAGGGCGTGCATGGCGATATCCCCCTCGTCGAGATTGGGCACGAACTCCGAGCCCATCCGGCTGGCGGCGAAGCCTGCGAGCACCACCAGAGCGACCGCACCGGCCACAATGGCAATGCGCAGGCGCAGCGCCAGAGCCAAGGCTGGTTCATAGAGTCGGCGCGCGCTTCGCATGACGCGGCTTTCCTTCTCCTCAACCCTGCCGGTGACGAAGGTCGCCACGGCGGCGGGAACGAAGGTCAGCGACAGAACCAGGGCGGCCGTAAGGGAGATGACCACGGTGATGGCCATCGGGTGGAACATCTTCCCCTCAACCCCGGTCAGGGCGAAGATCGGCACATAGACGAGCGTGATGATCAGCACGCCAAACAGCGACGGCTTGATCACTTCGCCGGTCGCGGAGGCGGTCAGGGCGAAGCGCTCCTCCTTGCTGAGCAGGCGGCCCAGACGATGCTGGGCCTCGCCGAACCGGCGAAGGCAATTTTCGACGATGATCACCGCGCCATCAACAATCAGGCCAAAGTCCAGAGCCCCCAGACTCATCAGATTGCCCGACACCCGGCTCTGCACCATGCCGGTTATGGTCATCAGCATGGAGAAGGGAATGATCGCTGCCGTGATCAGCGCCGCGCGGATGTTGCCGAGCAGCAGAAACAGCACGACGATCACTAGCAGAGCGCCCTCGGCCAGGTTTTTTTCGACCGTGCGAATGGCGCGATCGACCAGTTCGGTGCGGTCATAGACCGGTCTGGCCATGACGCCGGCCGGCAAAGACTTGGCGGCCTGCTCCAGACGCAGCGCCGCAGCGCGGGCGACGGTGCGGCTGTTTTCGCCAACCAGCATGAAGACCGTGCCCAGCACCACTTCCTGGCCGTTCTCGGTCGCGGCCCCGGTGCGAAGCTCCTCGCCCAGACCGACATCGGCCACGTCACCGATGCGGATCGGCGCGCCGCCGCGATTGACGATGATCGTGCCGCGCAGGTCTTCAACGCCGCTGGCCTGACCGGGAACGCGAACCAGATACTGCTCGCCGTAGCGCTCGATATAGCCGGCCCCGACATTGCTGTTGTTGGTGGACAGGGCGTCAGTGACGTCGGCCATGGTCAGGCCATAGGCCGACAAGCGTTCAGGCAGAGGCGTGACATGGTACTGCCGCTCGAAACCACCGATGGTGTTGACCTCGGTGACGCCGGGTGTGTTTCGCAGCTGTGGCCGGATCACCCAGTCCTGCAGGGTGCGCAGGTCTTCAGGCGTATAGGCCTTACCGTCGGGACGGCGCGCACCGGGCTTGGCCTCGACCGTGTACATGAAGATTTCGCCCAGGCCCGTCGCGATCGGGCCAAGCTCGGGCGTCAGGCTAGTCGGCAATTGTGCGCGTGCAGCCTGCAGCCGCTCATTGACCAGTTGCCGCGCAAAATAGATGTCCGTCCCGTCCTTGAAGACAACGGTGACCTGGCTGAGGCCATAGCGCGACACCGAGCGGGTGTATTCCAGACCTGGAAGGCCGGCGATGGCTGTCTCGATCGGGAAGGTGATGCGTTGTTCAGCTTCCAGGGGCGAGAAGCCGGGTGCCTCGGTGTTGATCTGCACCTGGACATTGGTGATGTCGGGGGTGGCGTCGATCGGCAGGCGCTGGAAGCTCCAGACTCCGACAATCGACGAGACGATGACGAGCGCCAGGACGATCCATCGAAGCCGGATTGACAGCGCGATGATGCGGTCAAGCATGGTTGCGCGCTCCTAGTGGTCGTGGCTCGCGCCGGACTTTTCGATGTCCGCGCGGATCAGGAAGGCACCATCGGCGACATATTCGGTTCCAGGCTCAAGTCCGCCCAGGACTTCTGTCCATTCCGGCGTCTGGCGGCCCAGTTCCAGCATCCGCACCTCGTAGGTGTCTCCCACCTTGGCGAAGACGACCGTGAAGTCTCGGAAGCGCTGGAGGGACTTGGTGCGAACCGCCAGCGGAACCCGGCTGGACGCGACCTGGAATGAGCCTTCGACGCCCATGCCCGGCCGGAACGCGGCTGAGCCCTCCGGCAGATGGACGTGCGCCAGAAGGGTCTGGCTGGCCAGGTCCGCTGTCGGCAGCACGGCTTCGACCCGCGCCATCAGCTTGGTGTCGCTCGCCAGGCTGCGAACCTGCACGGGCTGTCCTACACGCACCTTTTCGGCATCGCGCGGATAGACGAAGAACTCGGCGTGCAGCTTGGTCGGATCGGCGATCACAAAGATCGCCCTCTCGCCGGCCACATCGCCGACATTGAGGTTCTTCTCAACGATGACTCCGCTGATCGGCGCGAAGATCGAATAGGTCTGCAGACTCTCGCTGGACTCTACGCGCGCCAGCAACTGCCCCTTGCGAACCTGGGTCCCCAGTTCGCCACGCAGGCTCATGACCCGTCCCGGATACCAGGCACGGACCTCGCTTTTTCCCTCGGGCGTGATCTCAACGCGCCCCGCCATGTCGACCAGTTCGGCGACATCGGCCGCCCCGGCGATCTCAGTCTTCACGCCCCCGGCCTTGGCAGCCTGGGCGCTGATTGTGGTTCGGCCTTCGTAGGACGCATAGGTCCACTGATGGCTTTGACCGCCTTGGCTGGCGCGCACCTTCACGTCGAAAGAGTGGGGCTCATGCACCACGCCCGCCCCGCGCAGATAGTCATCCTGCGGCGTGAAGTGGAACCTATCAACCTTGCCGCCCAGGCGGGTCAGTTCGACCGACAGCTCTACCTGACGCGGGTCGACCAGCTTGTCCTTGCGATAGGCGTAGACATGGAATTCCGGGTCGACCCCGTCTTCGAAAATGGTCATCTCGATGGCCAGATCGCCGGCGCGCAGCATTCGGCCACGATGCGGGCCACGTTCGAAGTCGCCGGCCTTGGCGGCGTGCCCTTCGGCCTCGGCGGAGGGCTTGGCACCATCGCCACACGCGGAGAGCAACAAGCTACCGGCCATCAGCAGGGCAAGGCGCACTGACGCGCGCCGGGTGTAAACACGGTTCATCGGACAGTCTCCGAAGCGGGAATAAGGGCCGCGTGGCGGCCGGTCAGGCGGGCCAGCAGGGCGCGGTCGGTGTGGAAGGCCTTGAGGGCGTCGAGCCGTCGGCTTCTGGCGTCGATCAGGACCTGCTGGGCCTCGATGACGTCGAGATAGCTGAAGCCGCCCCGGTTGAACCCTTCGCGAACCAGAGCAATGGTGCGTTCGGCGGCAGGCAGTACTTCCGCCTCGATTCGACGGGCTTCACTGGCCCGTGCGGTCAGGTCGGCCTGAAGCTTGGCAATCTGCCGCTCGCGCAGGACCTTGCCGGTCAGCAGGTCTGTGTCGGCCGCCGTGCGTTCGGCCTGGGCGCGCTCGATGGCTCCGCGATTGGTGTCGTAGCGCGCGAGAGGGATCGACCCACCGACCACGACGGCCACGTCGCGGCCTTCGTTCAGATAGCGCAGACCTGCGCGCCAGGTCGGGTCCTGAACGGCTTTGGTTTCTTCCACGCGAACCCGCGCCGTCGCGGTCTGTCGCTCGGCGTCGAGCAGAGCCAGGTCCACGGGGGAAGCCTCGCCAGCGATCTCCCGAGCGGCCGAGGTGTCTTCTAACGCGGCGGCGTCGATCTCGAAATCCACGCCGTCGTTCCAATAGCCGGCCAAGGTCCGCCGGGCGGTGTCGGCAGCCAGCTGAGCTTGCGACAAGGCGATCCTCGCCTCGGCAACCTGAGCTTCGGCACGGGCACCGGCAAACAGCGGGTCACGGGCCATTTTCACCCGGCGATCAACTTCAGCCTGGGCGCGCTCGGCGATGTCCAGGCGCGTTCGCGCCAGGCGAGCCTGGGCCTCAGCCGCCAGGGCTTCGACCCACGCCAGTTCGACCTCCTTGAAGAGGTCCAGCACCTTGGTCTGATGGCGCAGGCGGACCAGGTCGATCTCGGTTCGCGCCAGGGCAGTCCGGGCCTCTCGCTTGCCGCCGCGTTCCAGGGTCTGCTGGTAGTAGAAAGTGGCCTGGGCGCGATCGACGAGGGAATAGGGGCCGGTTCCGGTCAGATCTTCGAGCTCGACGCCGAGGACTGGATTGGCGCGAACGTCGGCTTGCCGCGCCCCGGCGTCTGCGGCCTTGATACGGGCCTCTGCGGCGGCCCGAGTGGGATCAGCCTGAGCGGCTCTGGCGAGCGCCTGGTTCAGGGCAAGGGATTGGGCTTGCGCCGTGAAGGGCAGCGCGGCGGCGATCGCCGACGCGAGCAGCCATGATCGCGCGAGGCGACCGTGGTTAGGACGGGACATGGATTTCTCTCGAACGGATGCTGGCGCGGCCGTGGGCCGCGTCGGTCAGGCGACGTGTTCGAGGCGGGTCTTGGGAGGGCGCTTCTGCGGCGACGGATCAGCACTGGCGAGCGATGTTTCCCGGCTGGACCAGGGAATGACCGAGGCAATCCAGGGGCTTGCAGCAGACATCACGGTCACGAGGCCTAGAAGCGAAGGGCCATCGTGATGGTGGTGAGCGCCTTGCGAGGGGGAAGGATCACGATCGTCCTCAACGACGAGCGAAGCCATATCGGTCGTTTCGCCATCGTGATGATCCTCGACCAAATGACGGTCATGATCGCGTTCGTGATCTACCAAATCGGCGGCAAGCGGACCGGCGAAGGCGTTAGCTGCATGGGCCTTACCGTTCGCGTGCAAGGCCCGATCCACCATGGCGACGGGTGCCTGAACCACGAGCATAGCGATCAGCATCACGGCCAGAGCCGTCACGCCTTTCGCAAGCCGTTTGTTCAGATGTTGGAGCAAAAATCCCTCGATGGACTCGTGTGAAGCGACATAGTCGTCGCAAGCTCTGCTTAGATCAATGCGTCAACGTCACCGCAGGATCGCGCTCCCAGCCTGCCCGGCCAGGAACAGTGCTCACCGCAAACCCATGTCGCGCAGCTGCTGGTGCGTTAGAATGCTCCTGCAGAGTCCTTCCAATCCCGTCGCAGCCATCCGTCGAACCATCCCCAGGCCCGAGCGGAGGCGATTGCAAAACTCGGACTGGCACAGAAATAGACCTGCCCCGGGTCGTTTGTGGTCAAGTCAATCGACCCATATTGGGGGTGGGTCGGCCCTTCCAACTGCAACGGATTGGGCATTGCTGACTTCTGACGCGCCGCCTCAGCCAGCCAAAATCTCAGCTACGGGACTTGCAGCTGCGCGTCCGTTCCATCGCCTATCAACAGACGACCGCCCAAAGCGAGGGAACGGTCCGCGATCCGGTCCAGTATGGCCAGCGCCTGCGACCCCGAGGCCAATGACGGCATGCCCCGCGTCGCCAAGTCGTCCGGCCCTGCCCTGCCGATCTCATTGAGGCGGATCGGGACCAACCTGACAGACCGGCAACGTCGCGCGCTGAACTCACACTCGACAAGCACGCCTTCCCAGGCCTCGGGCGGATAGGCACCGGGCGGTTTCTCGGTCTGGAAGATGAAGTTGCCAAGGCCGTAAATCACAGGCGCGCCGCGATAGACCTCCATCCCTTGGAGCAAGGGCGCGCCGTGACCGACAAACACACTGGCACCGGCATCAACACAGCGCCGAGCGAAGACCCTTTGCCAGTCGGGAACCCTCGCCATGTCCGGCTCCCAGTCGTGATTGTGCTGGTAGGCGATGACCACGTCTGCCCGGCGCGCCGCGTCCGACAGGGCGTCCAGCACCCGGGTCGCATCGGCCGCCGCGACTTGACCGCTGGCGTCGCGGCGCACCTCATTGACGCCGGGGCGCGTGGGCGTCGCTGCCCCACCCTCCCGCACCTTGCCGGTGGCGCAGGCGACCAGCGCCACGGTGCCATGTGGCGTCTGGTGATAGGCCGGTGCCGTGGCCCCGGCCAGATCATTGCCCGTCCCGGCCGAAGGCAGGCCTGCAGCCCGCAGCGCTGCCAGGGTGTCGAGGATCCCGCCCGTGCCCAGGTCGAAGGCGTGATTATTGGCGGTGGCGGCCAGGGTGACGTTCATCGCCTTGAGCGTCTCGATCACCTCAGGACCGGCGGCGTGTAGCGTCAGAAGCTCCCGTGTCGGCGCGCCGGCTCGCGGCCCCCGGATCACCGTTTCCAGATTGGTGAATCCGGCGTCGGCGCTCGCCAGCCGCGCAGCCAGGTCCAGACGTCCGGGCCAGGAGCCAGCAAGGACGTCATGTTCGATCAGCGCCTGACCCAACAGGGTCACCTTCAGGCTCGATGCGGCGGCCATGCCGGGCGAGACCGACCCTACCAGCGCAGACGCGGTCGCCGTCGCCAAGAAATCTCTGCGATGCATGCTCGGGGCTCCCGGATCTTAAAGACCATAAGAGACCGGATGAAAGGCGACTAGGTCATGCCTTTGACGAATGGCCCGATGCCCTGCCGCTATGCGGTTGTAAGGCGACGAGCCGCCTGCAAGGCTCATTCGAACGGGGGACTTTCGACCATGACGACTGAAGATCCGCGCGAGCCGGCCGCTGGCCGGGGGCCGCGCCTGCTTGATCGCATTGAAAAGATCGGCGACGCCCTTCCCGATCCGGTCCTAATCTTCGCCTTCTGCATTGCCATCCTGATGTTCGTTTCAGTGATCGCCAGCGCAGGAGGATGGAGCGCGGTCAATCCGGTCACCGGCGCGCATCTGAAGACCCAGAGCTTGCTGTCAGAAGCCAATCTGGCCAAACTTCTTGTCGACATGCCCGACACCCTCACCGGCTTCCCGCCCTTGGGTCTGGTGCTGGTCGTCATGCTGGGCGCAGCGGTCGCCGAGCGCACCGGCCTGTTCGGTGCCCTGCTGGGTGACGCGGTCCGCAAGCTGCCGCGCAAGGTCCTGACCCCGGCAATCTTCGTGATCGGCCTGATGTCGCATCATGCCTCAGACGCCGCCTATGTCGTGCTGATCCCCCTGTCCGCCCTGATCTATGCCGAGAGCGGGCGTCATCCCCTGGCCGGGATCGCTATCGCCTATGCCGGCATCTCCGGTGCCTTCGCCGGCAATATCGTGCCTGGACAGTTCGACGTGCTGATCCTCGGGATCACAGAACCGGCCGCCAGGCTGATCGACCCCAACTTCGTGATGAACCCACTGGGCAACTGGTGGTTCACCCTGTCGATCGGGATTTTGTTTACGCCCATCGCCTGGTTCGTGACCGACAGGATCGTCGAGCCGCGCCTGGGCCCGTGGCGCCCCGACGAGGCGGCCATGGCGCAGGCTGGGGTCAGCCTGGACGCGCTGGGCGAGCCCCAGCGTCGCGGCCTGCGCCGCGCCGGGATCGCCGCCCTGGTGATCATCGCCCTGTTTGCCGCCCTGACCCTGTGGCCGGGCTTCACACCGCTGTTTGACGAAGAGGCCGTCGGCCCGCGAAGGATGACGCCCTTCTACCAGTCCCTGATCGCGGCGTTCATGTTGTTGTTCCTGACCAGCGGCTGGGCCTATGGCTCTGCGACCGGTGCGATCCGCTCCCACCGCGACGTGGTGTCGATGATGGGTCAGGGCATGAAGGACATGGCCCCCTATCTGGTCCTGGCCTTCTTCGCCGCCCACTTCGTGGCAATGTTCGGCTGGTCAAAGCTAGGGCCGGTGCTGGCGGTCAAGGGCGCAGAGGTGCTGCAGGGGGTCGGACTGCCCAAACCGGCGCTGCTGGTCTCCTTGTTGGCCATGTCCTCTGGGCTGGATCTGGTGATCGGCTCGGCCTCGGCCAAATGGAGCGCCATGGCACCGGTGGTCGTACCGATGATGATGCTGTTGGGGATCTCGCCGGAGATGACCACCGCCGCCTATCGGATGGGCGACTCGATCTTCAACATCGTCACGCCCTTGGCTTCCAACTTCCCGCTGGTTCTGATCTTGTGCCAGCGATGGCGACCAAACTTCGGTGTCGGCTCGATGATCGCGCTGATGTTGCCCTACTGCCTGGGCTTCATGGCCGGGGGCGTTTTGCTGGTGCTGGTCTTCGTCGGGTTCAAGCTGCCGGTCGGGCCTGGGGCTTCCGGAGTCTATACCCTGCCGCCCGCCGCCAGCGCACCGATTACGCCCTAGCTCGGCGACGAAATCCTGCAGACCGGCCAACCGCGCCTTTCAAAAGGGCGCGGTTGGCCCCGTTCATGACCGTCGTCGCAAAACAGAGTCATACGGCCCGCGCATGGCCTGATCAGAAACCGCAATGGCGTTGCGCAGCCGAAGACGCGCCTCCTACGCTTCGAAAGTCGGCAGGGGGTCTAGCGCGGTCGGCGCAGGACGATGTCGGCGACAAAGGGGAATTGATCCATGCAGGCCTTGAACGTGCGCGCGCTCTGCGCCGGAACTGCTTATGCGGCATTGCTGACCTGCGCGGCGACGCCGGTCTTCGCCCAGACCGCACAACCGGCGGCGGATACAACCGTCGAGGAGATCGTCGTGACCGGCTCGCGCATCCAGCGCAAGGACGCTGACGGCGTGGGGGTCGTCACCACCCTGACTGAGGCCGACATCAAAAACTCCGGCGCTGGTTCGGTCGGCGAGCTGCTGCAAAAGCTGCCGTCGGCGGGCGTCAGCCTCAGCAGCAACGGCACCCAGGGCACCTCCTACGGCGCCAGCTCGATCAATCTGCGCTATCTCGGCGGTGCCGAAGGCAGTGGCAATCGCGTGCTGGTTCTGGTCGATGGCCACCGCTGGGTCGACGGCGTCGGTCAGCGCGGTTTCCGGGACTTTGTCGACCTGAACACCATGCCACTGGGCATGATCGAAGGCCTTGAGGTGCTGAAGGACGGCGCTTCGGCCATCTATGGTTCCGATGCCATCGCCGGCGTCGTCAACATCAAGACGGCCCGCGACTTCGACGGCGTCAAGGCCCAGGCAAAGTACGGCGTCAGCTCGGAAGGCGACGGCCAGCAGTATTCGGGCATCGTCAATTTCGGCAAGCGCTTCGAAAGCAGCGCCCTGCTGGTCTCGCTGAGCTATGTGAAGGATAAGCCGATCCTGACCTCGGATCGCGACCTGACCCGGGTCACCCTGGTTCCAGCCACGGCTGTCGGCACCAGCCCCAATGGCCTGTTCATCCTGCCTGGCCTGTCGAACAACGCCTATTTCGGTACGGCGACAGGCTTTGCCGCCTCGACCGCCCCCATTGCCTTCAACGCCGGTGCCACGATCGGCGCAGGCAGCCAGGCCGACAACGCCTTCCACACTGCCGCCTTGCCCGGCGACTACTTCAACACCCAGGCCCAGGGCATCTATTCGGCTGGTCCCAGCGAGCGCTATGGCGTCTATACGCGCTACACCGCCGACCTGACCGACAAGGTCCGCCTGAAGGTCGAGGGTCTCTATAACCAGCGCAAGTCCGACCAGCTGTTCTCACCTGTCCAACTGGATATCGGCGGCACCTCCGGTACCATCCGCGGGTTCGCCATCCCCAACAGCCAGGCCTTCAATCCGTTCGGCACGGCCAATGGCGTGCCCACGGCCAATGCGCTCGGTTTCGCAGCCAACCAGGCCTGGCGCATCCGCAAGGTGATGACCGAGGTCGGCAATCGCGACAACGTGCAGGACGTCAAGACCATGCGTGTCGCCGGGGGCCTGGATGGCACGGTCAGCCTGCTGGGTCGCGATTGGACCTGGGACGTCTACGCCCTCTATTCGAAGAACAAGATCAATTCGCGGGCGCTGAACGCGATCAATTACGACAAGCTGGCGCTGGGCCTCGGCACCGCCTGCGCCTCAGCGGCCGGCTGCGTTCCGGTCAACCTGTTCGCGCCGATGACGGCCGCACAGGCCGACTACATCCGCTACACGGTGGTCGAATCCAACAGCACCTCGATCTTCGATGTCACGGCCAACATCACCGGCGAGCTGTTCCAGCTGCCGGCCGGCCCGCTGGCCATCGCCGCCGGTGTCGAGCACCGCACCAACAAGGCCGTCGACAATCCCGACGCCTTCGTCAACACCGCGCCGACCAATATTCCGACCCCAGCTTCGGGCTCGACCTTCGCCAGCAACACCAGCACCACGGGCCAGACCCGCACCCCCACGCGCGGCGAGTACAGCCTGAACGAAGCCTATGTCGAAGCCGCCATTCCGCTGCTGAAGGACCTGCCGCTGGCCAAGAGTCTCGATGTCAGCCTGGCCCTCCGCTATTCCGACTATGACACCGTCGGTGGTGACAGCACCGGCAAGATCGGCGTCGGCTGGCGTCCGATCGAAGACATCCTGGTGCGCGGCACCTATTCACAGGGCTTCCGCGCCCCCTCGATCCTCGAGCTCTATCAGGGCGGTCGCCAGACCAGCTTCCAGGGCGTCGATCCCTGTAATGGCGGTGCAGCTGCCAATGCCAGCCGCCCTGGCTGCGTGGGCGTGCCCACCGGCTATAACCAGGCCAACTACAATCTGAATGGCCTGATTGCCGGCACGATCGCGGGCAATACCAAGTTGAAGGCCGAGACCGCTGACACCTACAGCTTCGGCCTCGCCGTCAAGCCGCGCTTCGCCCCCGGCCTCAGCGCCACGGTCGACTGGTACCAGATCAAGGTGAAGGACGCGATCGCCTCGCAGTCGGCAACCCAGATCCTCAACCTGTGCGCCCAGCAAGGCGGCGTGTTCTGCGACCTGGTGACCCGCGACGCCTCCACCGGCGCCATCACCAACCTTCTGCAAGGCGCTCAGAACCTGGCCGAGATCGAGACCTCGGGCATCGACACCACGATCCGCTACGAGTTCAGTACGGATGTCGGTCGCTTCGCCGCCGTGCTGGACACCTCGTATCTGGACACCTTCAAGACCACGAGCCCCAATCCGACGGGCGGCGCGCCGATCGTCGACGAACGGGCCGGCAAGGGCGACCAGCCCCGGTCGACCTATCCGCACTGGAAGGGTCAGGCCTCTCTGACCTGGAGCCTGGGATCGTGGAATGCCCTGTGGCGCGGCCGCTATATCGGCGACACCACCGACGTCGCCAACACCGTCAAAGGGGCCAAGACCGACTCCATCTTCTACAACGACCTGGAAGCCGGCTACGTCTTCAACACCTTTGAAACGGCAGTGAGCATCGGGGTCAGCAACGTCTTCGACGAAGCGCCACCCGCGTCCTATGCCAATGCTCCGATCAACTACGACATCTACACCTACGACGCCCGCGGCCGGTACATGTACGCCCGCGTTTCGGCCAAGTTCTAGGACCGCGTGGAGGGAGGCGCTCGCCGTCTCCCTCCCGTCGCAACCTCTTGAAAAACCGTCGCGCTACCCCCTTTCCAGAGACGCCGGCCATGAGCGACGGTTCCCAGCAGCGGTCTTGCGCGACGTTCAGCCTGCCTGACGATGTGCATGTGACGCGTGACGTCATGGTCACCATGCGTGACGGCGTACGGCTGGCCACGGACATCTATCGTCCGGCCCTGGACGGCGAGCCCCTACAGACGCCCTTGCCGGTGCTGCTGGAACGCACGCCCTATGACAAGCTGGGCGTCAATCACGGCGACCGAACCCGGCAAGACTCTCACCCGCGCTCCAAGCCCGAACTGGCGGTTCAGTTCGTGCGCGGCGGCTATGTGGTGGCCCTGCAGGATTGTCGTGGCCGATACGCCTCTGAAGGCGTGTTCGAAAAGTACCTGGCCGAGGGCGAGGATGGTTTCGACACCCTCGAATGGCTGACCCAGCAGCCGTGGTGCGATGGCAAGGTGGGAACGCTCGGCCTCTCCTACGGCGCCCACACCCAAAGCGCCCTCGCCTGCCTGAACCCTCCAGCGCTGGCGGCGATGTTCCTGGATTCCGGCGGCTTTTCCAGCGCCTACCATTCGGGCATCCGCCAGGGCGGGGCGTTTGAGCTGAAACAGGCGACCTGGGCCTATAAGCACGCCCTGCTAAGCCCTGCCACGGAGAGCGATCCCGTTCGGCGTCAGGCGCTGATCTCCCAGGACCTGAAGGCCTGGTTCGCGCACATGCCCTGGAGCGAGGGCGCTTCGCCTCTGAGTGCGGCGCCCGAATACGAAAAATACCTGCTGGATCAGTGGCGAAACGGCCTGTTTGGCCCCTACTGGACCCAGACCGGCCTCTATGCGCGCGGTGCCTATGACGAGTATGCCGACGTGCCGATGGTGCATATGAGCAGCTGGTTCGACCCTTACGCCCTGACCGCAACCGAGAACTATCTGGGGCTTTCGGCGCGCAAGTCCTCGCCGGTCAAGCTGGTGATGGGCCCATGGACTCATGGCCAGCGCTCGGTCAGCCATGCCGGCGATGTGGACTTCGGCGCGGATGCGCCGCTCGACGGCGCCCTGGCCCCGGACTATGTGGCGCTGCGGCTGGCCTGGTTCGACGCCTGGCTGAAGGCCGCGCCGGGACCTGACCCGCTGCCCCCTGTCAAACTCTTCGTCATGGGCGGCGGCTCGGGCCGCAAGACCCCGGAGGGGCGGCTGGATCACGGCGGACGATGGCGCGACGAGGCGGCCTGGCCGCCGGCCTCATCGGTCGTCATGGACTATTTCCTGCAGGCCGACGGCGGTCTTTCGACCACGCCGCCACAGGTCGCCGAAGCCTTCCGCGCCTATGTGCACGATCCGCGCAAACCCGTCCCTACAATAGGCGGTGCCTTGGCATCGGGCGCGCCCGTTATGGAGGCGGGCGCATTCGACCAGCGCGAGGACGAGCGGTTCTTCGGCTGTCGCGCGCCATATCGCGCCCTGGCCGACCGCGACGACGTGTTGGTCTTCCAGACTTCGCCTCTGGCTGACGATGTCGAGGTTATCGGTCCGATCCAGGCCGAGCTGTTCATTGCCTCCGACTGCGTAGACACCGACTTCACAATCAAGCTGATCGATCTTCATCCGCCGTCGGAAGACTTTCCCGATGGATTCGCCATGAACCTGAGCCACGGCATCCTGCGGGCGCGCTACCGGCTGAGCTACAGCCACGAAAGCCGCCTGGCCCCGGGCGGGATCTACCGGATCGAGATCGAGGCCTTTCCGACCGCCAATCTGTTCCTGAAGGGCCATCGCATCAGACTGGACATTGCCTCCAGCAACTTCCCTCATTTCGACGTCAATCCAAACTCCGGCGAACCTGAAGGCTATGGGCGGACTCCCCGCGTGGCGACAAATCGGGTCTATGTCGATGCGACGCGGCCTTCGCGCCTGCTGCTGCCGGTCACGGCGCGGTAGAAACGCCGGGCCTGAAAGCGGAGCGATCGATTGAAACTGAACCTGCGCAGCCTGGAAGCCTTCCGCGAAACCATGCTGAGCGGCTCGGCAACGGCTGCTGCGGGGCGAATGGGGCTGACCCAGCCCGCCGTCAGCCGCCTGATCGCCCAACTTGAGCAGGACGCCGGCTTCGAGCTGTTCTATCGCGAAAAGGGCCGCCTCAGCCCTACCCCCGAAGCCCTGATGATCTATGAGGAGGTCGACCTGGCCTTCGGCGGTCTGGAGCGCATCGACGCCCTGGTCCGCGACATCGCCACCTTCAATGCCGGCCTCTTGAAGATCGTCGCTCCGCCCAGCCTGTCTGAAGGCGTGCTGTCGACCATTCTGACCCGGTTCCTCGACCGCTTTCCCAAGGTACGGGTCAGCATCGACTCGCGCAGCACCGAGACAGCGCGAAACATGGTCGCCAACCGCACGGCCGATTGCGGCTTCGTCAAGTTGCCGATGGATCGCGCAGACCTTTCAACCTTCACCCTTTCGGCCAGCGAGACCGTCTGCGTGCTGCCCGGCGCTCACCCTCTGGCGAAGCATGAGTTTCTCACGCCGGAATTGCTGCGGGCAGAACCCCTGGTCCTGCTGGGCTTTGGTACCTGGTCGCGCCGCCAGATCGACGACGCCTTCCGCGACCGCGGCGTGCGGCCCGACGTCAAACTGGAGACCCATACGGTGGGCTCCGCCTGCGCCTTCGCCGCTGAGGGTATAGGCATCGCCATCGTCAACGCCCTGATGGCCAAGAACTTCGTGCGGGGCGACACGGTGATCCGCACCTTCCGGCCGCAGATCCTGCACGAGTATGCCTTCATGACCTCGGCCCTGGCCCCAATGAACCGCCTGGCCGCCGCCCTGCTTGAAGAAGCGCGTGGCTATTTCGACGCCCTGGACAAGCCAACGACAGCGGCATAGGTGCCCCTCACAGCCGGCAAGCCTGACGCTAGGGGTTGTATCTCGAAGCGCGCAATCAAAGATGGATCAACTTCGAAAGAAGCAGACCTTCTGGCCGGAGCACCTGACCTTTAGATCCTGGCCAGCTCCAGCGTTCCGGCCCAAACCTGAGCGCTAGCATAGGCGTCTTGGCGGCAAGCCTGGACGACAAGAGGACGCCCTTCGAAGCGCCCAGAATGAAGCTGCGCCAAAGCCTCATACTTCTGGCCCGCTGCATAATCCTGCGCTATGGACCCTTCGCCCGCGCGGCGCGCGGCCCGGTAGCTCAGCAGGATAGAGCAGCGCTTTCCTAAAGCGAAGGTCAGGGGTTCGAGTCCCTTCCGGGCCGCCATTATCGTGTAAGGACCACCTAACGCTGTCCACTTTGACAACTTAAGACTGTCAGTCTTTGCGACTTAATTGCAAGGGCGTCGGCTGTGGCGGGCGCGCTCAGGTCGCATGAGTTTGCTCGGCGATTGCCCGCTTAGCGTCGGATAGGCCGCAGATGGCTGATGGCGTTGTAGCGGCTCATTGATATCGCCTCGGCGACATTTGGGAGATGGTCTGGTGGCGAACAATTGGCCCGACGGCGTTAGCCATCGCGCTTTTCTGGGTGCGACCCTGGATCCAATAGCCGCCTACCCATAGGACGCCACGCTATCGCGGCCCTTTGAAGTCCTGACCTGGCCCCGGCCCGTCTACCCAACATGAGAAAATGTCGCGGCGTCCCGGCTTGACGCAGGGCCGCGCCAGAAGAGAACATAATGCGAACTTTTGGGGCTTGGTATGTCCGCCAACGCTGCGCCGTCTGCGCGGTATCCGACAAGCAAGTGGCCAGTCCGTGCCGATCTGATCACGCTGCGGGTCTGCGCTGATCTCGATTGGCGGGTGACGGTGAGATGTCCGCATTGCGGGATAGCTCGACAGCTCTTCGGGCCAGAGCTTGCGGCCCGAAAGCTTGCGTATGTGCCGCTCTACAAGCTGTTCGAGCGTGGAGCCTTCAAGTGCCGGAAGGCTCAGTACGGCTGCAACGGCGTGCCGGCCTCGGAGATCAGTGTAGACGCGATGGACGTCGGACAGCTTCAGAACGTCGCCTGCTGGTCGCGATGAAGGGGCTTAGGCACCCTTGGCGGACAGAAAACCCGGAGATAGCGTGATGACCATGAATGAGACGCCGCCCGACACGATCGTCTTCATCGGTGACCACGACCCGTCGCTGTGGGATCTGCCGTGGATCAACAGAGCCGAGGTCGCGCCTGCAGGCGAAGGCCGCGACGACGAAAGGCTGGTCAAGCTCTGGTTCCGCCGAGGCGAGAACAACGAGTTGGTCTCTTCAGCCCTTCCGCCTCTGCCCGACCGGCCGCACGATCTGGTGGCCTACAACTACGGTGAGGGCGCGCCCCAGGTCTTCTGGCACACCCATCGCGTGTTCGAGGCCTACCGCATCGATTTTGATGGGGATGATGGGGCCCATTGGCGGGCGCGCATCTGGCTCAAGCAGGGCTGACCGATGTGCAACATGTATTCGATGCGCAAGGGTCAGGCCGAGATCGTGGCCCTGATCGATGCGATCGACGGGGTCGGTAACATGCCCAACTACCCCGGTATCTTCCCTGACATGGCCGCGCCGATCGTCCGCCACGCCGCCGGCGGCGGGCGCGATCTCGTCTTGGCTCGTTGGGGGATGCCCTCACCATTCTTCGTCCAGCGCCAGGCCGCCGAGAAGCGCGCCGAGGGCCTGCGCAAGAAGGGGCATGTGATCGACGATGATCGGCTGAATGCGCTGATCAAAGCTGAGCCGGATCGTGGCGTGACCAATGTCCGCAAGACCGACAGCCCGCACTGGCGGCGCTGGTTGGCCCCGGAACACCGCTGCCTGGTACCGCTAACGGCCTTTGCTGAGCCAAACCAGGTCGGCGGCCAGCCGGGCGAGAATGTCTGGTTCGCGCTCGATGAGAGCCGCCCCCTGGCGTTCTTCGCCGGCGTTGAGCAGCGGGCCTGGACCAGCGTGCGCAAGGTCTCCGAGGGCGAGGTCACGACCGACCTCTATGCGTTCCTGACCACTGAGGCCAACGCCGTGGTCGGCACGGTGCATGACAAGGCCATGCCGGTCGTTCTCACGACGGCCGAAGAGCGCGATGTGTGGATGCGCGCTCCCTGGGATGAAGCCAAAGCGCTGCAGCGGCCGGCGCCTCCTGATACCTTGGTGGTCGTCAATCGGGGCGTTGGGGTGAAGCGGGATCCGCCCGCGGAGGCGTGAGGTTGTCTGTGCCGACAGGGGTCCATTCCGAGTTAGCCAGAGCCATAGCCAATGTCCCAGCTTGAGCTCTTCCCGCCATCTCCCGACGCTGCCAAGCCGGAGCCAACCGTGCCGTCGGTAGAGTCGATCCGGGCGCGTCTTGAGGCGCTCCTTGAGAAGTTCCGTGGGGCTGAGGTGATGCCACTAACGGAACGCGAGCTGGCCTTCTGGAAGGTTGTCACCCCGCAGATGTCGAACTGGTTGCCGCCAGAGGAGAAAGCAGCGGTTTGCTGGGAGTTCGAGACCCATTTGGCGCGGCTGAAGGCGGTTCAGCAGCACGCCCATTGAATGGAACTTCGGGGTCGCGCCACTATCGGACTCTGGCATGCCTCCAGAAATGGGACATTCAGCACCGATATAGAAGACCGGTACCGACTGCCGAGTTTAGTTCTACAGATGTCATTATGACCACGGTTGTCGCGCTGAGGCGTAGAACTTCGCCGAAGCCGACGGGTAGGTCGCCGTTGCGAACTGTGCGATGTTGCCCGAATGCCGATTACGAGCGAATCGAAGCTTCATCAGGCTGACGTAACGGATGTTTCGTCGTTGCCGGATCGCGGCCTGATGATCCGCGAGCCGTGGATTTCCCAAATCCTGATGAAGCGCAAGCTGTGGGAGCTACGGGGCACCGCGACCAAGATCCGCGGGCGCTTAGCGCTGATCCGATCGGGATCGGGCCTAATCCTCGGGGAATGCAAGCTCGACGATTGCTTGGGTCCGATAGGCTTTGAGACGCTGATCGAGACCGGCGCCCTATCGGCGATCGAGCGCGAGGAGATCGAACATGGGGGACGCGCGCCGTACGTGAAGGCGGACGGCGTCACTTCAAAGACTTTCGCTTGGGTGGTGTCTTCGCCTATACTCTACCCGCGCCCAATCGCCTACAACCATCCCTCCGGCGCCATTACTTTCGTCGACTTGACCAGGCCGGGGGTCATTCGTTGCACCGAAGCGTCGTCATCACGACCCGAGACCCCAATGGAGCGGTTTCAGCAGCCTCTACTTTTGTAGAAGCCCTCGCCAGCGACCTGAAGCTATTTGGACGCGACGATGTCGCGCTTGTTTCGGTTGCGGACCTGATGGTCTTCGCCTGGAGCCCGAACATCTCTTCCAGGGGTTCGGTCGAACTTCGGAACGCGGCGATGGCCCACCGGTTGCGGGGCCAGGCGGCCACGTTGACCACCATGGAAGGGCTGCTGCCTCCCGGCTACTTCGATCCGTTCGACCTCGACCTGGCGCGGATTGATCCGGAGGTCGTGATCTGCGCCGACAAGCAGGATGAGCGCGTGTTCGACTACCTAGTCTGGGGACAGTCGATCCCCGCCGACATCAAGAACTTTCGCAACACCAAGGTGCTGGTCTTCGACAACGGCCAGGCCACGCGACGCGTGATGGGCGCGATCCTGCTGAAGTCGCCGATGTATTTTGATGGCGCTCGTGACGCTCACTTGAGCTGGCCGGAACTTTTCACGATGGTCGGCGACCAACGGCAAAAGAACCAGGCCGCCATCGACCTGCGCAACGAGGCGCTGAAGTCGATCTACAATGTCGGCGTCTGCATGACGGCCGCCCCCTATGGCGTCCACGGAATGGGCAAGCTGATCGCCTCCCTCTGCTTCGCACCGGCGATCGTCGATCACCTTGAAGCCAAGTTCGGTCAGCCAGTGCTCGGCATGACCACCACCGGGGGCTGGGGCGGCAACGCGGCGCAATACGACCGGCTGAATGTGGCCGAGCGCGCGGGCGGCGGCCATCGGCCCTTGTTCGCGCGGACGCACGGTGCCAGGCCGTCGCTGAACTTTCCGGTGCATCTGTTCTCCGATGCGGTGATGCAGGCCGCGATGCAGGTGATCCGCGAGAACAATACGGTCCGGGTGCGGGACTTCGCCGATTTTGCGACCGATCCTAAGGTGGCGGCACGCGCCTTTCGACAGGCATGCAAGCTGGTCGGAGTGCCCATCCGCTCAACCGCGGCCAATTGCGTGGCCCACTACTTCGGGTCGGTTTCCGATGCCTGCACCGATGCGCTCCGGACCTTGGCTGGCATCCATACGCCTCCATCGGTCCGCTCCATTCCCGTGGCGACGGCCGTGGCCGAATGGCGCTCGCGATTCAAGCCTGCGGCCACCTTCCTGGCAAGTAGCGCGGCAGCGCGGCTATCGACTCAGGCGACCTAGTCTTTGGATCCGGGCAGCTTAATCTTGCCAGTGAAGACGACGTAGCCGAAGAAGCTAAGCAGAGCCCCAGAGACGCCGGCCACCAGCGCCAGGGGGACATCGGTCTTTATGAGACCGGCGGCACCCGCCACCATGGCGACGCCAGGCAAGGCCAGCGCGAGTGCACTAGCCACGCGGTAGCCCGAAATGCGGGTCATCACGCTGATATCGGCGAGCGAGCCCGGCATGTAAGACGTGGCGTGCCCCGGGAGGTCGGTTCGGACGCTGAGCACAATGTGCCGGGGCGCGATATCCGTGACAAGCTTCACGCCGATCTTGAACTGGGTCGAGGCGTTGCGCCGAAACTCCTGCTTGGCCTCGGGCAGCGTCAGCTGCTCGGTGTCGTCGGCCTTGATCGTGATGGCCGCGCCAGACGGCAGGTCCTTGCCCTCCACGGTCGGCACGAAGTTCGACAACGCCAGGCGATAGCGCGACAGCGGATCGAGATTGTAGTCGGACCAGAACTCCAGATCTCCGAACCGGTTCGTATGACGCGGTCGCGGCCGAAGCGTCCGCTTCTGGGTGAAGCCCACCTTCTCAAGATGGTCGATCCGCCAGAACACATCGCCGTGGAACTGCGACGGCGGCGTCGCGAGCCGGTCGACTACCTTGCTCCAGAACTTGGCGTCGTCCTGGCGGAACGCGGCTAGATCGGCACCCTCTGGGGCCAAGGCCACCCATTTTTCAAAAGGCAGCTCGCGTTTCTCGGCCAACGTATCCAATAGCGGCCGGATCGCGGGCGAATCCGGATTCGGGAAACCCGCCAGCTCCATGTGGAAGTAGACAATGCTGCGCGATTGGCCATCGCCGCCAACCCGTTCCTCGATGGCGACATTGCGCAGCCGCGCGAAACGGGTCGGGATTAGGACCGACGTGGCCGGGTCCAGCATCCGGTCCTTTGGGTCCGCGCTGCCCTTCACGTAGTCTTCGAACTGGCCGTAGAAGAGAACGACGTCAATCGGACAGTCGCTTTCCGTCAGCTGCCGCAAATAGGCAAGCGCCTCGGGGCTAAAGTACTTTTCCTGATAGTCGTAGCGAAGAATAGTACCGGCCGGCAGTGCCAGCAACTGATGTACGTCCGCATAATATTGCGGACGGGTGCAGGTATCGAAAACGACAAGAGTCGACATCTGAGACCTAGAGCGGATGAGAAGACCTTTTTTATACACCGTTCCCAGCAAAAGCTGCAGCTTCATTATAATTTTCGCGCGGGCCTACGTCCGCACCTGTCATACCGACTTGGGGTGATTAGATCGTCAGCCCCGCGCCAGAAGCCGACGTTGGCGCACCTTCAGGAACAGGACCTTCAGCTAAGGGTGTCGGCGGCGAGCCTCGGCCCGAAGCGCAAATGGATCGGTCGTATTCCTTTGCCCTTGGGGCGCAGACCTCATCCCGGCAGAAGCCCGCTCTTGAATTCCACCTTAAGATGTCATAGTGAGCGTCTCAGCCAAGCCCGGCATGTTTCTGAAACTGGAAAGGAGAGCTTCATGCGAGCGACTACAGCCCATCAAGAAAACCTCCTCACAATCCAGAATCTTCAGGAACAGATTGCATGGGCAATTTGCCGTCGGGCGATGTCACTCGCCTGATCCCTTTTGGCGGGGCGAAAGCTTCTCGCCTTTCTATCGAATATCCGCTGTTCAACCAGACGACGTCGGCTTCCGTTTTTCGGGAGGTCCGTCATGCGCGCTGACATGTTCAAAGTCATCGTCGAGCGACCACGATGGGGCGCTGGGCATGCTTCGTCACCGAAACTGAAAAGGACACCCGATCCGTCCATCCAATACATTGGCATGAAGCGTCATGCGCAAATCGCGGCGCCTTATTCGAAATCGCTCAACGAAAACCTCGCACCTCTCGTGCGCTTCTTGCGAAGCCGGAGAGGGCAGCCGTGGGACAGCATTTTCAGCGAGATCTGCGCCACCCTCGATACCGGCAGCACGATCAAGATGCATGTGCGCTCGCATATCGAGGACTACGTCCTGGCGCGTATCTCGATCGGTCGGCGCGGCGAATGGATGCATGAGGGCCAGGTGCTCGGACGCGAAGATCGATGGTGGCGCCCACGGGCGTTCTTCGTCGATCCGCGTGATGGGATTCTCAAGGACATTAAGGGCCTGCCCCAATGTCTGCCCGCAGCCGATTGTGGCGGGAAAGGCGGTGCGCGATGAGCCTGTCTCCTAAAATCACGCTGATCTCGGCAGAGCCCTCCCGTCTGGATCCGGCTGCCGTCGAGCAACTCGAGGCGACGGCCCGCTATAAGGGGATCGAACGCGTCGTCGGCCTGCCCGATCTGCATGTCGGCGCCGGGATCGCGGTAGGCGCCGCGTTCTGGTCGCCGGATCGGGTCTGGCCGCATCTCGTGGGCGGCGACATCGGTTGCGGCATGGGCCTGTGGGAGTTGAGCAGCCCCGTGCGCAAGTTCAGGCTGGGGTCCGTGGAGCGCAAGCTTCACGGCCTCGACGAGGCCTGGTCGGGCGACACTCTGGCCGCCGTGATGGGTTTCGGCCTGCCACCGAACCTGGCCGGTCCGGCTCTGGGTACGATCGGCGGCGGCAACCACTTCGTGGAATTCCAGCGGATCGAAGAGGTCGTCGACGGCGAGCGTTTCGAAACGCTGGGCCTGCAAACAGATCGTGTGTGGATGATGGTCCACAGCGGATCGCGGGGCTTGGGGCAAGCGGTTCTCCAGACGCACAAGACCGAGCCTGTCGACGCCGGGATGCTCGCGGCCAGCCCGGAGGGACAGGCCTATTTGGCCGAGCATGATCAGGCCATGGCCTGGGCCGTGCTGAACCGGCGGATCATTGCGCAACGCTTCTGCGAAGCCATCGGCGCCGACGCGCGGCCCGTGCTCGACATCTGCCATAACTGCGTTACGTCCCACCTTGGCGGGTGGTTGCACCGCAAGGGCGCCGCCCCGGGCGATCGCGGGCTGGTCGCCATTCCGGGATCGCGCGGCGATTTCAGCTACCTGGTCGAACCCATCGCCGACGGCGCCGACCAGGCCCTTTGCTCGCTCGCCCATGGTGCGGGTCGCAAGTGGAGCCGCTCGGACGCGCACGCAAGACTGTCCGAGCGTTTCCGCATCGCTGATCTTCAGCGCACGGCGCTCGGCAGCCAAGTCATCTGCGAGGATCGCCGGTTGATCTACGAGGAAGCGCCTCAGGCCTACAAGGACATCCAGCGAGTCGTGGCGGACCTGGAACACGCCGGCTTGGTGCGCGTCATCGCGCGGCTGCGCCCCCTGCTCAACTACAAGACGAGGGCGACGTCATGAGCGAAGTCATCTTGCACCTGACGTCTGGGCAGGGACCGGAGGAATGTCGTTGGGTCGTCGCTCAATTGGCGACTGCCTACGCCCGCGAAGCCCGGGCGCATGGTGTCGTCTGCGAGGTTCTGGAAGGCGCTGAGGATCTACCCTCATCGCTGCTGATGCGCGTCAGTGGCGACCAGGCGCCAGCGTTTATCGCCGGACGGGTTGGCACGGTTCTGTGGATTGGCGATAGTCCGTTTCGGCCTGGCCACAATCGCAGAAACTGGTTCGTGGGCGTCGCCCTTGCGCCAGAGCTAGACCTTGTCCCCGACTTGAAGGCCGAAGACATCGACTACCAGACTCTGCGTGCCAGTGGTCCGGGTGGCCAGCACGTCAACAAGACTGACAGCGCCGTGCGCGCCACCCACCGCCCCACCGGCCTTGTCGCCACCGCGCAGGAACAGCGCTCTCAACACGCCAACCGCAAGTTGGCGAGGTTGAAGCTTGCCATGATGATTGAAGAACAACGGGGCGCGTCACGCGACAAGGCCCGCCGATCGCAGTGGAACCTCCACCAGCAACTGGAACGCGGCAATCCCGTCAGGACATACAAAGGGGTCCGCTTCACGCTGAAATCCGCGACCTGAGTTCAAATGGGCTGGGCGGAATCTCGCGGATTTCGCCCAGCCTCCCCTCCACGCGCCGCTTACTTCAGATCCTTAGCCCGACGCTGTCCACCTCTCCGGCCTGGGTTGCTGAACACGTCCGAACCCGCGACAGGCTCGCGCCAGAAGCGGACATGCGTACGCCGCCGGAAATCGGACTTTCGCACCTACTAGCCAGAGGGCCTCGCTTCCGTGCATTGACGTCGTCCCACAACCCTGGCGACCTTCTGGCAGCAGGAGGGCGGAGGAGTCGATGAACGCGCTATTTGACAAGGATTGTGAGTTGGTAGGGTGGATTGATCCGGGGAAGAATATCTTCAACACCGAAATGGGTTGGGTCGCATTTATTACCGCGAACCACGCGTGGTCTGCGGAAAGCGGTGGATGGCTAGGCCCTGTTGCGGGGCTTCTCCTCCGAGATCAATCGGGTCGCCCCGTCGCATGGAATCCAAAGGAACAGGTCACTGGAACCGCGCGTCCAGCTCGGCCTGCCCGTCCGGCCCGACCTGCACGGCCCGCAAGGCCGGCGCGGCCCGCGAGGCCGGCACGCCCCGCGCGTCCTGCGACCCCTGCAGGCGGTTGGTCGCCCCTGACATTCTGGGCTTGGGTTGCCCAGTAGGTGCGTCACCTGTTGCGCAGCTCTGCGAACCCCGGATTGAATCGACGCAGGGCCTGACCTTCGACACCCTGGCGACCAGGGACATTCCTCAGCGTCAAATCGAGGACCTCCAGCGAGAGCCCACCGTTCAGCCGGCGAGCGATCTCCATCAGCGACAGCGTCGCGGCGACAACGCCCACGAAGGGGGCACCGACGGTTCGGGACGCGATCTCGAGAAGCCCGCAGGCGTCGACGCCACGCTCAGTCAGCTCTCGGTAGCCCTTGTGGGCGGCAAGACGTTGGGCCTCCTCACTGCGGGCGCTCACCACGCCGCCCCATCGGTCTCGGGCCCTTATCGTCCCTGGGTACGTCTGGATACGCATCGCGAGGTATTCCTGGGGGCCAGCGCCAAGGCCGGCATCCACGACCAGATCGAAGCCGGCATCCTCGAGGGTCGCCCGCGCCTCGGCGTTGTCCACGCCGCAGAAGAGCACCCGAGGATCGCCATGGTCGAGCGCTACATCGCCAGCGAAGCGGCGCTCCACCAGGCGTACTTGGAAGCCACGGGCCTCGGCCCAGGACATCATCTCACGCGTCTTCAGGACGCCTTCGCGGCCAGGGCCGGTAAGCACCGAGGTGCTGTCGTTAGCCGCGGCCAGCAGGTCGAAATCCTGGAGGGTCAGCTCGACTTTCGACGGATCGTCGAACGGCATGAGGCCAAGTACCCATAGAAAGGCCTGACCCAGGTGGCCAAGACCAAGCACCCAGAGCTTCGAAGGCGCGACCCAGGTGTCCGGCCCCGCCGCCTCGCGCCACGGCGCCTGCGGATCCCAGAGGGACAGGCCGATTTCGCGCTCCGTCGCCATCGGGTTGCCGCGCAGCTTCTGAAAGACCTCGGCGACCGCAAGCGCGCCCGCCAGGACGGCGGCCGGCGTGTCGTGCTTGCCTTCAGCCAGGCGGCTCGCCTCGCCAGCAGGGAAGACACCGCCGCGCCAGTCGCCGAACGTCACTTGCAGGCTACCGGCCGGGGCGTCATCGCCCAGCCAGATCACCGGCGACCCTTGATCCACCTCCGGCGCGTGCGTTCCGCCTAGGGCGTGGATCGCGTCGCCGAGGGTCAAACCCAGTTCGGGCAATTGGACGAGGAGCGGAACCTGGAGGTCGCCAACCACCTTCACGCCGCCGAGGAGGGCCCGGCGTCCCGTGTTGACCATGGTGAGCAGGGCCGCTTGCCCTGCTCGGCTTTGGGCGACGCCTCCGCCGACGCCAATCGAAACGCGATAGGTTTCGAAGAGGGCGTAGGCGGCTTCCACCGTGTCGGCCTCGCCGCTGTCCAACACCATTTTGACACCACGGTGCAGTGTGTCGGGCCGGATATCGGTCTTGTTCATCAGGCGAAGGTCCCCGTGTTGAGGATACGGCGGGCGCGCCAGCCGCTCAGGTTGGTCCAGGTATGCGAGCCCTCGTATCGGTAGACACCCGTGCGGTGGCGCCATACCGGATCACTCGCGAAGCGCTCGACGATGAGCGCGAGGTGGCCAGGCCGGGCGACCATCGGATTGCGACGGTCAGCTTCGCTCTGGAAGGAGTCTCCGAGATGGGTGTGCACGTCGGCTAGGACCTGCAGGCCATGCGCCCGGCAAAAGCCCCAGAGGCGCTCGAAGGCGTCGGCGTACAGGATGCAGACGCCGCTGCTGTACGCGTTCGGATCCAGGTCGTCGTAGAAGACGGCCGCCCGGAAGAAGCGGCGCTGGCCTTCGCGGCGGCCGAGGAGAAAGGCCCCGCTTTCGGTGCGCCCGCCGCCACGGCGGCGGAGTTCCGACATCAGGCCTAGCCACTGCCCCCGAGGGATGATGAGTTCGTCAGCCACCGCGCACTCCCGTGTAGTCAGAGCCGTTGAGAAGTTCATGGAGGGCTTCCAGGTAGAGCTGGATGCCTTTGTCCTGCCGCCAGATCTGGCCCGGGTGTTCCGCGCGCCAGTTGTCGTGGCCGGGGAAACTGTTGCGGTCGCACGGCAAATACAGCGCCGTGCCGTCGCGCCAGTCGGTGCGGAAGACGGCGGGCACCCGACGGCGACCCGTGGGCCAGCGGTTGAAGGCGAGCACTTTACCTTGCTCGATGTCCCAGAGGCGCGCGGTCGGCGCCTCTTGCGGATATCCCGTGCAATCGAAGCGAAAGCCGTAGGCGGCCTGCGCCCCGTCACGCGGGGCGGCCGAGACTTCGATCTCGACGATGGGCCAGGTCACGCGGACGACGCGC